>PLXI01000156.1 GCA_003151375.1 Hyphomicrobiales bacterium
TCCACCAAATCAAACGGCGGGCGATTTGTTTCAGCCAGAGCCGAAACAAAGAAGATTATAAACATCGGAAACAACGGCAGCCAATACCAATCCAAGAAAGAGGATGGCAGGCCAAGTTTAGTGCCTAACCCATGATTTTGCGCGTGGACAATATCGGTGAGGTTTAATGAACCCGCGCAAAGTAAGACCGTGATCATAANNTAACAAAGCCGATCGAGACTTCATAAGACACCATCTGTGCGGCAGAACGCAGCGCCGAAAGAAATGGATATTTAGAATTGGAAGCCCAGCCACCCATGATCATGCCGTAGACCATCAATGATGAAAGGGCGAAGAGAAAGAGAACGCCCACATTGATATTGGCCACGCGCCAGCCTTCAGCCATCGGCACCACAGACCAGGCCGAAAGTGCCAACACCGATGTGACCATAGGCGCAATTACGAAAACAACCTTGTTGGCGCCATCTGGAATGATGACTTCTTTGAAGGCGAATTTCAACAAGTCCGCGAATGACTGCAACAAACCCCAAGGGCCAACCACGTTGGGCCCACGGCGCATCATCACTGCGGCCCAGACTTTGCGATCAAAATAAATCAAAAAGGATACAGAAATTAGAAGAGCCACTAAAAGACCCAAGCTTTCAATCACGATCAAACCAAGAGTGAGCAGGAGTTCTGTCATTGCTTACTCCGCCGCCTGCATCTGTTGCCCATTCTTCAAAGCCGAACACTCAGCCATGACGCGCGATGCGCGGGCGATTGGATTGGTGAGATAGAAATTTTTGATCGGTGAGGTGAAGGCAATTTTCGTTGGTTTACCCTTTGCGTCACCAATAGCGGCCAATGCTGCGGCATCTGCTTTGTGTAGCTGGTTCAATTCGGCCAGTTGAGGCGCAGCTTGGTACATTGCAGCACGAAGGGCGCCGAGGGAGGCAAAGCCAAGGTCGGTTCCTGCCCGTTTGGCCAAGTTTACGATGATGGCCCAATCTTCACGCGCATCACCGGGCGGAAATGCGGCGCGGCTTGTCATTTGTGGACGGCCTTCGGTGTTGACATAAGTGGCGGACTTTTCAGTGTATGCAGCACCGGGCAAGATAACATCAGCGCGTGCAGCACCGGCGTCGCCATGGCTGCCGATATAGATCACAAAGGCTTTGCCAAGTTTCGCCATATCAATTTCGTCGGCGCCAGCAAGAATGGCAACATCAAGATCGCCGCTTAACATTTCACTCGTGGTTTTGCCGCCTTCACCGGGCAATGCGCAAACGTCCAGCGCACCAACGCGGCCAGCAGCTGTATGCAGAATGTTGAAGCCGTTCCATCCGTCTTTTATCACGCCGATTGAAACCGCGGCCCTATAGGCCATGGCCAAAATCGCTGCGCCATCAGGCCGCGCCAAAGCGCCCTGCCCGATTATGAACATTGGCTTTTGCGCTTTTGCAGGCGGATGATTGACGAAAGATTCAAGGCTTTCGGGCCCAGCGCCAAGATAAGCGTAAGTGTAAGTGAGATCAGCTTTTTCGCCCACAACGCCGATCAAACAGCCGCCCTTGTTGGCGCGTTTCTTGATGCGGGCGTTGAGCACCGGCGCTTCAAGGCGCGGGTTGCAGCCGATCAGCATTATGGCATCAGCTTCTTCGATTGCAGCAATGCCCGAGTTGAAAAGATAACCAGCGCGGCCACCCACTTCGCCAAGTGGACTGCCATCTTGGCGACAATCGATGTTGTTGATGCCTAATTTCACGGCCATTGTTTTCAGCGCGAAAGCTTCTTCCGTTGCCACGAGGTCGCCCAGCAGAATGCCAACACGCTCCGGTGCCGCTGCCTTGAGTTTGGAAGCTGCGCGGTTCAATGCCTCATCCCAAGTGGCGGGACGCAGTTTGCCCATATCGCGCACATAAGGTTGATCGAGCCGCTGCGTTTTCAAGCCATCCCAAACGAAACGGGTCTTATCAGAAATCCATTCTTCATTCACATCTTCATTGATGCGCGGTAGAATGCGCATCACTTCGCGGCCACGCGCATCCACCCGGATGTTAGAACCGACCGCATCCATCACATCGATGGTTTCAGTTTTGCGCAATTCCCACGCGCGAGCTTTAAACTCATAGGGCTTAGAGGTGAGTGCGCCCACTGGGCAAAGATCAATGATATTGCCTTGTAGTTCTGACGAAATCGCCTTGTTTAGATAGGTGGTGATTTCCATATCCTCACCACGACCAGTGGCACCCATTTCTTCAATGCCTGCCACTTCAGTGGTGAAGCGCACACAGCGCGTGCATTGGATGCAGCGGTTCATTGAAGTCTTGACCAGCGGGCCCAAGTTTTTGTCTTCAACAGCACGCTTGTTTTCGTGGAAGCGGCTGGCGTCGATCCCATAGGCCATGGCCTGATCTTGCAAATCACATTCGCCGCCCTGATCGCAGATCGGACAATCAAGTGGATGATTGATGAGCAAGAATTCCATCACACCCTCACGGGCTTTTTTTACCATTGGTGTGTTGGTGAAAACTTCCGGCAGTTCACCGTTCGGGCCTGGGCGCAGATCGTTGACTGACATAGCGCAAGAGGCTTGCGGTTTTGGCGGGCCGCCCTTCACTTCCACTAGGCACATGCGGCAATTGCCTGCCACTGAAAGGCGTTCATGATAACAGAAGCGCGGAACTTCTTTGCCAGCCAATTCACAGGCCTGCAACAGCGTGGTGCCGGTTTCAACTTCAAGTTCTACGCCGTCTATTTTCAGCTTTGGCATTATGCACACCTTAGTGAACGCATGCGTTCAATATCCATCACTTCGGCCCAACCGAAAGCACGTTCGGATGGGCCATTCTTTTCATAATCTTCCAACTTGTCCATCGCTTCGCTCAGAGTTGGCGTATGGCCTTCAACTACATTCCAGAAAACCATATGTGGTTTTTCCATCGCCTCAAAAAACTCGGCTTTGCGCTTATAAAATTGCGCATGGACGGTTTTGAACACATAATTTTCCAAAGCCTTTGCATCAGTCCATACTGACATGTTGACAGCATAATCATCACCAACCCGCAGGTCAGTCGCGTTATTGCTGCCGTCAGCTTTCAGACGCCAAACAAATCCCTCTGAACGCTCGGCCAGCGCATTAATGCGATCAAGGTTGTTCATAAAGCCAGACATGCGCATATCCGACGTTGGATATTTGAATTTGCCAATGTTGAGTTCAGCGAGGTGCATCACATCACTCCGCCGCATGACGGACAGCGCCGTCTTTGGTTGAGCGATAGGTGTATTGGTCAATGCGCGCTTCGATCACGGGGCGGAAATGCGTGATCAGGCCTTGGATTGGCCATGCGGCAGCATCGCCAAGCGCACAAATGGTGTGGCCCTCGATCTGTTTGCTGACATCCAATAGCATATCGATCTCACGCTTTTCAGCGCGGCCTTCGACCATGCGAGTCATCACGCGCCACATCCAGCCTGTGCCTTCGCGACACGGCGTGCATTGGCCACAAGACTCATGCATGTAGAATTTCGCCAGCCGCGCAATGGCTTTGATGAGATCTGTATTTTTATCCATTACAATCACTGCCGCCGTGCCGAGGCCCGAGCGTAGTTTTGAAAGTGAATCAAAATCCATTGGTGTGTCAATGATTTGGGCCGCGGGCACCATGCGCACTGACGAGCCGCCGGGGATCACTGCGAGGAGATTATCCCAACCGCCGCGAATACCGCCGCAATGCTTGTCGATCAACTCGCGGAAAGTGACGCCCAGTTCTTCTTCAACGTTACAAGGTGTGTTCACATGGCCAGAAATGCAGAATAATTTTGTGCCAACATTGTTAGGGCGGCCCATTGAGTTAAACCACGTTGCACCACGGCGCAAAATCGTTCCTGCCACGGCAATTGATTCAACATTGTTCACTGTGGTTGGCGCACCATATAGACCGACGTTGGCGGGGAACGGCGGCTTCATGCGAGGCTGGCCTTTCTTGCCTTCCAAACTCTCCAACATCGCGGTTTCTTCGCCGCAAATATAAGCGCCCGCACCGTGGGTGACGTAAAGGTCAAAGTCCCAACCGTTAACGTTGTTCTTGCCGATCAGGCGGCCCTCATAGGCTTGGTCAATGGCAGCCTGAAGGTGTTCACGCTCGCGCACATATTCGCCGCGCACATAAATATAACCCACGTTGCAGGCCATACCCATGCCTGCCAGCAAACAGCCTTCGACCAGCAAATGCGGATCGTGACGCATGATCTCACGGTCTTTGCAAGTGCCGGGCTCGGATTCATCAGCGTTCACCACCAGATAATGCGGGCGTTCGGCCACTACTTTGGGCATGAAGCTCCACTTCAATCCAGTTGGGAAGCCGGCGCCGCCACGGCCACGCAGGCCGGAAGCTTTGATTTCATTCACAATCCAATCGCGACCCTTGTCGATGAAGGATTTGGTATCCACCCAACAGCCGCGTTGTTTGGCGCCCTCTAAGCCCCAATCGTGGAGGCCGTAGAGGTTTGTGAAAATGCGGTCTTTATCAGCGAGCATTGGTCATTCTCACTTTTTCTTCTTCGCTGGAATTGATTTTTTGGCGGAGGATTTTTTGACAGCGGATTTTTTTGTCACTGGTTTCTTGGTTGCCACCACCTTTGTTGGAACCTTTTTCGCCTGAGTCATCTTTGCTGGCGCATCGACAATTTTTGCCACACGCGTCACAAGGGGCGCTTTAACCTGAGCGGCGACAATTGGTGCTGCAACAACAGGAGCGGCTGGTGCCGGCGCGGCAGTTGCAGGAACCACAGCGGGCGCCGGTGGCGGAGGCGGCGGTGCTTCCACGCGCTTATATGTGCGTTGCTTATTATAGAGTGAATTGTCAGTGAGCGAGGTTGCCCCGGTCAAAGCCATTGAGAATTGGCGGCCATTTTGCGGGCCAGGCTTCACCGGACGACCTGCTTGGAAATCATCAATGATTTTACTCAAGCTTGCAGGTGTGAGGTCTTCGTAAGTATCTTTCACAATCTGAATCATCGGGGCGTTCACGCAAGCGCCGAGGCATTCCACCTCCTCCCAGCTCATTGAACCATCAGCGTTCAAATGATGTGGGTCTGGGTGGATTTTGCTTTTGCAAACGTCGATCAAATCTTCGGCCCCGCGCAATTGACAGGGCGTTGTGCCGCACACTTGAATGTGCGCTTTGCGGCCGACAGGCGAGAGATGGAACATGGTATAGAAGGTGGCCACTTCCAACACGCGAATATAGGCCATGTCCAGCATCCGACCGACATACTCAATCGCCGGACGAGTCAACCAACCATCTTGTTCCTGAGCAAACCACAGCAGTTGAATGACTGCAGAGGCCTGCTTGCCTTTGGGGAAGCAAGCAATGGCTTGTTTGGCGCGCGAGACATTATCGGGCGTGAAAGAAAACGCTGCGGGCTGAACCAGATCTAAACGACGAACACTCACCGATCCACCTCACCGAACACAATATCAAGAGAACCAAGCACGGCAGATACGTCCGCCAGCTGATGGCCACGACACATAAAATCCATAGCTTGTAAATGGGCAAAGCCGGGTGTACGCAAACGGCAACGGTATGGCTTGTTGCTGCCATCGCTGACCAGATAAACGCCGAACTCGCCTTTGGGTGCTTCAACGGCGCAATAGACTTCACCAGCGGGAACTTTGTAACCCTCAGTGTAAAGTTTGAAGTGATTTATCATGCCTTCCATTGTGCGCTTCATTTCGGGGCGCTTGGGTGGAACAACCTTTCCATCATCAGATGTAATCGCACCAGCGCCCGCACTGCTCAACAGCATACTTACACACTGCTTCATAATTTTTACGCTCTCGCGCATTTCCTGAACGCGGATCAAATAGCGATCATAGTTATCGCCGTTCTTGCCGATGGGAATGTCGAAATCCAATTCGGAATAACATTCATAGGGCTGGCTTTTGCGCAGATCCCACGCAGCACCTGAGCCGCGCAACATCACGCCGGAAAAGCCCAATTTCAGGCCATCTTCCAAAGACACTATGCCAATATCAACATTGCGCTGTTTGAAGATGCGGTTGCCGGTTAACAGCGTTTCAATGTTATCCAATACCTTTGGATGGGTTTCGCAGAAATGGCCAATGTCATCAATCAATGCTTGCGGCAAATCTTGGTGTACACCGCCGGGGCGAATGTAAGCGGCGTGCATACGACTGCCAGAAGCCCGTTCGTAAAATACCATCAGCTTTTCGCGTTCTTCAAAGCCCCAAGTAAAAGGCGTCAAAGCACCAACGTCCATGGCTTGAGTGTTGACGTTCATGTGGTGCGACAAGAGACGGCCGATTTCAGAGTAAAGAACCCGGATGAGCTGTCCGCGCCTTGGCACCGTGATGCCGAGCAATTTCTCAACAGCCAAAGCATACGCATGTTCTTGGTTCATTGGCGCCACGTAATCGAGACGGTCAAAATATGGAACAGCTTGCAGATAAGTCTTTTGCTCAATCAGCTTTTCGGTACCGCGGTGGAGCAAGCCGATATGGGGATCGACGCGGGTGACGAGTTCGCCATCCAACTCCAAGATCATGCGCAAAACGCCATGTGCTGCCGGATGCTGTGGACCGAAGTTGAGAGTGAAATTGCGAAGGGTTTGCTCAGTCATTGCTTCTTCGCCTTTTCATCGCCGGGGAGAATGTATTCGGCACCTTCCCAAGGCGAAAGGTAATCAAACTGGCGCATTTCTTGAACGAGTTTTACGGGTTCATAAACCACGCGCTTTTTCTCATCATCATAACGCACTTCAACATAGCCTGTGACCGGGAAATCTTTGCGCAGAGGGTGGCCGCTGAAGCCGTAGTCAGTCAATATGCGGCGCAGGTCTGGATGGCCGGAGAATACCACGCCGTAAAGATCATAGACTTCGCGCTCAAACCAATCAGCGGCCGGGAATACTTCAACAGCGGAAGGCACTTCGCCAGCTTCATCCACTTGCACCTTCACGCGAATGCGGGTGTTTTTATAGGGGCTGAGCAGATGATAGACCACATCGAAGCGCTTTTCGCGTTCAGGGTAATCGGCACCACAGATATCGATGAAGGAAACGAAACGGCAATCGGCATCGTCATGCAGGAACTTTAACACTTCAATGATGCGCGCGGCATCGGCTTGTAATGTGAGTTCGCCATAAGAGATAGAAGTGGCCATTACAGCCCCCGCCAATTTCGCCTGGATGTTTGCACCAAGTGCGGCCAGATCAGTCATCGCCATCACCGTTCAATCGTTCCTGTGCGGCGGATTTTCTTTTGCAGCATCAGAAGGCCGTAAACCAATGCTTCAGCGGTGGGCGGGCAGCCTGGCACATAGATATCGACTGGCACCACACGATCACAGCCACGCACGACAGAATATGAGTAATGATAATAACCACCGCCATTGGCGCAAGAGCCCATGGAGAGCACGTAACGCGGTTCTGGCATCTGGTCATAAACTTTGCGTAATGCCGGTGCCATTTTATTGGTCAGTGTACCAGCCACGATCATCAAATCCGATTGGCG
>PLXI01000220.1 GCA_003151375.1 Hyphomicrobiales bacterium
TCCGTCCACCAGCATTTGGATTCGTTCAATGCAATTTGCACGCGGTGACCATGCAGAGCCTGTGACTGCTCCTCCAGCTGTTGCTGCCGCCGCCGCCGCATCTGGCCTTAATTTCAGCGTGTCAATCAACTTGATCACTGCGGCTAGCCCGCCGCGCGAAGTATTGGAAGATCGCCGCCCGTCTGATCAATTGCGGTCTGACGAATTGATGCGCCGCATTCAAGTTTACGATGATGCCCAAGGCGATGATCACTATGATCCGTCATTGCGTGATTATTGGCGCGGCAACTTAGACTATGACCGCGAAGTGTTGCGCCTGCGCTTGTTGCAGGAACGCAAAGCGCGCATGGCCGCAATCGATGCTGAAGGCGAAATACAATTTGCACCCCCACACCGCCCTTTGCCACGCAATATCTTTGCCGCTGAAGTAGGCCCTGATGTTCTGACAGAGGCGTTGATGGCACCACCGCCGGATGGTTTTGACCGTCGGGTTGATTTGCACACCTTTGTCACTGACCCCAATTGGCGCAATACCATTCCGCGCATTGAAATTGATAGCGTTCACTTCGGTTACAATGAAGGCTTCCTGCGCGAAGAAGAGCTTGGCCATCTTGATGCCATTGCCCGCATCATTGAACGCATTGTGCATTATCACCCCGATGAGGTGTTCGTGATTGAAGGCAACACCGACGCGGTTGGTTCCGATGATTATAATCTCAGACTGTCGCGCTTACGTGCTGCCAGCGTGAAAGCCATGTTGGTGAAATACTACGCTATCTCGCCAGACAATTTAAAAGATGTGGGCGTGGGCGATCACTTCCTCAAAATTCCAACGCCTTATGCTGAGCCTGAAAATCGTCGTGTCACCATCACCAGGGCCACGCCTTATCTGCAAGGCATGCAATAAAAGCTGTTGTGGTAACGGAGTGTATATTTACACTTCGTTAACCGCTTTCGAGTCCGCAAACCCTCGGCCAAGCATTTGAAAAGAATCATTTTCTGGCCGAGGGAATCGCGCAACATTCGGCCTCATGAAGCCCATTGAACGTATCCCCAGCCGAAAATTTCTGTTGTTTCTTGTGCTCTGCCTAGGGCTGGCGATTATTGCGCCAGTCGTGGTTTTGACGGCGTAAATAAATGCCTAAATGCTGACTTATTATTCCTACCGCCTCAGAAATGGAAAATGTGGCGATATGGGCCGGAGCCTTGACTCATAGTTGGGGGCACGATAGCATTGGTTGGACTCTAAATATAAAGTGGGGATAAAATGGGGCGCAAGAAAATGAGACTTTGTCGGTTGGTTTTTGCAGCAAGCGCTGCGGTTGCGGTATTTGCAAACAGCGTATTTGCGGCAGACTTGATTGCCCCCAGACGTGATAATAACTGGACTGGTTTTTATGCCGGCGTAAACGGCGGGTTAGGTTTTGGACAGAACAACTGGAATGCTCCTTCTCTGGGTTTTACCTCTCCGTCGGGAAATTTCTCTGGGATGCTCGGTGGCGTGACCGTGGGTGCCAATTGGCAAAGCAGTGCTTGGGTTTATGGTCTTGAAGGTGACATGGATGTGGCAGGGCTGTTGTCTTCAGATCCAGCAAGTGTTGTATTTACATGCGGTGTATCTTGCAACACCGCCGTAGGATCATTGGGAACGCTTCGTGTGCGCATTGGCCATGAACTTGGCACGCGTGCCATGGTATATGCAACCGGTGGCTTAGCCGGTGGCTGGGTTCATGCTTATGATCCACTTGTTCTTGGTGGGGCCGACTTGGGTTCGGCGACGCAAATTGGTTGGACCGCGGGTGGTGGTATCGAAGCGGCCCCATGTCCGACCATATCAGCGTCAAGGCAGAAGCACTGTATGTTGGTCTCGGTAGCTTACCAATCTCAAATTGCTTTGCTGGTTGCACAACGAACGTGAATTTCGCCATTGCAAGGGTTGGTTTGAATTACAAGTTCTGACCCTACATTGTGATTTAGGAGCACGTCGTGTAGGTTCTCGCGTTTCTGTTTAGTATCGCTTAGCCCACCAGCTTTTCCACCTCAAAGAGCTGATATCCCAAAGCTTCAGCCACAGCTGGGTGAGTGACGTTTCCTTCAGCCACATTGAGCCCAGCGCGCAAATGTCGGTCTTCTTTCACAGCACGCTTCCAGCCTTTGTCCGCCAGAGCCAGGCCGAAGGGCAGGGTTGCATTATTCAGCGCATAGGTTGAAGTGCGCGCCACGGCACCTGGCATGTTGGCCACGCAGTAATGCACTATTCCCTCAACGATATATGTAGGATCAGCATGTGTGGTTGCGTGTGATGTCTCGGCACAGCCGCCTTGGTCAATCGCAACATCCACAAATACCGCCCCAGGTTTCCAGTCTTTCAACATGGCGCGGGTGACAAGCTTGGGTGCAGCAGCGCCGGGGATGAGCACGCCGCCAATCACCAGATCGGCCGCCGCACATTCTTCTTCGATGGCACTTTTTGTTGAATAGAGCGTTTTAATGCCAAGACCAAAACGTGCAATGAGTTCTTCCATCCGATCAATTGAACGTTCAATGACGGTGACATCGCCGCCCATGCCGATCGCAATGGCGGCAGCATTGGTGCCCACCACGCCGCCACCTAAAATGACCACCTTGGCTGGGGCAACGCCCGGCACACCACCTAACAAAAGGCCACGCCCACCTTGACGTTTCTCAAGGCAATGCGCGCCACTTTGCACTGACATACGCCCTGCCACTTGGCTCATTGGCGCAAGCAAGGGCAGGCCACCGCGCGCGCTGGTAACAGTTTCATAGGCGATGCAAGCAGCACCTGAGGCAATGAGGTCTTTGGCCTGTTCAGGGTCTGGGGCCAGATGGAGATAGGTATAAAGAATTTGGTCAGCGCGCAAAAGCTTGCGCTCATTGGCTTGTGGTTCTTTGACCTTAACGATCATCTCCGCTTTGGCAAAAATCTCAGCGGCGGTTTGCACAACGGTTGCACCAGCGTTCTCATAATCCTGGTCTGAACACCCGATGCCAGCGCCTGCATTTTTCTCCACCACCACCTTGTGGCCGTGGCGCACATATTCGCCGACTGCTTGCGGGGTTAGGCCAACGCGGTATTCGTGATTTTTAATTTCTTTTGGTACGCCGATGAGCATGAGATGATCCTCCTGAACAAGAGCATAGACTTTGGGCTTTGGCAGATTGTTCGAAAGATTTGGCAATCTTTCGATCAGATGGAATATTATTCTAATATATGTTATATAATTCGAATGAAAACTCATAAATTGGATAAAATAGACAAAGCCATTCTGTCACGCCTTCAACAGGCGGCGACGATTCCGATCGCCGAACTGGCGGATAAAGTGGGTCTATCGCCCTCGGCCTGTCATCGGCGTGTAAAGCTTTTGGAAGCGGCAGAGATCATCACCGGCTATGCCGCAAGATTGGATGGGCCAGCGGTTGGCTTTAACAATGAGTTCTTTGTAGAAGTGTCATTGGCGGCCCAAACCGAAACGGCCTTTGAGAAATTTGAAGCGGCAGTTCAGCGTGTGCCGGAAATTCTGGAATGCCATTTGATGAGCGGGCAATTTGACTATTTGTTGCGTGTTGCTGCAGCTGATGCCAATGATTATGAGCGTATTCACCGCACAAAACTAGCCCGCCTGCCGGGGTTGCAGCGCCTGCAATCTTCGCTAGCTCTGCGTAATGTTAAGGTTTGGTCTGGCTATCCTTTGGTGTAAGCAGCCGCGATGACGCAAAAGGACATAGAAAGTTTCGTCAGGTCCAACTTCATGCTCAGTCCGGCCAAGGCTGCGCCGGAAATTTTCTTGTATCAGCATCACCCACGTAGTGGCCTGACGGCGTTTCTCGGTAGGGACATAATGCCACCTTACTGGGCTTATTGTTGGGCCGGGGGCAATGTGCTGGCACGCTACATCTTAGATCATCCTGAAAATATAGAAGGCCGTCATGTGCTGGATATCGGTGCTGGCTCCGGCATCGTGGCCATTGCTGCGGCTAAGGCCGGTGCAGCAAGTGTCACAGCCATCGACATTGCCATACATGCCGTTGCTGTAACCAAGCTCAACGCTGAAGCCAATGCAGTGAAGATTGAAGTGCATCACCGCGATGGGCTGAGGGGAACAATCCCGAATGCTGATCTTATCACGATGGGTGACTTGTTCTATAATGAGGCTTTGGCGCGGCGGGCATTAAGCTTTGCCAAAACTTGCCACACCGCAGGGATCGAAGTGTGGATCGGCGATCCGGGTCGCAGGTCATTACCAGCAGAGCAATTGCGCATCCTGGCGGAAGTCAGCGTGCCGGATTTTGGCCAAAGCACACCATCGTCTGCTGCTGTCTATGTTCTGAACGTGCCGTGATGGGAAATCGACATCCCTCACGGCACGAAGGTTTGCTCTGGCTATTCTTTGGTTTGAATAAGCGCAATCAATGACTAAATAAGATACAAG
>PLXI01000175.1:0-25024 GCA_003151375.1 Hyphomicrobiales bacterium
AAAACCCTTGGTCGATGTGATCGATGCCTATCTCAAGGGAAGCTCCAAGCACGAGGTCACCAACCTCAGTGCTTCGGGCTTCTATGCTGATCTGGCCTCCGGCGTGGCCAAAGATGTCCTGGCCGGCAAGTTCGACCGCGCGATCCTGTGCTGCGGCACAGGCATTGGGGTTGCCATCTCGGCCAACAAGGTGCCGGGCATCCGGGCGGCGCAAGCCCATGATACATATTCGGCCGAGCGTGCTGTCAAGTCCAACAATGCGCAGATCATCACGATGGGGGCACGCGTCATCGGCCCCGAGCTTGCGAAAGCCATTGCCGACGCCTTCCTCGCCTCAGTCTTCGATCCAAAGGGCTCCTCTGCAGGCAATGTCGAAGCCATCAACAAACTTGATAATGCGAAATAGTTTCGTGTCAGTCTTGCGTTGCAGGGCGCATAGCGCAGCGGTTGCAGGGTAAGTTGGTCGCTTAAAATAGTGCCAGTTTTGATTGGTGGACAGAATCCCCCAGCACGTGTGGCTTGTGACCTGCCACTAAAGTTTTCTTCCAAAAGGATTTAGAGTCTGGTTCTGGCCCTTTGCTGCCAAATACGTCCACTGACTTCACTTCAGCAGCCGCGAAGAAAGCAGACTTTCCGGCAGGTGTTTCCACGATTCTTGCGTGATCAACTTTATGTCAATGTCGACCCGAGTCTCTACTGCGCTCGCCAACAATGCCAAGCCGTGAATGAGAGTCTCTTCGGAAAGTTGTCGGAGACCATTGATTTTGCCGTCGTCCTATCGGGTGAAATTGACATGGTGCTCGACGACACTTCGGTACACCTTGAGCCCGGCGACGCTGTCGTCCAACAAGAGACAAACCACGCTTGGGTCAATCATGGGAGCGAACCCTGTCGCATCGCCTTTGTCCAAATCGAGGCCACAGAGCCGTAATCCCGTAGGTTAAGCACAGTCCCAGGAAAGTCGCCACGCCCAAACCAAATAGGAGCAATCGCCTACGGCGTGCCAAAGTGTTGAACACCGAGTGAGCCTCTGCCCAATCTCCGAAGCAGACAACCAGAAGTGCGAACCCAATGTCTGGTTCTGACGCGCGGCAGACCAGCTTGCAGCCCAAGTTAATTCAATGGTGCAGCTTACAACCATTCCGGTTCAGATTTTCCGGACCGGCTAAAGTCTAAAGGTGCTTAAGCTGGCGGACATCTGACAGATTCATCCCGCCAAACATCGCCTTCCTCTGGCAGAACCTCGCTGCGCTGATGCGACGCGTGGCGGCACAATGGGAAACACCGTGCGCGTGTCCAATCCGTCCCGTTCCAATCCACGCGAGGTCAATGTCAGCATGCGTTTGGAAATGCTACCTAGGGCTCTTTGCAATACGCCGAACCGTTTTGGTCCATCGCCAAGGGTTGAGACAACCAGCACGGTCCATTTGTCTCCGACCCGCGATAGCATTTCGCTAATGGCGCGGCATTCTTCGGGAACATTTTGTCATGTTTCTCTATTTAGTGTCAGTAACTATTTGTAACCATCAACTGTTGACATAGAGGAATTCATGAAAAAGCTCAAGATCGCAATTATCATAAGCACCACACGCGCCGCTCGCTTTGGCCATAAGCCTGCTCAATGGGTGAAAGACATTGCCGTTGATCGCAAAGATATCGAAACTGAAATCGTCGATTTGCGGGATTTCCCTATGCCGTTCTTTGATGAAGTGGCATCAAACGCATGGGCCCCGTCCACCAATGAAGTAGCCCAACGCTGGCAAAAGAAAATTGCCGGATTCGACGGATATATTTTTGTAACGGCTGAATACAATCACGGCATTCCTGCGGTGCTGAAAAATGCGCTCGACTATGCTTATCCCGAATGGAACAAGAAGGCCGCTGCCTTTGTAGGTTACGGAGCTGTCGGTGGCGCGCGCGCAGTTGAGCAGTTGCGCCTTGTGGCCGCTGAACTGCTATTGGCTACGATACGCGCGGGTGTTTATATTCAAGGTGCTGACTTCATGGCTGTTTGGCAGCAGGGCAAGGAACTCAAAGAAATCACCTATCTGGAAAAGGGCGTGAAAGATATGCTCGATCAATTGGTCTGGTGGACCAAGGCACTTAGCACCGCCCGCCAGCAGGATGTGCTTGCCGTAGCCGCGTGATTTCTTAGGCTACAAATGCGAGCATCACGCAAAGCCACAGTCGATGTACATGTTGCCCTTTTTCAAGTTCAATGGCGGGTTGTATCTACTCACGAAAGATAGTTGAAGGGTTCATTATGGAAATTGGCATTGATAGTTTTGCGGCAATCTTACCGGACCCGGCGACAGGCAAAACGCCTTCGGCCACGGACCGCATGGCTGATCTTCTCGAAGAGGTGGAGATTGCTGATCGTGTAGGGCTTGATGTGNNCTGCGATCATCTTAGCTGCCGCAGCTGCCCGCACCAAAACGATCCGCCTCACAAGTGCAGTGGTTGTGTTAAGTGCGGCCGATCCCGTGCGGGTGTTTCAGGAGTTCGCTACCCTCGACCTGATCTCTAAAGGCCGTGCTGAAATTGTCGTTGGCCGAGGCTCCTTTGGTGAGGCTTTCCCATTGTTCGGTTTACAGACACAAGACTATGATGGGCTGTTTGCCGAAAAACTTGATCTACTCCTCAAGCTCCGCGACTCAACCAACATGAAGTGGCAAGGGCAATACCGTTCTGCGCTTACCGGACAAGGGGTTTATCCGCGCCCGCATCAGCCACAATTGCCGGTGTGGCTCGGTGTGGGCGGCACGCCGAAATCCTTTGCTAGGGCAGGAGAGCTTGGGCTGCCGCTGATGGTGGCAATCATTGGTGGTTCGTTCGAGCATTTCCGACCGTTGGTTGATTTTTACCGCGAAAGCGGCCAGCGGGCCGGGCATAAGCCAGAGGAGCTTAAAGTTGGCGTCCATGCGATGGGTTTTGTTGGAGAGACCGACGCGCAAGCGAAGGATGCATTTTACCCTGGCTGGCATCACTTGGTTTCGAAGATCGGACGTGAGCGTGGCTGGTCAGCGCCCACCCGCCAGCAGTTCGATGCGACTTGTGGTCCAGGTGGTGCCTATTTGATTGGCGCACCAGCCACTGTCGCTGCTAAAATGATCGCAGCCAGCGCCGCGTTGGGCGGCCTTTCTCGGATCACTTTCCAAATGAGCTCGGCATCGCTTGATACAACGGCAATGAAACGCTCGATCACGTTACTTGGAAGCGAAGTGGCTCCGATAATCCGCGCGGCGCTACCAAAACGTTGAGGGTTTGCGGTTATAAGACTTTTGCTGGGTTGAGAGTTTCGCTCGAGGCTTCAAGTTAGATGCGATCAAACAGATTACGGATCGAGGGCATTCGGTCGCGGATATGGTGACCTGCTCCCGAGAATTAACCCCGCTTCAAAGGTAGTCTGTTCTCAACTGCTCTGCCCCCATTTGCTGGATCACCTGTGACCAGAACTTTAGACCAATTTCGCCAGTGACGGGATGGATGCGCCACCGGGTTTGTGGTGCAAAATCGACGTCATTTAGCCGATCGCTATGTGCGGTCTTTCTTCGTTATAGTATCCGTTGATGAACAATCAGTCGAAGAGATATCCGATCAAATTGTCTGCAGCGTGCCTTGGGATGTTTTGCGAGGTTGCCGAAAGCTCTGCCGAAGGTGCAAAGCTATCGAAGGATCGGGTCAGTCGAAAGGTCGCTTTCGGCGACGTTAACCGATGAACGACTTGCTTGCGAAGTCGGTTAAGCAACGCGGCAGAGCGCGGCGGGAGCCCATCAATATCTGCTCATGGCCCTTTTCGACGGTCTCGGCATTTTCTTTTGGAGTCCACTGAACCTGTCTTGGCAGACATGAGCGTCGAAGAATTTAACTCATGCAGTGTGTATCAGGACGAGGGTAAATCATGTGTTTTATTTGACGTCTGTTTTTTTCAACAATCTCATTGATGCATTTTTTGGGATTATCGCCCTGCCGTTAGTTACGTGGAACAGCCCGAGCCGTAAATTCAGAAACACATTCAGCGGATGCTTCAAATTCCTCATTACTGTGGATATCCCGCAAATTCTTTTTCAAGTGTAACCCAGGTGTAACCCAGAGCGACCTTTTGTGCCCTCCCGAGAAAAAGAAAAGCCCGTTATCTCATTGAGACAACAGGCTTTAATTTGGTTGCGGGAGCCAAATTTGAACTGACGACTTTCAGGTTATGAGCCCGTAGGCAGTTCGCCAACCTATATTTTATGTCATTCTTTCCCATCAGGTTTTATCTCAAAACTCGAAGTAACACTTTTGGATTTCTCGCGCGGCTGGTCTTGTCTCTCAATCTCATACCCTATTGTATTAGCTGTCTGAAGTAGCTCCATTTGCAATACATGTTTGCTCGCTATGTAAAACGAAAGGTGGCAAAATTTCAAGAATGGCTTAACATCAGCGACTTAGGGGCAGGACGACAAACATGCGATTTCTCCACACATCCGACCTTCAAATCGGAAAGGTATTCGGCAATTTCTCGGCCGAAGAATCTAGTGCTCTTCAGGACGCACGCCAGGCTTCAATTCGAGCACTTGGACAAGTAGCAATCAAAGCTCAAGCCTCAGCAGTATTCATCGCCGGGGACATCTTCGAAAAACAGCAAATGTCCCAACAAGCACTGGCGCGTGCTATTGAGAACATGCGTCCCTTCACGAGCCTGAAGTGGCACTTAATGCCCGGGAATCACGACCGGTATCAAGAAAATGGCTTGTGGGACCGATTGGCACGTATGCAGCTTCCAGAAAATGTCATGTTACATACCCGACCAGGGGCGGTCCAAATTGCTGACGATGATGGCAAACGGGTCTTCTTGCTACCGGCACCACTTAAATTCACCTCCAACCCAGATGACCTCACGTCTTATATGGATACGGAGGCAACGCCCGAGGGAGCCATCCGTCTAGGGATAGCTCACGGTTCAGTCCAAGGGTTTGGTTCTGAAGGTGAGGCCAACAACTACATTTCTCCAACTCGCCCCGAGAGCGCCGGCTTGAGTTACCTCGCTATGGGAGATTGGCATCGGCAAATCCGCATTGGTGACCGCTGCTGGTACAGCGGCACGCCTGAACCAGATCAGTTCAAACTTCCGCCGAACGCTGTGACTTCTCGGTGTAACGGTGGTTCGGCACTGATCGTTGATGTCATGGGGTCAAACAGTGCTCCTTCAGTTACATCAGTCCCAACAGGCCACTATCGGTGGCACCTTGTTGAGAAGACTCTGACGGAGGACTATCAAGTTGACACGTTGGAATCTGAATTGCGTTCTCTTGGTGCTGACCTGAGCCGCATGGCTCTAGACTTGCGCGCGAGGGGTGCGCTTTCGCTCGCCGGACGGCGCAACTTCGAAGAGAAGATCCTGCACCATGTGGGTGCCGCACTTCGCGCGTTGCGCTTTGATGAAGGTGGACTTGTTCTAAATCCTACTGACCAAGATCTAGATGAAATTGACCGCTCTGGATTCGTTAGAGTTGCCGCCGACCGCTTGAAAGCGATTGCTGCTGATTCAGCTGACTCAAATAGGGCACAGGTGGCGACGCAGGCTCTTAAGCGCCTCTATCTCGAACACCTCCGCCAGGAGGTGCTATCGTGAAAATACGTTCGATTGAACTCACCAATTTCCGAAAATTCGTGGGAACCATAAAAGTTGAGAATATCGGAGACAAGGTCAGCGTTCTTGTTGGACGCAACGAGCTTGGCAAATCAACGCTGTTAGAAGCGATTAATGCGGCAATATTTGAAAAAGCAAAGTCAGCCGCCGCGCATGTAAAGGCCTATCGGCATTTCGTGAATGGCACCATTCCGGAAGTGAAGCTCTCATTTGACGTGGACGGCAAATCTTGGACAATTCACAAGAAATTTGCGGGGCAAAGTGGAAAGTCTATTCTTAAATGTTCAGATAATCGCCTCTTCGAAGACGACGCAGCAGAAGACGAACTCCAAAAACTGCTTGGATTCAAGAGTGGATCAAGAGGCGGTGAACCAGGCATTTGGGGCACGCTCTGGGTGCGCCAAGGTGAATCGTTCGGGCAAGAGGGTTTAGACGAACAAGCTCAACAGACGATGCAGCAGTGCATTGAGGCTCAGGTCGGTCTCGTGACAGGAGGATCCAGGGGCCAGAAAATCCCTAAAGCAGTCAAAGCGGCTCTGAACGAATTGCAGACCGGCAGGGGCCCAAGAGGAAAATACAAAGAAACAATCGACCGGCTTCAAGGGCTCGTCAAAGAAAAATCGGAGCTTGAAGAAAAGAGGGTTTTACTCGCTAAAGAGTTGGAACTGCTTGAACGCAGCAATCGGGACTTGAAGACAGAGAAGACTGATTGGGACGAGGCTGCCCATCAAAACGAACTTTCTTCTGAACGGGCTAATAAAACGTTGGCGGCAACACTAGCCTCGGAGATCGCGGCAGCGGCAACTGCAGCCAAATCTGCGCAAGAGCGTATCACAAATGCAATGAAAGCGCTTCAAGAGCGACGGCAGAACGTCGGAAGTCTACAAAAGTTTAAACAACAGCTTGCCGACCTAGAGCCGCAGACCCTCGAACTAAATACGGGACAGAAAACTGCCAATGATTTACTTGACGCAGGCGAAATCGCGCTAGCTGCTCTGCGCGATTTCGCCAGCAAAATGTCAAGCAAGGGCCGAAACTTAGATCGCACGCGAACACTCGTCTCGATCAACAAAGAGATTGTCGAAATCAATTCCGTACTCGAAAAGGCCACGCGACTCGAATCCGAAGCAGACAAATTGCCTGAAGCAATCGGGGCGATAGCTGCAACCGATTCGTTAGTCGCACAAATTGAAAAAGCCGGAATAGCGCTTGTTACTGCTGAAGCGGCAATGAATGCCGTCGCAACAGCGGTATCCTTTAACATCCAAGCGGAAGCTCTGCCACATCTGTACATAAATGGGACACCCCTCAGTAATCCAACGCAGGCCCTTTCCCTTATCGAAAAGACCAACATCGTAATTCGTGAGATTGGCACGATAACAATTGAGCCAAAAGTGAAAGACCGTGTCGAGTTTTTCAAACGCAAGCAGGATGCTGAAGCAGCGTTGGAAAGCGCTCTCACAAATGCAGGTGCCAAGGATCTTGCAACTGCAAGAGAAGCTGCTGCTCAACGCAATCAACACACCCGCCAGTTGGAACACATCCAAAAGGAAATCGCAGGATTGACCCCTGGCGATCCCACTAAGAAACTTAAACCGGGTCTGGATCATATCAAATCTTATGGTGGGGAACTGAGGGGACAGCTCAAGAATATGTTGGCAGAACTGGGTTTTGAGAAGGTTCCGACCGAAGAGGCTTTGGATCGGCAGATCGAACAGTATCATAAGGAGACCGATCGGCTAAACCTCGAGATTTCTAAAGCTGGCGGGTCCGTTGCTGGCCTGAAGGTGGCGTCTGCTGACGCTGACAAGAAAGCTCAGGATCATCAGGTTCGACTTGCGGTCTTAACGAGCTCCGTAGCTTCCAAGGAAGCAGATCTCAATGCAAGCAAGGGCATGGTCAGCGATGATCAGCTGGAAGCCAATATACGGCAACTAGGAATAGAAGCCGCCAGCAGGCGACAAGATTTTGAAGAAAAGGAAAAAGTGCAAACCGAGCCGATGGAAGCCATTGACGCCAAGATTCGCCGTCTGGAGGGCGCAGAGAAAAACCATCGAGACGCCATAAATCGTTTGGAAACTTCTATCGCCCGCTCTTCCGCATTGGTTGAGGCGCAGGAGGGAGCGGGGATTGAAGAAATGCTTCTGGCGCGGGATGCTGAAATTGAACGGCTCGGAAACACTGTTGCCGAATTTGAAAAGGAAGCTGCAGTGCTGGGTCTACTTTTGGAGACCTTGGAGCAGGCTGAATCTGAAGCGAAGACCCGGTATCTCGCTCCCATCGTCAATCGCGTGCAACCCTATCTAAAGATGTTACTACCTGACACGGACATCATTCTTGACGAGAACCTTCAGATTTCTGCACTCACGCGTGCGGGTCAAAACGAAGACTTCAGTTTACTCAGTGGCGGCACACGAGAACAGCTTGCGATTCTGACACGGCTTGCGTTTGCAGAACTGCTTCTCGGGCAGGGGCGACCTGCCACCGTTATCCTTGATGATGCACTGGCATTTTCGGACGACGAGAGGATTGAAAGCATGTTTGACGTTCTGATGCGCGCCGGCGAGCAGGTGCAAATAATCGTACTTACCTGCCGCAAAAAGCTGTTTAGTCGCTTGGGAGCAGCGCAGATTCTTATAGACGGTGCTGCCTAACCCCCTTGGCTAAATTGGCTTGGCAACAGTTAGTCAGACGGCGCCAATCACCTTCACCTGGGAGTTGACGCGAGCCAAAATTTGGCCTTCTCTCTTTAAGCTGTAGAGAAGGGGAAAATCTTGGGGGATAGCGAAGTTCAGGCAAGTTCAGACGTTGAAGGTGCGACAGCTAAGGCTACCATAACCGTCACTTTGGCCCCAAAGATTACCTTTGCTTCGCATCAGAATGACGTTCCAGCAATTCTTGATCTGTCAGTGGAAAACGTCTCTGAAGTAGACCTTGAGAACCTGACACTTTCCCTTTCGTCAGAGCCTCCTGTTCTGGGATCACGCTCCTGGAATTTCGATCGCATAACGGCTGGATCGAAGCTCCGACCTCGGGATTTTCAGCCACCGCTTGCGGGCGGCCTCTTACATGCACTAACAGATAGGGTCCGCGCAGACGTTCGTCTCATCCTAAAACAAGATGAGACCATTATTGCTGAAACGCGTCAGAGCGTGGAGGCGCTGGCGCGAAATGAGTGGGGTGGTGCCAAATACATGCCCGAACTCTTGGCTGCCTTTGTCGCACCAAATGATCCATCAGTCCAACATCTGCTGAAAGAAACCTCCGAACTGCTCGCAGCGTCAGGAAAATCAAGTACGCTTGAAGGATATCAAAAGAAGTCCAGAACTCGAGTTTGGGAGATTCTTGCTGGAGTTTGGGCCGCAGTGAGTGCGCGACATATTACTTATTCTGTCCCACCGGCTAGCTTTGAATCAACTGGCCAAAAAATTCGTCTACCATCATCGATAGAGACCACAGGGCTTGCTACATGTCTCGACACCGCCTTGCTGTTCGCTGCAGCGTTTGAACAGGCTGGCCTGCATCCGGTTGTAGTTTTTACCAAAGGCCATGCAATTGCGGGAGCCTGGCTCCAGCCAATGTATTTCCCAAACTTGACTGTCGAGGAGCCTATAATCGTCAGGAAGGCAATTGCCCTAAAAGACCTTGTTGTTTTTGAAACAACCTTGGCAACTTCTGATCACCCCGTACCGTTTACTAAAGCAATTGCGGAGGGAACTCGTCTTCTGTCCGAAGAAAATGAAGATGAGTTTGTCTATGCCATAGACATTAAGCAAGCGCGCCGTCGCGGGATACAGCCGCTCTCCACTTTTACGGAGCATAATCAAGAAGCGCCGCGGCCTGGCCAGCCGCGATCAGTTCCACCATTGGATCAAGCGCCAGACTTACCTCCCTTCGATCACAATGAAGAGACGAATCCAACAAATGCTACACCCGAACAAAGAGTAGGCATTTGGTGCCGGAGTTTGCTCGATCTTTCCAAACGCAATCGTTTGCTGAACGCAAAACCATCGGCAACAATGTTGCCTATATTTTGTCCTGACTCTGGCGCACTCGAGGATAAAATTGCTGAAGGAGTGAAGATTAGGATCATAACACCACCAGCTCGACGCAACACTGCCGGAGAAGCAGATGATTCGCTCTATAGGCTTAGAACTGGGGACGATTGGTCAGAACAGTTTGCCCTTGAAGCACTTAACCGAAAAGAAATTGTCGCAAAGGTGGACGAGAAAGCTTTAGAGCGCGGCTGCATTGAGCTTTTCCGGAAAGCTAAGGCAGACTTCGAAGAAGGTGGGAGCAATACCCTTTTTCTGGTCATAGGGGTACTTCAATGGTCTTCCACTGGTGAAACGGATAAAAAATACAGTGCGCCAATGATTATGGTGCCTGTCAAACTTGAGCGTACCAGTGCTCGTTCAAAGCCCTATCTCATTAAGCATGACGACGACGCTGTCTTCAACATGACGTTGCTTGAAATGCTGCGCCAAGACTTTGCAATAGATTTGCCGGGATTGTCGGGAGAATTACCTAAAGATGCGAGTGGCGTCGACGTAAAGGGCATTTTTGAAACCGTTCGCCGAAAAGTACGAGATGTCCCAGATTTTGAGGTAGTGGAAGATGTTCTCTTGGGGACTTTTTCTTTCGCGAAATATCTGATGTGGAAGGACCTCAAAGATCGCACTGACACGCTCAAGCAAAGTCCGTTTGTCCGCCATTTAGTTGATACTCCCAGAGAGCCTTATCAAGGAGGAGCAGATTTTCTCGACCCACGAGACCTCGATAAAAAATTGGAACCTTCTGCGATTTTCGCTCCTCTCAATGCCGATTCCAGTCAAATTTCTGCCATCTATGCCTCCGGTGTGAAGGGAGACTTCGTCCTTGAGGGTCCACCCAGTACTGGCAAGTCCGAAACCATTGGCAACATCATTGCGCATAATCTTGCTCTCGGAAGGAAAGTTCTTTTTGTTTCCGAGAAAATGGAAGCACTGAACGTTGTGCATGAGAGGCTTCGTGGAGCTGGTCTTGGCGATTTCTGTCTGGAACTGCATTCCGCAAAGTCCAGTAAGAAGAATGTTATTGAGCAACTTTCAACCGCTTGGTCTCGGCGTGGGGAGCAAACCGGCCCAGAATGGAAAGACACAGCGGGCCAACTTCTGGTAGCCCGAAATAGTTTGAATGATGTCGTAAACGCGCTTCACAAACCCGGTCCAGCTGGAATCAGTGTTCGCGACGCTATCGGACGGGCGTTGCGATTTGGATCCATTCACAGATTGGCGCTTGATTGGCCACAACAGTTTGGCCCCGCAGGGCGCGCCGCTTCGGCACAAGCATTCGAGGCCTTGCTCGCTTGCGCCAAAAAGCTCGGCTTGCGCTTTGGTCAGTTGAACTCCGAAGATTTGGAATCACTGAAAGAAGTCAATCAATCAGAATGGTCCTTTGGATGGCAATTCAACATTGTCGGCTCTGCACGTAAAGTTGCAGCAGTTGCGGAGGCGTTACTTTCGGCTCGTGCCAACCTCATCGCTTGGCTTGGATTAGATGATGTCCTTGCAACAGTCGACGAAGCTTGCGTGCTTGAGGAATTGACAAAATCTTTCCCTCACTGTGAACGCCTCGACCTCAGATTTGTCCTAACGGCGCAGGGGCGCGATACTTTAGAACGGTTGACGAAATTGGAGTCGCTGCTCAAGGATTATCAGCAATTACGAAAAGGCCTTTCGATCAATATTCCGGACGAAAAAGTTGTTGGCCAGCCGATTGCTCAATGGCTGAAAGAAAAACGACAAGCCGAAGGCCGCTCTTGGCCCCTACGTGGAATGGCACTCAAAAAATTGCGGAGTGCAATTTTTTCGGCTTACGGGTTACCCACAACCACGGACGTGGGTCCAGAGACAGACTTAGAGCGTTTGCAGGAACTCGCCAGCATACAACAGAAGATTTCAATACTTGCCGAAGATCTTCCGGAAGGCACCTTCTGGCACGGCTTAAACACTGATTCAGCACAGATAGAGCAAGATATTGCCGCAGCACAGCAATTCCGTGCTGCTGTTCAGGCCCTTGCCAATACTGGTCGCGACATTGTTGCACTTAGAGCTCAACTCACACGAAGTCTGTGCGATGGTCGGGAAATGCTTGAACGAGGCGGGCAAATTGACATCGGAGTTCAACAATTTGAAATTCCGCTTAACGCATTTGGCGAAACACTTGCCGACTACTACGCGTTTGCCGGAAGAACAGAGATGCCCATTGGATCTGCAGATATTGCACAAATATCAGCACGAGCAAGTGCATTGATCGCGAGTGAGAAGAGGTTAAATCCATGGAGTTCTTGGGTTGCTTCAAGGGAAGAAGCAAGGTCCCTCGGCTTGGGGAGCCTGGTCACTGCACTTGAGGAACACTTCGTGAGTCATGAGGATGCAGTAGGTGTTTTTCGTACTGCCTATTGCAAGTGGGTGGTGCCTGAGTTGATTGACGGCATTAGTGAATTGACCAAATTCTCGGGAGTTGAGCACGGCGAGATCATTAAGAATTTCAGGCAACTGGATGAGAAACTGAGCGGCCTAACGGCAGGGTACATTCGTGCCAAGTTGTCAGCGACGGTTCCTTCTCGCAATCAAATTCAGACAGATCCCGGATTTGGCGTGTTGTCGCGACAGATACAGGCACAACATAAAGCTTTGCCTGTCAGACAACTTGTTAATCAGATGGGGGAGTCTCTTACGAGACTCGTTCCATGCTTACTCATGAGTCCGTTGTCTGTAGCGCAGTTTCTCCCAGCAGAGCTGGCGATGTTCGATCTCGTTGTATTTGACGAAGCCAGCCAAATTACGGTTCCCGACGCAATAGGGGCAATTGCGAGAAGCAATAGGTCAATCGTAGTAGGTGACCCAAAGCAGATGCCTCCCACTAGGTTTTTTGAAAGGGGCGCGGCGGTCGCGTTTGAAGATGATGGTGACGATCTCGAAGATCTTGAAAGCATTCTCGATGAAGCGTTGGCAGCAAGAATTCCTCTTCATCGGTTGACTGGCCATTATCGAAGCCGCCATGAGAGCCTCATCGCTTACTCAAATCACACATACTACAAGGGCGAACTAATCACATATCCCTGTGCCGATACTCGGGAGAGCGCAGTTGCATTGAGATATGTGAATGGGACATATGCGAAGGGCAAGTCCCGTACAAATCCTATCGAAGCAAAGGCTGTTGCTTCGGCCGTCATTGCTCATCTTTCGGACAATACAAAGAACCACTTATCAATTGGTGTGGTGACGCTTAATACAGAGCAACAGAGAGAGATTGAAAATCTGTTGGACGAACAACGACGTAGTCGTCCGGAGCTTGAAAGGTTCTTTGGTGGTGAAAACAGATACCCCGTATTCATAAAAAATCTGGAGACAGTACAAGGAGATCAACGTGACGTGATCTTGATCTCCATTTGTTATGGCCCAAGTGAGCCCGGGGCCGCAACAATGTCCATGAATTTTGGACCGCTTAATCGTAAAGGTGGAGAGCGTCGCTTAAACGTTGCAATCACGAGAGCAACTAGCGACGTTGTCGTTTTCTGCAGCTTCAATCCCGCGATGATCGATCTAACTCGCACTCAAGCCACTGCGGTAAAAGACCTCAAACACTATTTGGAGTTTGCAGAGAAGGGCCCATCTGCTCTCGGTGCTGCAGTGAAATCAATTGGTGAAGACAATCAGTATGATTCAGATTTTGAGATGTCGGTCGCCGAAGGTCTGCGCAGGTTGGGCTGGGTTGTTAGAACCCAAATTGGTGTTTCAAAATTCAGAATTGATTTAGGTGTTGTTCATCCTGATTATCCCGGAAGATTTCTTGCTGGCGTAGAATGTGATGGTGCAACGTATCACCGATCGCCCACGGCCCGAGATCGAGACCGCGTTCGCCATATTGTTCTAGAAAGGCTGGGTTGGAAGCTTGTCCGAGTCTGGTCGACAGAATGGTTCCTCGATTCCCAGTCGAGACTCTCAAAATTAAATGACGATCTAAAGGCTTTGCTGGAGCTCGACCGCAGCCTCGAAATCGAACGGGCACAGCAAGAAGCTGAGCGGAAGGCCGCAAGTTTGGCAGAAAGCGCGTTCCATATCCATGATGAGGCGAACGGTGATCTTGAAGAAAAAACGGTTACTGGTGCTGATGTGGAAAAAGTGCCGAGTTCTCCAGTACCGAAGCTAACCAATGGTGTTGAAGCTGGAGAGAGCCGCAAAGAGAAACAAAGCGATCAAAGTGCTCCAGTTCTTGATGGCGGCCGATTTTACGACAGTGACTATCTTTCGGAAATAAAGCGCATGGCAGAGTTGATTATCATTCAAGAAGGTCCTGTAACCTTCAAACGTATCAGTGACCTTATTGCGAGGGACCATGGATTTCAACGGACCGGCCGTCAAATTTCGTCCAGAGTCTGGGCTGCCATGAAATCTATCAAGAATCGCGTGAGGACTAGTGACGATCATGAAGTCTATTGGCCAAATAATGATGCGCCATCGCCCGTGCTGGAGTTCAGGGGACTCGAGATTGCGAGTCGAGTTCGTGGCTGGAAAGAAGTTCCGTTGCCGGAGAGATTGGGCCTAGTGAAGAAGGTTTCTGCCTCTTCACCTGTCGATCTTGCGAGAGCGGTTGCCGACGCAATTGGATATGAACGCCTCACTGAAACTTTTCGTGAGGAGATTCGCGAATTGCAGATTCTACTTAAAAACCTAGAGTGATAAGACCTATTTTTTTGAACCGCGTTTCGGGACGGAATAGGCACTTAACACACCTGGCCCCTTTGTGCCTAGGCTACAGAATTTGGGCACCCCTTCAACCGTTTATGGCCCCTGTCGAGAGAGTGTCGGTTGAGTGGTTCTACTCTTTGGTCAAAAAAAGAAATGCCAATCCTAACGCTACAGTACACTTCTCGAACCTACCCGGAACTGCACGTGAACAAATTCTTCGGACATTCTCCGGACAAGGCACTTTTTTGCGATGCGAAAAACACATCTAAGTATTTGAAATCATTGGCGCACCCGACAGGATTCGAACCTGTGACCTCTGCCTTCGGAGTGCGCTTCTCGATTATGAGTCAGGAAAACGACGCTCGAATGTAGTCGAGTTCGGGGACCCCAATTCATTCTCGGCGCTATTATGCTCAGGTTTCAGCGCACTAACTTTCCTCTTGCTTCCCCCCTGCTTCCCCGGCAGAATCCGTGGTCCGAGCGAAAGAGTTCGGAATTTGCAAAGTGCCTGATTTCATTAGGGAAAACTGGTGCCGCTTAGGTGACTCGAACACCTGACCCCCGCATTACGAATGCGGTGCTCTACCAACTGAGCTAAAGCGGCTTGTCACTCGGAATATACGGTTTTTTTGCGCCGTTCAACCCATTACTCAACGCCGGGGTCATCCGGCAAATGAGGCTTTGTTAAATCGGTTGAAAGCGGCGCTTGGGCAGGCTGTGCCAGCGGCGGCGCTGAAAGCATGAAGCTCAAATAATGGCCTGCCGCATGGTGCTTGGGGCTGGCCCATTGGCAATCAACCACCTCACCTGAAATTGGCGAGATGGGCGACCATTCAGCCAGTGCCACGCCGTCGGACATCCACACCGGATCGTGCGGCGCTGCGAGTGCTCGTCCCAGCCAAGCTTTGCCCTTGGCGGCATCGCCGGAAGCCTCTTCAATTTCGGCCATCAAAACACAAACACCAGACATTGGATTTTCTGCCGCATCAACGGCCAGAATCTCACGTGCTGCATCCAGCCGTGTAGCGCCGATCAATGCACGCGCCAGTGCAAAGCGCCCCTCGGCTGAGGCCGGTTCTTTGCCCACAAGATCACGCACCCGCTCAAATTTGTCCTCAGCTGATTCCGCTGAAACATTTGCGCAGGCCGTGGCCAATTCCCGCTGTGGGAATTTGGCCCAACATTCGCGCAAGGCTTTAAAAGCCCTTTTGGGTTGGGCTTGGGCTGAATAGACCCGCGCCATCACCAAAGCTGCTGGAACCAGTGCAGGGTCCATTGTGTGCGCTTGCGTGGCAAGCTTCAAAGCAGCGGCAGGGTCTTGCCCCTCTGCCGCCAAAGCCGCAGCGCAAATCAATGCAGCCTGCTTATGGGTCGCCTCCGCTTTGGGCAAATTGCCAGCTTTAGCCATTTGCTCAATCATCGCGGCAGCACCGAGCCAGTCCTTATCGTGGGTGAAGGAGATGAGCATGGCGTGTTGCGCCCACGCCAAGCGTCCATGGCGGGCCAATGCAGCCTCTGCCTGTTTGCGTGCGACCGACCGATCACCACGGTTGCGCGCTTGTGCGTAAAGGCCACGCAGACCAAGCAGAGCGGTCTCTTCATTTTGGCTCAGACCGTGAAATACACGCGCCACTTCATCTTTGTCGCCGCGCAATTGTGCGGCCTGCGCGCCCAGAAGCTTCACTAAAGGCTCATGTTTCAATGTAGCGCCAGCAATGGCCGCATGGCGGGCCGCCGCAACACTGTCGCCAGCGCCTGCTGCAATAATGCCGCGCGAGAGCGCCTGATAGGCATTCTTCTCACGGCGCGCTTTTCTGTTGCCGCGTATGATATGTGGCGCTTGCCAGATGCGTCGCAAAATCCAAATCACCAATAAGAGGCAAGCCACAAATGCCGCCAGTAACATCACGCCAACAAAAACTGAAAGCTCAATATCTTGGTCTAGCCAGTGAATGACAATGTTGCCCGGCCTGTCCTTAAGCCACACCAACCCCAGTGCGGCTATGACCAAAAGCAAAAGCCGCCAGAGAAGCTTCAGCATACTCATTCCTTGGCAAGGCCCGCACGGCTGAGAGACGCTGCAAAAGCCTCAGTGGCTTTATCCAACGCCAAGCGCCGTTGCGCTTTGTCGGCCCAGGCCTTCAGAGCTGGCGGAGGAACGGAATTCGGTTGGGAGAATAAGGCGCTGGCTTGTTCAAGATCACCAGCCGCCGCAAAGGCCGAAGCCTTGGCCGCAGCAAGAGCCCAATCATCACTGGCAGGGCCCCTGACACGAACTAATTTTGCAAACACGCCTTTGATGCTGGCCCACCAGCCAGTCTCTTGTGGCTCCACCACAGGCTTGGGCAGGCCAGTGCGAATTCCGTCAAGCTCCGTCGCTAAGGCAGCGGCATTGGGCAGCCCAGCGCGTTCTATGCCCAAATCATCAAGCCCCGGTGCAGCGGGCAGAGCCCGCGCCATGGGCGCCAAGGTCTCCGCAAAGCCTTGGCCTTGGGCGATTTGTGATTTCAGTGTTTTCAAATTGGCAGTAAAGTCAGGCGTTGTGTTTGTTGCGCTCGCAACAGGTGCGGCAGCGATCTGCTTTTCCAATGCCGCCAGTCGCGTGGCCAAAGCCGGATCGGGATCAGCACTGCCAACTGGTCTTGACTGCAACTCGGCCGTGGCGGCCGAAAGCTTTTCCACGTCTTGTTTGAGCTCACCAATATTGTTGTTACTCGTCTGCATCAACGCTGCGGTATCAGCATTCTGCTTAGCACTTTTGTCGGCAGCTGATTGAACCGCCGAAAGCTTGGCTTTCAATTCCTCGGTCAAGGCCACTACGGCATCTACGCGTTTCTGGTTGTCTTTGGTGGTGGACTCTATGCTCGCCACGCGCTTGGAAAGTTCCTGCACTTGTTCTGGCGGGAAATAGCCAGATAGCCAATCACGATAAAACCAGCCACCAACCACGGCACAAATCAACGCAATGGCAATGGGCGGAACAACAGTCAGCCACAACCTGCGCTGCGGCTGCGCCGCCTCAGGCTTTGGCTCATCAATAAGTTTAGGCTCAACATCAATGATGTCGTCTTGTTTATGTGTATCACTCATAACGCATCACCTATGCCTATTTGGCTGCAATATCAATCAGCGCCAGAAGTGAAGATTCAGTTGGTTCTTTTGCCGCTCGTATCCGCCATTGCAACGGCAAGGCCTGGGCTATCTGGTCTGAAAGGCAAAAATGTGAAAGCCTTGGAAAAAAATCGAGACGCTTGATTTCTTCAACCCATATTTTTGCACTGCGTCTTGAATAAAGCAAAACACCGTTACAACCAGCGACTTCTGCGGCACTTAACGACAATGGAAGCGGCACGGCATCATAGGCAACAAGCTTCACGACGCTAAATCCAGCTTTCCTGAGAATGCCGGCTAAGTCGCCCGAAGTTTCTTGGCCAGAGATATAGAGAAGCTCCCCATTCTCTGGCTGCAATGCGCGTATCACATTGGCAGCGAGACCTTCAACGTTTCCGCCTTTGGCTTCGATATGCCCGAAGCCAGCTGCGGCCGCCGCAGAGGCAGACTGCGCCCCAAGTGTGAACGCGGTCAATTTACGCGAAATGCCTAAAGGTAGATGCCGCACAGCATTGGCACTGGTTAGGCAAAGCGCCTGATAAGGCAGCACCGGAACCACGACGTCCAAACGCGGTGTGATTTTAATCAGCGGCGAGGATACTACCTCATGTCCACGTTCACGCAGCGCAGCAGATATGCTCGCACAATCTTCCTGCGGTCTGGTGATGATGAGCTTCATGCGAGTTCCATCACAACGTCAACAAACTTCCGCCAAGGCTGCGAACCTCTTCGCCAGCTTGTCGGCCCAAGCGCTCAGCATCAGCCACTGCGCCTTGGCGTGAGGCTTTGAAGACATGCTTGCCGTCCAGCGTCAGTGCTTCACCATTGAATGTAATGATGCCGTCTTTGACTGTGGCGTGCCCGGCAATGGGCGTGCTCCAAGAACCATCAAGGGCGGCCATAAAAGCGCGTTCACATGTTACCGCAACATTGCTTTGCACATGATCAATCATGGCGACGATTTCGTCGATGTGAGAGCTCTTCGCTATTTCAATGCCTATCGCCCCTTGCGCCAAAGCGGGAAGCATATCATCCACGTCAATCAGCGCGGTGATATGCGCCTGAAGACCCAGGCGTATCAGGCCAGCAGCGGCCAAGAACGTGGCATCGGCCACACCGGCTTTTAGCTTTTGCAACCGTGTTTCCACATTGCCTCTGAATGGCGTGGCAACCAAATCAGGCCGCAACCGCAGTGCCTGTGCGGTGCGCCGCACTGAGGATGAGCCAAGCTTTGCGCCCTTGGGCAGCGAGGCCAAATCCTTTGAGGCAAAACTTATAAAAGCATCACGCACATCTTCGCGCGGCAGCACTGCACCAATCGCTAAACCATCTGGCAGATGCGCTGGCATATCCTTCATTGAATGCACTGCCAGATCAATTGAACCTGCCAGCAAAGCTTCTTCCAATTCCTTGGTGAAAAGCCCTTTGCCGCCAATCTCTGACAGCGGCCTGCTTTGCACGATGTCGCCAGTGGTTCTGATGACCACGATTTCAAACTGTTCTTCGGGGCGGCCAAGGGCCACCACTAACCGGCTCCTGGTTTCACGCGCCTGCGCCAAAGCCAAGGGAGAGCCGCGGGTGCCAATTCTCAAAATACCACTCATGTTTGCCAATCTAGTGCCCCACTGCTACAGCCTCAAGCTAGAATGAGAGAGCTTATCATATTAGGATTGGAGACATCCTGCGACGAAACCGCCGCCGCGGTGGTGCGCCGCAATGCCAATGGCGCGGGCCAAATCCTGTCCAATATCGTGCATTCGCAATTGGCAGATCACGCGCCCTATGGCGGCGTTGTGCCGGAAATAGCCGCAAGGGCCCATGTTCAGCGGCTGGACGGCTTGATTGCCAAAGCTATGGTTGAGGCGGGCATCGGTTTTGATAGACTTGATGGCGTGGCGGCTACAGCCGGCCCAGGTCTGCTTGGTGGTTTGCTGGTGGCGATGATGGAGGGCAAGGCCATTGCCTTGGCGCGGGATATTCCTTTTATCGCTGTCAACCACCTTGAAGGGCATGCGCTAACTCCGCGTCTGCTGGGTGCTTGTGAATTTCCCTATTTGCTATTGCTCATATCCGGTGGCCACACGCAGTTTCAGTTGGTCGAAGGCGTTGGCAAATACACAAGGCTTGGCACCACCATTGACGATGCACTGGGCGAGGCCTTCGATAAAGTGGCCAAGCTTTTGGGCCTGCCTTATCCCGGCGGTCCACAGGTTGAGGCGGCGGCCCTAAAGGGCAACGCCAAACGCTTTGCTTTCCCAAGGCCGCTAAAGGGAAGAGATGATTGTAACTTCTCATTCTCAGGGTTGAAAACGGCAGTGCGCGAAGTGGTGAAAGGCATGCCAATTTTATCTTCGCAAGACGTGGCCGATGTTGCAGCTTCATTTGAGGCGGCCATCGCCGATACGATGGCTGATCGTTTGGCTCATGCCTTTGCGGCGTTCCGCGCGCGGCATAATTTGACTCGGCCGATATTTGTTGTGGCTGGTGGTGTGGCCGCCAATAAAAAACTGCGCGGCGTGTTTGAGGTGGAATGCGCCAAGGCGGGCTTTACACTTTCCGTGCCACCATTTCATCTGTGTACTGATAATGCCGCGATGGTCGCTTGGGCGGGTGCGGAAAGATTGGCGCTTGGTTTATCTGATGAGTTAGATTTCGCTGCTCGTCCACGCTGGCCGCTCGACAGTATTTCCGAGCCTGTTTATGGTCATGGAAGACTAGGAGCCAAAGCATGAAAATCACCATCATAGGTGCGGGCGCATGGGGCAAGGCTTTGGGTTATATTGCTGAGAAATCAGGGCATGAAGTTTCATTCTGGTCGCGCGGCAATCAGGTGTTGCCGGTACATGCGGATGTTTTTATTGCCGCCGTTCCCGCCCAACATATGCGTGAAGCTATGGGCAAGATCGCCATTGGCACAGCTCCGCTTATCTCGGCTGCCAAAGGCATTGAACGCCACACTGGTAAAATGATGGCGGAAGTTTGCCATGAAGTCGCTCCTCAATCTGAATTCTACGCACTCTCTGGCCCGAGCTTTGCCGGTGATGTGATAGCGGGCCAACCAACTGCTGTTGCATTGGCCGGGCCCACTCTTGGCAAAGCGATGAACTTGGCCGAGGCACTAAGCACAAAACATTTCCGTATCTATCCAACTGATGATGTCATGGGCGTTGAAATCGGCGGTGCGATGAAAAACGTTTTGGCCATTGCTTGTGGCATTGTTGCTGGGGCGGGCCTTGGCGAAAGTGCGCGTGCCAGCCTTGTCACCCGCGGCTTTGCTGAGCTTTCACGTTATGCCAAGGCGCGTGGCGCTAAGGCTGAAACATTGATGGGACTTTCTGGCTTCGGCGATTTGATGCTCACTTGTTCATCCACCAAGTCGCGCAATTATTCTTATGGTTTGGCGGTGGGCCAGGGGCTTTCGCTGGTTGAGGCACTGGCCCAATCACGCGGCGTTGTTGAGGGCGCTTATACTGCTGGCGTTGCAGCTGAATTGTCACGCGCCCAAAACATTGACATGCCAATCGTAACCGCCGTTGCCAATGTTGTCGCAGGCCATTCCAGCCCACATGATGAAATAGTGAAATTGTTGGCTCGCCCCTTGCGTGCCGAAAATGAATAGGAGTCAGTATGCTTTATGCCCTCATCTGCACCGATAAACCGAACAGCACTGATCTGCGCGCCAAAGTGCGGCCAGAACATGTGACCTATCTTAACAGTTTGGGCCACGCGTTGAAATTTGCTGGCCCGTTCCAGGATGCTGCTGGCAATTCGAACGGCAGCTTAGTGATGATAGAAGCTGAGAGCCAAGCCGCCGCACAACATGTGGCCGCGCAGGATCCATACGATTTGGCTGGCCTATTTGCCACAGTTGAAATCCAACCGTGGAAATGGACGTTGAAAAATCCGGAGGCCAAATGATGGCTAAATGGTTGTTCAAATCTGAACCCGATGTCTATTCCTTTGAGCAGCTGCAAGCCAAAGGCAAAGCTGGCGATGAGTGGACGGGCATTCGTAACTATCAAGCGCGCAATAACATGCGGCTCATGAAATTGGGTGAGCTGGGTTTCTTCTATTATTCCAATGTTGGCAAAGCCGTGATGGGAATTGTTGAAGTTTGTAAACTGGCGCATGTCGATTCAACGGCTGACAATCCGACTTGGCAGTGCGTTGACATTCGTGCTGTCGCCCCTTTGCCGCGCCATGTCACGCTTGACGAAATCAAACTGGATGCCAAACTCAAAGACATGGTGTTGGTGGTGAATTCACGCCTCTCGGTTCAGCCTGTAACCGAGGCGCAATGGGCGCATATTTGCAAATTGGCGAACTATAAGGCCTAAGTTAGCTTAGGTCAGCGGACCTCAGTTTTTGCAATTGCGGCGGCAGCAACTGCGATAAACGAGTTGCCATGCGCGCACGGTTTTTATGCAGCCATAGGCCCGCAAAAATAATGGCCAGCCCGATAGCTGAAAGTGCAAATGAAAACACGATCATATCTTTGAATACGTCGCTTGCGAGATACCCAAGATACGTCGCAATGCCCAGCGCACCAAACACGGCATAGACTCTGCGATCGATGAACAGACTGAATGCCAAAAGGCCAATGTTGAGCAGGCAATAAGTGAATTTCTGCAATTCGGTGCCGCCCTCATGCATGGTGAGGCCGCCCCAGAATGTCATGATCCCGAAAATATGGATCCAAAACATCATATCTGGTTGTCGCCCCTTGATCACATCCCAAGCCCATGCGGCGATGATCATTGCCAGACCAAAAATAACGGAAACAGAACGCCGCGTTTCGTAATCATCATACGCCAAGGGTGTTGAGGTGAACCACATTGCAAGGTCCATCGACATAAACCACAAGGCAATTCCGCCGATGAGCAATAGAAATGGAAAGCGATAGCGCCAAATTGCCAACAGTGCCGCAATAATGGTGCCGAGCTCCATATAGATCCACCCGCCGTTGATCCAGTCATAGAACTCGCGGTACGTGCCAGGATCACCGCTGGCTGAACCAAAGAGGCCCAACGCATGCTGAATGCCGAAGATGGTCAAGGGCACCATCGCAACAGCTGCGGCAATGAGCAGCCCACCGGGAATGCGTAAAGCTTCGCGCCGCCGAAGTATGTGGCCGAGCCACAAGAGTGCAACGCCATAGACTGCGCCGCTAGCGGCTAAAGCCCAGCCGCCCATGCGGTTAAAGGCATCATTCGTGAAAATTGACATGGCCGCGATTATGATCAGCGCGCCAGCATACCAAAGCACATGGGTCATATCAAAGCGTGGTGTCGGGGCGGTATTATCTGTTTGTGGGGCAATTCTATGTTCGGTCAAAAAGCGAGCAATCTCGGCACGCTTTGCGCTGTCTATAATTCCAGCGGCCTGTAGGGCCGATAATTCTAGATCCGTCATTGGGCATTTATAGCATTAATATCCAAGCAGTTGAAAGAGGGCGGACATTTGCCAAAAAAAGATGCTATCCGACGCCATGCACATTGATCACGCAACATTCATTCGTCAGCACTCGGAGCTTTTGCCAGTGCCTCTCGTTCCAGAAATTAAACTTTACCTCGCTCATGAAGCGGTTCCTATCTGGCAGAAAACCGAAGAAGAACTCGGTGAAATGGGTCTGCCACCACCATTTTGGGCTTTCGCTTGGGCGGGTGGGCAGGCCTTGGCCCGTTATGTTTTGGACCATCCTGAAATTGTCACAGGCAAGCGTGTGCTTGATCTGGCTTCGGGTTCTGGCCTTGTTGGCATTGCCGCCATGAGGGCGGGTGCTGCTACAGTGTTGGCGGCCGATATTGATGCCTTTGCGCTCACAGCCATTGCCATGAACGGCGATGCCAACGGCTGCAATATTATGACAACCGGCGTTGATTTGCTGAATAGTACACCGCAGGATTTTGACGCGATCTTGGTTGGCGACTTGTTTTATGAGAAGGCAACCGCCACCCGTTGTATGACATTTTTGCGACAATCCACTGCGGAAGTCCTGATCGGAGACCCCGGCCGCAGTTATCTGCCCAGGGATTTGCTGATGAGCGTAGCGCAATATCAGGTGCCAGTGTCGCGAGACTTGGAGGATTCGGAGATTAAGAACACCTCTGTCTGGCGGTTGCGCGACTAGTCCCCGCTGCGAGCAAGAAAATTCTTTCAATTCAGGCCCGTGCTGATTAGAAACGATGCCAAGAAGCCTGTTCAGGGCCAAACGTCAATTCTGGGAGAGCACCATGTCCGAGAAAACCTATGCCGTTCCTGCAAGTTGGAAAAAGCACGCGCATGTTACAGCGCAGAGCTACAAAAAGACCTACGCTAAATCGGTAAAGAACCCAGACAAGTTCTGGGCCAAGGAAGCCGAACGGCTGGATTGGTTTAAGTTCCCCAAGAAGATTAAAAATACCAGCTTTGCTTATCCCAAAGTTTCGATCAAATGGTTTGAAGATGGCGTTCTCAACGTTTCTTATAATTGCATAGATCGCCATCTGAAAAAGCGTGGAAACCAAGTGGCACTTATCTGGGAAGGTGACAACCCCTACGACGATAAGAAAGTTACTTACAAAGAACTTCACGCGGAAGTTTGCCGCTTCGCCAATGTATTGAAAAAGCTGGGTGTTAAAAAAGGCGACCGTGTTACCATCTATCTGCCAATGATTTTGGAAGCGGCATATGCCATGTTGGCCTGCACCCGCATCGGCGCTGTGCATTCTGTTGTCTTCGGCGGCTTTTCACCTGATTCAATCGCCAACCGCTTAGATGACGCAGACAGTCGCCTCATCATCACCGCTGATGAGGGCTTGCGCGGCGGCAAAAAGATTCCTCTGAAGGCCAACACTGATTCAGCCCTTGCAAGAGTGAAAGCGCCAACGAAAGTTCTGGTCGTGCGCCGCACTGGCGGTGTCGTGCCTTTTGATGCATCCCGCGATCATTGGTATCACGACGTGGCGGCCGGCGTTGCCGCGGATTGCAAGCCCGTGCAAATGAAGGCGGAAGATCCGCTGTTCATTCTTTACACATCAGGCTCCACCGGCAAGCCCAAGGGCGTGCTCCACACCACAGGTGGCTATCTCACTTTTGCGGCCTCCACCTTCTACAATATTTTTGACTATCATGAGGGCGACACATATTGGTGCACAGCAGATGTGGGCTGGGTCACAGGCCATACTTATATCGTTTATGGCCCGCTGGCCTGCGGTGCCAAAACTTTGATGTTTGAAGGCGTCCCGAATTATCCTTCAGTGTCGCGTTTCTGGGAAGTGGTGGACAAGCATCAAGTCAACATTTTCTACACCGCCCCAACAGCGCTTCGCGCACTCATGCAGCAAGGCGACGCGCCTGTAAAAAAGACCTCGCGCAAATCCATTCGGCTTCTCGGTTCAGTGGGAGAGCCAATTAACCCAGAAGCTTGGGAATGGTATCACCGCGTGGTGGGCGATGGCCGTTGCCCGATTGTTGATACATGGTGGCAAACCGAAACCGGCGGTATTTTGATGACGCCATTGCCCGGCGCACATAAGTTGAAGCCCGGCGCTGCCTCATTCCC
>PLXI01000175.1:25037-25489 GCA_003151375.1 Hyphomicrobiales bacterium
AAGCGCGACGCAGATGGTTATTACTGGATCACTGGCCGGGTGGATGATGTGCTCAACGTTTCTGGCCACCGCATTGGCACGGCTGAAGTTGAATCAGCACTGGTTGGTTTTGCTGGCGTATCTGAAGGGGCTGTTGTGGGCTATCCGCATGACATCAAAGGGCAGGGCATTTATTGCTACGTAACTTTGATGGCCGGAAAAAATGGTGATGATGAAACAAGAAAGGAGCTCATCGCTCATGTGCGCAAAGATATTGGCGCGTTCGCAGCACCTGATAAAATCCAATTTGCGCCCGGCTTGCCGAAAACCCGCTCAGGTAAGATTATGCGACGAATTTTACGCAAAATTGCCGAGGATGATTTCAGCGCTTTGGGTGATACCAGCACGCTGGCAGATCCAACTGTGGTGGATGACCTCATTGCCAATAGACAGAATAAGAAAGGCTAGGGGCC
>PLXI01000002.1 GCA_003151375.1 Hyphomicrobiales bacterium
CCGATGTCTTGGGTGATGATTTGGCCAATGAGATTGTGCGCGGCATCATAACTGGTGACCGAGGTTGACCAGCTGTAGAGGTTGTTCACATCGAAATAGGTGTTGATTGTCGCCCAAGCAGCGGTGGTGATTGACTCTGCCGTGATGTTCATTGACGTGTCATAGCTGACGATTGTCGTCGTGCCATTATCGGCAATGACCGTCTGGGTGGTGAGATGATGGCTGGCATCAAAATTGTTGTTAGAGCTGGTCCAAGTCTGAATATCTGTTGGGTCGTAATAAATGATGAGCGAGGTGCTATCGTGATTGACTATGCTTTGTGACGTGAGGTTATGCGCCGCATCAAAACTATTGGTCGACGTCGCCCAAGTATTGGCATTGGCCACATCAAAATATTCGGTGGATGATGTACCGTCATGGTTGGTTAAACTCTCCGAAGCGAGGTGGCTGGATGTATCGTAATTGTCGGTCTTAGTGGCCCAGGCTTGAACATTGGTTGTATCAAAGGCAGTGCTGGTATGTGTGCCATCTTTATTATTGACGGTAAAAATCTGCAAGTTGCTGTTGGCATCGAATTGTTGGATTTCTGACGTGAAAGTATAAGCCCCGGGGTTCATGGCAGCAGAGATATATACAAAACCGTTAGCATCGTTTCCGGAAAGCGCATTGGCCAGATTGGCATAATCATGGATCGTGAACAGGGAGGCGCCCACATTCTGCGCCAAGACATAACTGTTAAACGCCCAGTTGCCTTGGGCAACGCCATACTGAACTTCGATCGCATTGGCGGAGGGAGACCAAACAATAAGCTTGGAAACCGTCTCGCCGACCACATCAAACGTGTCCGTTGTTGGATGAAAATTGGTGATGGTATCGGTTTTTTCTGCTGCGGGCGAACCTGCTGTAAAAATGTAGGTGTTCGCGCCTACGCCGCCAGCCATCGTGTCAGGGCCGTTGCCGGATTCAAAAATATTTATGCCAGTGCCACCGACCATCGTTTCCGCAAAAGTAGACAGCGCATTGCCAACGAATGTGTTATTCGACCCAGTAGCAGTAATGGTGGTTGTCCCAGCACCGTAATTGAACACATTGGTTCCTGAGCCACCGCCCATGACGCTGGTTCCGGAGCCGCCATTGAAAATGTTGGTACCAGAGCCCCCGTTCATCACATCGATGCCTGAGCCGGCGGTAAAGGTGTTTGTGCCGGAGCCTCCCGTCATCGTGTCATTTCCGGAGCCGCCGATGAACGTGTTGTTGCCATTGCCAGCAATCGCAACATTGGTTCCGCCGATGCCGCTGAAATCTATCGTGTTATTGCCATCGCCCAAATGAACAAGCGAATTGGATAGGGCAGCCTTGACATCGAAACTATCGGGGCTGGCGGTGTTGATATACTGGAAAAGCAAGTTGGGATCTGTGCCGCGGTAGAATGTCGGCGCAACAGCGACAGTTGAACTGATGGTGAGATCGGTCACGGCATAAAGGCTGGCAGCACCTGTATATCCCAAAGCCTGCATCAATAGGATGTCAGAGGTGGAAGGATTGGCAAAACTTCCAGGGCTACCCACTCCATTGAATGAATCATTTGGGCCTGGGCCGGGGTTTTTCCAGTCTCCTAAATCATCGCCATTTGTACCGTCATTGTTCCACGTGCCGAGATTGGTGAGACCCCCATTGGTTGAGAAATACGCAGTACTACCGGTCCCGCCAGCAGCCGTGTCAATTGTGTGAGCGCCAGAAGTGCCGACATAGCGAAACAGATCCATCACTGAATAAGCGCCGCCATGACCTTCCCACGATGTGCGTCCCAAATCTTCGGTGATTTCGTGGAGCAACACACCCATGATGTCATATTGAGTGCCGCCAACAGAGGTTGCACCAGGATATGCCCAGCTCGCACCAGTGCCAACAAGCGTGCCGATGCCAACATAACCGTCAATCGTTGCTGATGCCCCAATCAATCCGAGCGCTTTCATCTCGGCGGAACTCGCAACTATTGCAGCAGCGCCAAAAGGGTTTGTGGTTGGAACGATATCACCGGATGCTGACAATGCGGAGTGGAATGCTGAGTAGCTTGCAGTATACGCCTGATTCCATATGCTTTGGCCAAGGTCGCCTGCGCCAACAGCGGCACCATTTAAGGTTCCGAAGCCAAATTGAATGTTTACAGTAATGTTGTTGGTGAAGAGTTCATCAAGAATTGCCACCACTTCGTTGACTGCAGCATCAAATGCGGTGCCAGTTGCTGCTGTGCCCGGGTCATAACTAATGTTGATGTTCACGTGACAGGCCCTCTACCTTGAATTGGAAGCAATTCATCTCTTTAAGGCTGTAATGGCTAGCACAAATTTCTCAAGTAGATAATTCCAATTCGAAAGCATAAATTGGAATTGACCGCATTGTTTAACAAATAGTTAATTGCAAAGTGTGTAATAAAAATTACGAAATGCGCGCTAGATGTCATAAAAAAACATCGCCGAAGCGATGTTTTGAAATTTAATATGGAAATTGGACTAAGGCTTGCTGGCGGTCAAAAGAAGTAAGCCGCCACCCACTACAATGGGTAGCCCCACCAATGCTGCGGTGCCTAAAGGGCTTAATCCCCCACCACTGCCACCAGGTGCATTGTCAACGGCTGGGGAAATAATCACCGAACCAATCTGCGTTGAATTTGCCCCCTGCAAGCATGGGGCAGCTTTGCTCACAACGAAAACCGTTGGTTTATAGAGCTTCACAGTGCAGCCAGCATAGGCAACAATGGCAGAACTCTTGTCGCCAACAAAAACATGATCGCCAACTTTAAGCGTCGATTCCGACAAAGCCACAAAGCCTTGCCCGCGACCGACAAGAATTTTGCCAGTCACATCAAGAAGATTAGCAACTGGAGTTTCAGCTGCCATAGCAAAATTAGCAAAACCAAAAAATCGCCGGGCGCGGGATAGTTGATAACATGAAGACGGCCGTTGACCGGATCGGCATCGGCGTTTATCCTGATCTCGGCCCGCAATAAACTGAAATTAGCGAGTTTACTCATCCGAACAAATATCAGAATTGGTGCGCGTTTTAAAACCGCAAGAAGCGATGATTGCCAAGCCGCAGCAAAATCGTGCAACACGGCGTGTGCTTGTAGAAATGTTGATCGACAATGGGCTTTTGATAAAAACGATCCCAGCGCTCAATGAGTTTGTCGAAGGCAGTGACAGACGGGGTACTTTAGAGTTTGAGATTAACAATTTTGCTTAAAGGTGCGATTTTGATATGGAAAGTTGAACCCATTCAGATCGTGCAGATCGTGACATGAAAGTTATTTTATTAGGTATAACAGGCCAAGTTGGTTTTGAACTTCAGCGCGCCCTTGCTCCTATCGCAGAAGTGTATCGCTCAGGCTATGGCGATAATATGCGGCTTGATCTTTGTGATTTTGCTGGCATTGAAAAAAGCGTGCGAGATTTTGTGCCCGATGTGGTGATCAATGCTGCTGGCTTTACTGCCGTGGACAAAGCCGAGACTGAGCGCGAACATGCAACTATCGTGAACGCGGATGCGCCCGGCGTTTTGGCTCGCGCGGCCGCCAAGATAGGCGCTGCGATCATTCATTATTCAACTGATTATGTTTTTGATGGAGAGGGGTGTGAACCTCGAAGTGAGTTTGCTTCTACGTCACCACTTAACCATTACGGTGCGAGTAAGCTAGCCGGAGAAGTAGTGGTTGCTACTGAGAATGCGAGACATCTTATTTTGAGAACCTCATGGGTTTATGCCGTGCATGGCAAAAACTTTCCAAAAACAATTTTGCGGCTTGCAAGCACCCGCGATGTGATTTCGGTTGTGAGCGACCAAATAGGTGCTCCCACGGGTGCACCTCTTCTAGCGGATGCTACAACCCACGCGTTACTCAAATTACTCGATGACTCAAGCGCCTTTGGCCTTTATCATCTCGTCGCTGGGGGTGAGGCAAGTTGGTATGAATTGGCTATATTTTTATGCGAACAAGCGAAAGCCCAAGGGCTTTTGCAAAAAGTGCCGGAAATAAAACCTATTAGCTCAGTCGAATATCCAACCCCAGCCAAAAGGCCTTTAAATTCGAGGCTTAGTACCGAAAAATTCCGCACTAATTTTAGCCTTTCACTGCCCCATTGGAAAGACGGCATCAACCATTTTGTGCTTGAATTGGCGCGAGCTAAACTGTGAAGTTTGCGCGTTTGGTAAACTATATAGTTGCTGCCGCAGGCACGACAGGCTTAGTAAAGGCTCCCGCCTTAGCGGCTCGCAAGCGGGCGCTTAAAGTGTTTCTGGCCGCTGGCAGGCGCTATACATTTCCTGCCACCGATAAGCCCCGCGCCAGTTTTATCATTCCGTTTACAATGGTGCCCATCATACACTGGCTTGTTTACTGTCGATATTAGCTGTGGCGGATGGTTCCTACGAAGCGATTGTGATTGACGACGGCAGCACAGATGAAACGACCGAATTGTTGACATATTTTGAAAACGTTCGCGTGCACAAGAATTCACATAATCAGGGTTTTTTGCGTAGCGTTAATACCGGAGCTGCACTTGCGCAGGGGCAATATCTCGTACTTCTCAACAACGATGCCCGATTAATAGAAGGCAGTCTATCGTCTGCACTTGACCGATTTGAGGCAGAAGGCAATTGCGGTTTGATGGGCGCACGCGCCCGCCATGTCAGCGGCGGCCTGCAAGAAGCGGGTTGTATTATATATCAAGATGGCACCACCAATGGTTATTTGCGTTATGAGCGAGAGGATGATCTGCGCGCATTGTTTCAGCGTGATTTAGATTATTGTTCTGGGGTATTTGCAATCATTACGCAATAGCAATATGAAGTTTTGGGCGGCTTAGATGAAGCTTATGCGCCTGCGTATTTTGAAGAGACTGATTTTTGCATGCGCCTCGTGAATCTGGCCTTCGCTGCATTTATAATCCGCGCCTTTTAGTTGATCACTTTGAATTTGGAAGTAGCGCCAAAGCGCAATCGGCGTGGAAGAAAATTGAAATGCGACGCGAAGTATTTCTAAAACGCTGGTCTCCAACGCTTAAGGAGCAGCGATTTTATCAAACTGAAGAAACGAAAAATATTGAGGCGGCGGCTTTGCGGCTCACTCCACATCCACGCCGATTAATCGTTGTGGATGCAAAAGACGCCATTGCCCAAGTTGAGAAAAGGATCCAAAATAAAAATTACCAAACAACAATTTATGTGGTTGATGTCAGCAACCAACTCATGAAACTTCTGGTTGCCAAGACCGATATGAGTGTGGCATTTGCATATGGCAGCGAGCGTCAACTCAGGCGGTTTATCAAGAGGCGGCGTAGCTTTTTTGATGTATTGGAAGTGGCGGAAAATGTCCGCACAAGCTTGACTGATGAGTTTCAGAAAGTTTAAATTTAGGGGGGAAGGCCTCAAATATTATGAAGGGCATTATTCTGGCGGGCGGCGCTGGTACGCGTTTGCGACCCGCAACTGTTCCAGTTTCAAAACAACTTTTGCCAATCTATGATAAGCCGATGATCTATTATC
>PLXI01000129.1 GCA_003151375.1 Hyphomicrobiales bacterium
CGACGAGCCATTTGGTGCGCTTGATGCCAAGATCAGAAAGGACCTGCGTCAGTGGCTTCGCGAGTTGCACAAGCGCACTGGCCACACCACAATTTTTGTCACTCACGATCAAGACGAAGCTTTTGAACTTGCCGACCGCGTGGCCATTTTAAACGCGGGTCGCATAGAGCAGGTAGGAACGCCAACCCAGATTCGCCAGCGGCCAGCGAATGCATTCGTTGCTGACTTTCTTGGACAAGAGCCTGTTCAGCAGTCTGCGCAAATTATAACTTTGCAGCACAAGAAGAAATGAACATTGCTACTCGCTTATTCCTGTCAGCCCATTTGTCCTATCAGTATTGACGCCGAACCTTGTCCGGGTCGAGATCCACGCGGCGGCTGATTGGTCGGGTTTCCACCGTGGCGTCAAAGTCACTGTGGCGCCAATTTTCGGCCAACCTAATGATGCGGCCGTATCAGCCATGTCCTCAAATCATCGATCTGTTCCGATTAAAGTTGAGTCATGGTGGGGCCGAGGGCAATTAAGCTCTTTACTAATATTACCAAACCGATTAGCAAATCGAGTGTGCCGGGACTACGAAAGAGAAGATCCGAAAACGGACGCTCCAAGGGCCCTGCTCATCAATAGCTTTGATTTCACCACTTTCAGTTTCATTGGAGGATAAAAACTATGAAATATACACTCAGACTTGCCACCTCGGCCACCTTGGGCCTTGTACTTGGAACTGCCGCGCTGTTGCCTGCGCAGGCCGCAGACAAACCGGCATTAGCTTTCGTCGCGAACGGAGCTTCAGACTTCTGGAAGGCGGCAGAAGCTGGCATGAAAAAAGCCCAATCTGAATTGCCAGACTATACCCTCGAATTTAAATATCCGGACCAAGCCGCTGTGGCTAGCCAACAGGCGCTGTTGGACAATCTTGTCACGGCAGGCGTGAAGGGCATTATGGTCTCTGCAGTGGATCCTAAAGCAACCGCCGTTCTTGATAAAGTTGCGGGTGCTACGGCTCTGTTCACTACAGACTCAGATGCTCCTAACAGCAAAAGAAGGACATATATCGGATCGTCTAACGTTTTAGCGGGCGGGCAAGCTGCAGAAATTGCCAAGGCAGCGATGCCTGATGGTGGTAAGTGCATGGGCTTTGTTGGTCTGCTTGATGCTGCAAACTATAAAGAGCGTGCGCAAGGATTTGTCGAAGGCCTGAAAGGCACCAAAATCACTCTCGCTGATACGCGCGGTGACGACATTGACCAGACCCGCGCCAAGAGCAACGTTGAAGCAGTGTTGGCAGCGAACCCAGACATCACTTGTTTGGTTGGCTTCTATTCTTACAACACGCCACGCATCTATGAAGCAGTCAAGGGTGCAGGCAAGCTTGGCAAGATCACCATCGTTGGATTTGACGATGATCCGATCACCCTTGGTGGTGTTAAAGAAGGCACAGTTGCTGGCACCGTCGTGCAGCAACCTTTCCAATGGGCTTACCAAGGCTTCAAGCTGATGGCGGATTACCTCAAGACCGGCAAGTCCGTGCTTCCGCCTGATGCCCAAATGATCATCCCAACGAAAATTCTCCACAAGGATGACATCGACGGCTATGTCGCTGAACTGAAAGCGATGTCTGGAAAATAATCTACATGTGGGACGGCTCCGTCTGAGAACTCAGCGGGGCCGGCCCCTTTTGGTTGCTGATCCGGATGGTGACGCCCTCCCAGTGTTCTTTCGTGTGAGCAGTCATGATTAGTTCCACAGATACAATTGCAGCTGCAGCAAACGCTCCGGGACCATTTTTGAGTCTTGATAAAATTTCTAAGTCCTACCCCGGAGTGACTGCCTTATCCGACTTTTCAATGGACGTGAGGCCAGGAGAGATCATCGGCCTTGTTGGTGAAAATGGTGCAGGCAAGTCGACGTTGATGAAGATGCTCGGTGGGGTGGTTGCCCCAAATCGAGGCGAGATCACGATTGATGGCGTGTCGCGCCATTCTCTCACTGTCGCTGAAAGTATGTCGGCAGGCATTGCCTTTGTGCATCAGGAACTGAATCTCTTCGATAATCTCGACGTTGCCGCCAATGTCTACATCGGCCGTGAGCCACAAGTTGGCGGTCTATTGCATTTTGTCGACGAAGATAAACTCCACAAAATGGTTGAGCCTGTGCTGCGAAGAGTTGGCGCAAATTTCCAAGCTTCCTCGCCCGTTGCAAAATTGTCGTTGGCCCAACGTCAACTGGTCGAGATTGCCAAGGCGCTGTCCACAAATGCACGGCTGGTGATCTTCGACGAGCCAACATCAAGCCTTCCAATTTCCGAGAGCGATAAGCTTCTCGATGTCATTATGAGCCTGAAGGCTGACGGCATCAGCGTTATCTTTGTTTCGCATCGATTGCACGAGATCGAGAAAGTTGCTGACCGCGTTATCGTATTGCGGGATGGAGCGCTGGTGGGTGAGCTTGAAAAAGGCAAAGTGCATCACGACAAAATGGTAAGAATGATGATCGGTCGCGACCTTAAGGTGCAGCCGTCACTGACAGTTAGTCAGGCTGGAGAGGTTGTGTTTTCAGCGGTGGGTGTTCAAACGGAAGCCTATGCTTCAAAGCCAGTAACGCTCGATTTGCGAAGCGGTGAAATCCTCGGACTTGCGGGCCTTGTCGGTTCGGGCCGCACCGAACTTGCGCGTGCAATGTTTGGTATTGACCGGATTTATGGTGGGTATTTTGAATATAAGGGTGAGCGGTTTGTGCCCACCCACGCGTCACAGTCCATTGCGCGGGGAATTTTCCTTGTGCCAGAAGATCGTAAGGCCTCAGGGCTGTTTATTGACATGCCTATTGTTGAGAATATTTCGCTGCCGAACCTGATGAAGTATGCCGTGAGCTTCTTTGTAAAACGCGGTTCGGAAATAGAGGTCGCTGAAGTGCAAAGGCATAATCTTGGCATCAAGGCACCAGATGTCATGACTGTCGCTGGCTCGCTCTCAGGTGGCAATCAACAAAAGGTGGTGTTGGCAAAATGGCTTGCACTTTCCCCTAGCGTGATGATTTTCGACGAACCTACCCGTGGCATTGATGTTGGCGCGAAATCAGAAGTCTACCGTCTTATGCGCGATCTTGCCAATGCGGGTGTTGCAGTTTTGATGATCTCCAGTGACATGGAGGAAGTGATCGGGGTGTCTGACCGCATTGCGGTGATGCACGAAGGGCAGATTTCCGGGATCCTGAATCGAAGTGAATTCAATGAAGAAAACGTTCTTATGCTGGCAGTAGGTAAAAAAATCCAAAAAGGAGAAAGCCCATGAGTCACCCAACTTCTAAAAGATCCAAAACGGTCTGGTGGATGAAAGGTGCCTGCAAATGACGAGGAAAGACTTAGGGCTTTTAGTTCTGATCATTGTCGTTGGGGCAGTGGTAACGCTCATCAATCCACGCTTTATTTTGCCAATCAACATTGCCAACACCGCCAACTTAGTTGGGATGTTTGGCCTATCAGCGCTTGGACAAGCTATTATTATTTTAACTGGAGGAATTGAACTTTCGGTTGGTTCGGTGATTGCCTTAGTAGGTGTTCTTTTCGTCGACTTGGTCGCTAACCAGAATGTGCCATGGCCCATTGCTGTGGTAATGATGCTCGTTCTTGCGGTTGCTATCGGACTTCTGCACGGGCTCCTCATCACAAGGTTCAAGTTACAGCCCTTCATCGTCACACTCTGTGGCTTGCTGATCTATCGCGGGATCGCCAGATTCTATACAAACGATGCCACTGCCGGTTTCGGTTTTGGTCAGACATTTCCCAACCTAGAATTTCTGACAGCAGGTCGCAGTTACGGTATACCAAACTCATTTATAGCGCTGATCATCGTAGCTGTAATTATGTGGTTTGTGGTCCATAAATCTGTGTTTGGTCGCTATCTCTATGCCGTAGGCAAAAATGAAGAAGCCGCTCGATATTCTGGAATTAAAACAGGTTATGTGATCGTTGGCGCTTATGTCATATGCCAAGTACTAACCATAGTGTCGGCTATCTATTTCGCCATGTACACGCGATCAATATCACCCGCTTCCCACGGAAATTTCTACGAACTTTACGCTATTGCTGCAGCTGTACTTGGAGGGTTTTCTTTAAAAGGTGGGGAAGGATCAATCATTGGCGTTTTGCTTGGTGTGGTCTTACTGCAAGAATTGCAGAATTTGGTGAACCTGTTGGGAATTCCTTCGTCACTGAACTTTGCTGTTATGGGTGGCGTCATCATTATTGGCGTTCTGGTTGATCAACAGTGGAGCCGAATACGTGAACGAAGCAGAACAGTCGAAGAAGCTCGCGCCAGCCGGGAAAAGCTAACCATAGCCGAGTAATCAATGTCCAAGAAGCTGCCTAGACCCGATCAACTGCAAGAGAACCGCGCCGTTGATAGGCGCCGGGCCACAATGAATGAGGTGGCAATAGAGGCCGGCGTTTCACAAACGACTGTGTCACTGGTGCTTAATGATGTCAGCAGTGCCCGATTTTCGGCGATCACGCGGCACCGCGTCCTTGATGCCGCCGAACGCCTCAATTATCAAACGACGCGTCGAAGTGGACCACAGAATAGTTCAAATGGCACCATAGCTTTTGTCGTAGACGAAATGTCAACAGATCCCTGGACTGCGCTTGCAATGGATGGCATCTGCGAAGCGGCCTGGGCACAAGGGATCTCAATCTGGTGCGCTGTTACGCGAGGTAATATTGAGGCTGAGCGATCGATCCTCCAGCAGGCCATTGCAAGTCGGGCCGTCGGGCTGATTTACGGTACAATCAACACCAGGCGAGTTGAGCCACCAGTTCTTTCCCAACCAATGCCGACCGTTTTATTGAATTGTTATGTGAGCGATAATTCGATTCCATCCGTTGTACCGGCTGAAGTCGTTGGCGGCCAGATTGCAACAAAGCGGCTTATCGCTGCGGGCCATCGACGTATTGGCTATATAAATGGCGAGTCGGGGATGGACGCCGCCCGGGACAGATTGCGCGGGTATAAGCAAGCGCTTACTGCGGCTGATATTGCGTTTGATAGTACCCTCATTCGAAATGGAAACTGGGAGCCATCGACAGGCTACGAATTTACGCGCGAATTAATGAGTCTGCCGAATCCGCCAACTGCAATTTTCTGCGCCAACGACCTTATGGCTTTAGGGTGCTATGACGCGCTGAAGGAGCTTGGCCTCGCAATCCCAGGTGATGTGGCTGTTATCGGGTACGATAGCCGTGAGATTGCTCAATATGTTCATCCTCCTCTTACCACCGTTCTCTTGCCGCATTTTCAAATGGGTGTGGAGGCCACAGAATGTCTCATTGATCTCGTCAACGGTTCGCCGACTTCTAGTCGAATTAAAGTTGAGGGACAGTTGATCGATCGGAATTCCGTTTGAGAAGTCGACTTGGTTAGAAGCTTGCGGCCCGCTTAACCTGGATACCAAATTTTGCGTGGGTCAGTGGATGGGCGTTTGTAGTTCCAGGCGCTATCTATGAGTTTTGCAAGATCGTAGCGTGGGCGCCAGTTGAGTTCAAATTTTGCCTTGGTGTTGTCCAGCCAAGTTGAGTGATAAGAACTTGAAATGGCAATAGAACCAAGCCCCTGACTATTTCTGAGATGGTTTGCAACAGAACCGTAATCCACCGGTTCGTCCATACAAATGTTATAGAGCTTTCCACGTGCAACTGGATTATCGAGTGCTGCCGATATCGCTCTCGTTAGATCTTCCACATGAACGAAATTTCGCTTAAGGGAATTGCCATCGGCGTTAAGAAGAAGTGGAATTGTTCCTTCCCTTACGCATTTTGCAGCAATGTCAGCTGTAACAAGAGTTTTCCAATCAGGTCCACCAAAGACATCATCGCCAAAGGAAAGAGTGTAACGAAAATCATCTTTTTCCATAATCCAAGGTGCGCGCAGGCAGCAGCTGTTGATGCCATATTGAATAGTGAATTGAGTGAGAAGAACTTCTTCAAGAACTTTCGAAAGGGCATAGCAGCCGGGATAAGCTTGATGAGACGTTTGCTCTGTGACAGGACCGTCGTGGCGGTAGAAGAAATGGCCGACGCTTGCATCACCGCCAATGAGGATGAATTGTGAGGCGGTTTTGCTCAAGCGAAAAGTCTCTAAGAGCCAAAATAGCCCTTTCACTGCCACATCCATAACGACTTCGGGCGTTTCCTTGCAAGTTGCGAGATGGACAACGTGCGTTACGCCAGCCATGGCGAGCTCAACGCTTTCGCGATCCGAAATATTTCCCTTAATAACCTCAACTCGGTCGGTTTCTGGAATCAGTCGTTGATGACAAAGGGCCCTTATTTTCGCGCCACTCCACCTCGGCTCGGAGAGTATTTGCGCAATCAAATTTGTGCCAACCTTGCCGGTTGCACCCGTTACTAAAAGCAACATCCTAACCTCTTAATCCACGTGTTCAGCAAGAATTTGCCCGACAGAAAACCTTTCGGTCAATGGGCAATCCAACTTGATTTGAGCTTGACGCCCTTTTGATGGAGCGGAATTGTCGAAGATGGATTCCTCCGCCAAGGCGAGGCAACCACAGTTTGCGAAATAACTCAAGATTGGTTGTTTTGAAATGTCCTGGCTTTCCGTCGAACAGGCATTCCGCGCAGCACAACTCCAGAATTACAACGTCCGTTTGAAGGTGCACTGAGCCATGTCTCATTTATATTAGAGGCTCTTTCATGGGTGTTGTATTCAAAGCTTGTAGGCCGATTTCGCGAGTTGATAAGCGAGATCGTGGGCCAGTTCATGGGCTTCCGTCTCATCAAGCTGGTGTGTGGCAACGAGCCGTGCAAGATAAGAACAATCCACTCGTCTGGCCACATCATGGCGCGCCGGAATTGAGGGAAATGCCCTTGTGTCGTCGTTGAAGCCGACAGTGTTGTAAAACCCTGCGGTTTCGGTGATCAATTCGCGAAAGCGTATCATGCTCTCGGGTGCGTCAAAGAACCACCAAGCGGGGCCGAGCCGCAAGGCTGGATAATGGCCGGCCAGTGGCGCGAGCTCGCGTGAATAGGTTGTCTCGTCCAGCGTGAATAGAATGATGGTCAGATCGTTACGGTTGCCGAACCTATCGAGCAGTGGCTTCAGCGCGCTCACATAATCGGTGCGCGTGGGAATATCGTGGCCCGTATCACGCCCGAAGGTGGCGAACAAGGAAGGATTATGATTGCGCATTGAACCTGGGTGGATCTGCATCACCAACCCATCATCACAGCTCATCGCCGCCATTTCGGTTAGCATTTGTGCGCGAAATAATTCCTTGTCTTGAGTAGTGGAATTTGACGCTAGTACGCGGGAAAATAGGGCTTGTGCGGCGGCGTTGTCGAGATCAGCGGTGAGGGCAGTGGGATGTCCGTGGTCGCTTGAGGTTGCGCCGAAAGTTTTAAAGTAAGCACGGCGTTTTCTGTGTGCGGCGAGATAGCCGCTCCAGCTTTCACTATCTTCGCCGGTGAGTTCACCTAGTTGTTTTATATTGCCGCGAAATCCAACGAAATCTGGGTCGACCACTGAGTCTGGTCGATAGGCTGTGATGACACGGCCTTTCCATCCGCTGTCGCGCATCATGGCGTGCCACTTTAATTGGTCAAGCGGTCCCTCAGTTGTGGCAATCACTTCGATGTTGAAACGCTCAAACAATGCGCGTGGAGCAAAGGCCGGTGATTTGAGGGCCGCATCGATCACGTCATAATGATGATCGGCATTGCTGGTGCTGAGCCGCTCGGTAAGCCCAAAAAGCGTTTCAAAAGCATGATCAATCCATAACCGAGTTGGGGTGCCACGAAAGAGATAATAATGCTGCGCGAAACGCCGCCAGATTTGTCGCGGGTCAGTCTCAACCGAGCCACCGTCGAGGCGGCGCAAGCCGAGATCTTCCAGTTTCACGCCCTGACTATAGAGCATCCGATATATATAATGATCGGGCGTGACAAATAACTCTGCGGGGTTTTCAAACGGCTTGTTTTGCGCGAACCATTGCGGGTTTGTGTGGCCGTGAGGCGAAACAATTGGAAGGTTGCGCACATTGGCATAAAGCGCCTGTGCAATGCTGCGCTGGCGTGGGTCTGAGGGGAAAAGTCGATCCTCGTGTAGCATCTTCTTATTTCGCTCTCGCTAAGCCCGCGTACCGTTTGCCACGGCGCTTTTTCATGCCGCTTTTATAAGCATCGTTGAATTTAATAAACCAGCATATTCACGCGTGGGCTAATTTGTGGTGTGGTTTGAACGGTTTTGCATTTTGCCTTTGCAGTTTAGCCGTGCGTAGAATTGATGCGCAGTTGGTTCGGTGGCATCCCATAAGCTGCCGCGAAGTGCGCATAGAATTGGCTGGTGGAGCCAAAGCCGCTTTCAGTTGCAACTTTTGAGATTGCCATATCGCTTTCCAGCAAAAGTCCGCGGGCGCGGAGCAGACGCATGCGTAAGATGAATTGTTTGAGCGGTATGTTCATTGCTTTGGAAAATATGTTCAGTGCATAGTTAGGATGAAGGCCAGTGATGGCGGTTACGTTTTCATTTTGCATCGGTTGGCCCAAATTTTCGAAGACATATCGCACCATGGCAACCACCTGACGAATGTGCGCGCTGGCCAAACTATGCGGCGCCTTCTTGCTGGTCCATGGCTGCTTGATCATTTGCAGGCCTTGCGCCTCCATACGTCGGAAAAGCGCATTGAGTTCCATTTTCAAAATGTCGAGCCGTTCAGTATTGGCGGCACGGTAATCTGCGTGCCAGCGCATCAACATATCGTGGCCACAAAGGTCAGATGGGCAGACGATCATTGCACCATTGAGCAAAACCATTTGTAATTCAGCAAGGTGCGGCATCATTAAAAACATATCGAGCGGAATATAGATGTTGCAAAGTTCGGGTTCGCCAAGACTCTCTACGTCAACCAATTGATGCGAAACATTGGCCCAAAAGATCACCAACTTCCCGGGCTCAACAACGATATCAACACNNCTCTCGTGAAATTCGCTTCTACATGCCCATGATGATGTGGATGTTGCATAATCTGAGGCTTAAACACGCGCATCCCAAAACGACCGAAGGCTTTTGAACGCGCATAGAAGCGGCGCTCACTGGCGATAGTATTAGATGCTTTGGTTTGAGCGCGGGGCATTAATTCAAAATCCAAATCTTAAGAACTAGGAATTGTTATTGCGGAAACGGGATTGCCGCAAGCCCCAATTTGCGTGAACCTAAGAGCATGGAGAGTTGCGAAAGCTTTCCGTCAAAAATGAATTTGGGAGGATTTAGATGAAAACTGTAACGGGCCTCATGGCCGCGATGCTGGCGCTTGGCGTTTCAGCCACAACGGTGAAAGCCGATGCTGTGCCAGATGCGCCGAAGTTTGACGCACAAGGCAAAGTCACAATGGTCGGCGTTGGTGACATTCTCGAATACAAGGCTCTGCCTTCATATAATGAGCCTGACTTCGTAAAAGCTTTAGAAAAAGACGGCAAGTTGCCGGCATTAAAAGACCGCCTGCCGAAAGAACCAATGGTTTATAAAACTGGCAATATGAAAGACGGCATCGGCGTGTATGGCGATGTAATGCGCCATGTGATCGGCGGCCGTCCTGACGGTTGGAATTATTCGGCTGGTCAAAGTCAAGGCTGGGGCGGCATTGATATTGGATTGTCGGAATGCCTGACCCGCACCGGGCCACTGTTCCAAGTTAAGGCTGAAGAGCTTCAACCGCTGCCAAACCTCGCCAAGAGCTGGGATTGGTCGAAGGATGGTATGGAACTTACCATGCATCTGATTGAAGGTGCTAAATGGTCTGACGGCGTACCTTTCTCAGCAGATGACGTGATGTTCTATTGGGAAAAGAACGTGCTCGACACCAATGTTCACCCCCTGAATGGTGCCAACCCCGGCACGTTTGGCGAAGGCACCACGCTTGAGAAAGTTGATGCCAATACCATTAAGTGGTCGTTCAAGACGGCGTTCCCAACCCAGGTTCTCTACGCCATGGCCTATGGCACCTTCTGCCCGGGCCCTGCGCATATCTTGGCACCACAGCATCCTGCTAATTCCAAGAACACCTATGACGAATATAAGAATGCCTTCCCTCCAACTTATAGCAATATGCCAACAATGGGCGCTTGGGTGGAAGTGGATTACAAACCAGACAACATCATCGTTTTGCGCCGCAATCCCTATTACTGGAAAGTGGACGAGAAGGGCAACCAACTGCCATACTTGAACGAAATGCAATACCGCCTTTCCACATGGGCAGACCGCGATGTGCAAACCATAGCAGGCTCAGGCGATTTCTCGAACCTCGAGCAACCTGAAAATTTTGTTGAAAGCTTGAAGAAGTCGGCTGATCCAGCAGCGCCTGCGCGGTTGGAATTTGGCCAGCGCACCATCGGCTATGCCTTGGAATTCAACTATTCTGCCAATGGCTGGGGCGATACCGATGCCAACAGTGTTGCTGTTCACAATCTGAACCGCGACCTGAACTTCCGCAAAGCTGTAACCTCGATGTTGGATCGTCAGCGCTTGGGTGAATCTCTGGTGAAGGGCCCCTTCACTGCGATCTATCCTGGTGGTCTCTTTCCTGGGACCAGTTTTTATGACAAGGCCTCAACCGTCTATTATCCCTTCAACGTCGATGCTGCCAAGGCTGATTTGGCTGCAACTGGCCTGAAAGATACTGATGGCGATGGCATCGTCAATTTCCCGAAGGACGTAAACGGCGGCAAGAACGTGGAAATCACGGTGCTGGGCAATGCCGATTACCAGTCTGACAAGTCGCTGGTTGACGGCGTTGTCGCCATGGGCGAAAAGGTTGGGCTGCGGGTGATCCCCAAGCTGCTTTCCGGCAAAGACCACGACGCGGCGCGTGATGCCGGCAAATATGATTGGGAAGTTCTGCGTCAATCATCAGAAATGGTCACGGCCGTTCAGCAAACCGATCACTTGGCTCCTATTGGCCCCAACACCACCGACTTCCACAAGGCTGGGGCTGATGGCAAGGTTGACCTGATGGACTTCGAGCAAAAGCTTGTTGATATCGTCAACAAGTTCATCGGTGCAAAGGATTCCAAGGACCGCGTTGCGTTGATGAAGGAGTTCCAGAAGATCTCGACAGAGAACGTCTACAAGGCGGGCCTGACGGTTTATCCTGGCGCACTCATGATCAACAAGCGCTTTGCCAACGTGGCACCTGGTGCTCCAATCTTCATGTATAACTGGGCCGAAGATAACATCATCCGTGAGCGGGTGTTTGTGCCGAAGGACAAGCAATCCAAGAATGAGCTGTTCCCCGACACTCTTCCTGGTAAGCCTGGCTCAGCTCCTGGCGAAGGCTTGGTGAAGTAACCTCTCTTCCCTCCTTCCTTCCCTGTTTTTAGGGCGGGTCAAGGGCGATTTGTTCGCAATTCGCCTTGGTGGGTTGGTTCAGTGAATTCAGTTTGCAAAACTGAGTTCGCTGATCCACCCTACCGCGACTCTCCTTGCTTGCCGGGAGGGAGGGTTTTGGATTTATCTCATGCTTCGTTTCCTCGCATACCGCATCCTCTCGGCCATCCCTGTGCTGTTTGTGATGACTATTATTACCTTTGTCATCATCCACTCTACGCCGGGCGACTATGCTGATTATGTTGCCTCAATGCTGCGCAGCGAAGGCCATGCCTCCAACGAAGTGGCACAGGCGGCGGCAGTTCAGTTCCGCATAGATCACGGATTGAATGACCCTCTCATCATTCAATATTTTCGTTGGATTTGGGATATTCTGCATGGTGATTTTGGCACCAGCTATTTTTTCAATAGTCCGATTTCTGAAGTCATTGCGCAACGCTTACCGCGCAGCCTTGCTCTGGTGATCACGGTTCACGTGCTCGGTACGATCATCGGCGTTACATTTGGTATCATTGCCGCCACGCGGCAATATTCGTGGGTAGATAACCTTTTTTCCTTCATCGGTTTTCTTGGGATCAGCACACCGAAATTTCTTTTTGCGTTGGTTTTGATTTACATTCTCGCGTTTAAGATTGGTGTTCAAGAATTGGGTAGCTTCTATTCAACCTATTGGAGCTATCAACCGATGTCATTCGGTAAGTTTTGGAATCTCATTCTACATGTGTGGCCGATCATTCTTGTCGGCGTGCTTAATGGTATCTCCTATAATATGCGCATGATGCGCGGTAATTTGCTCGACACCCTCAATGCTCAATATGTTGAAACTGCCAGAGCCAAGGGTTTGAGCAATACGATGGCAGTTCTTAAGCACGCCGTTCCCAACGCGCTTCATCCGCTTGCTGCTTATCAAAGTGCTGTAATGCGCTATTTGATTGAAGGCGAGATTGAAACGTCCGTCATCTTTGGCATTCCAACCATTGGTGTTGCAATTGTTCTTTCGATGAGCATTGGCGATGTTCTCGTCACCGCCACTTTGATGTTAATGTTGGGGATATTGCAAATTGTGGGCAGCATACTTTCTGATCTCTTGCTGGCGTGGCTAGACCCGCGCGTGCGGTTGGGAACATGAGAATGGGCGATGATATCTTTGCGCCATTTGTGAAACAAGAAGATGCGGCTTATCTTGATGCAGCGCCAGCGTCTGGGCGCTTTGCTAAGAATGAAGGCTATCTGCTCTTGGCTTGGCGCAAATTCCGCCGCTCAATTACGGGTATGATCGGCCTGACTTTAGTCACTTTACTTCTGCTGATGACGATTTTTGCGGACTTCGTAGTGCCTTCCGATCCTAAGGAACCAACACTGGCTTTCGCGCCGCCTGATCCGATCAGTTTTTTTAACAAGGAGGGGTTCACTTTACGACCACAAACATTTGCCGTTACGGAATCTGGCGAGCTCGATCCGGTGACTTTTCAGCCTCTCAACGGCCCAGACTATGATCATCCACGGCCGATCAAATTCTTTGTTCAGGGGTATGCCTATCGCGCGTTGGGTCTTATTCCATCAACAACGCATCTTTTCGGGACTGATGACGGCCAACCTTTCCATATTCTCGGCACGGACAAGTTCGGGCTTGATATCTTCTCTCGTGGTATCATTGGTTCAAGGATTTCATTGACGATCGCTTTAATCACGGTCACCTTTATCACCATCGTTGGCACATTGGTGGGTTTAACCTCCGGTTACTATGGTGGAGTGTTTGATCGTTGGTCGCAACGTATTGTAGATATTTTCTTCGCGCTGCCGCAACTGCCGCTCTATCTCGCATTGGCCGCTCTCATCCCTGCGACGGCACCAAGTTCAGTTTTTCTGGCATTTGTTGTGTGCGTTATGGCGGCGCTGAACTGGGCGGCGCTGTCGCGTGAGGTGCGCGGCAAAACTTTGGCGTTAGCGCGTATTGAATATGTGCGCGCGGCAGAAGCCGTTGGGGTAACTGATAGGCGCATCATTCTGCGGCACATTCTTCCGAATGTTATCAGTCATGTGATTGTGTCCATAACCACTTGGATTCCACAAATTGTGCTGATTGAGTCCTTTCTCGGGTTCCTTGGATTTGCGGTAAAACCGCCACTGATTTCTTGGGGCATGATGTTGCAGGATTGTGCCAATTTTTCAGTATTGGGTTCTTATCCGTGGATTTTGTCGCCAGTTGCATTTGTGCTCATCACTGTATTTTCATTCAACGCATTGGGTGACGGCTTGCGCGATGCAGTTGATCCTTATTGAGGCGGATGATGAAACAAAACGACATCATCCTCGAGGCTCGCAATATTAAAGTCACCTTCAAAGTGGAGGGTGGCACGGTTGAAGCCGTCAAAAACATGTCCTTTGCGCTGCGCAAAGGCGAGACAATTGCCATTGTAGGTGAAAGTGGTTCTGGTAAATCCGTCACCGCTCGTGCCGTCATGCGGCTTTTGTCGCGCCGCGCCACTTTAGGCGAGGACACATATATTAATATTGGTGGCCAAGATGTTGTGAAATTGCCGGAGCGCGAAATGCGCAAACTCCGCGGCAGTCGTATTTCGATGATTTTCCAAGAGCCGATGACGTCGCTCAATCCAGTATATACAGTGGGTTCGCAAATAGCCGAAGTGATCCGCATTCATAACAAGGTTACGCGCGCCGATGCCATGGCCAAGGCGCTCGCGCTGCTTGCAGAAGTACAAATTCCTGATCCTGAAGCTAGGTTGAAGCAATATCCGCATCAACTCTCGGGAGGACAGCGGCAACGTGTGATGATTGCCATGGCTTTGGCCAACAGGCCGGACATTTTAATCGCGGATGAGCCAACCACTGCACTTGATGTAACGGTGCAGGCACAAATCTTGAATCTGATCAAAGACCTTAAGGCCAAATATGGTATGGCTGTAATTTTGATCACGCATGATTTGACTGTGGTGCGCCAATTCGCAGACCGGGTTTATGTAATGCAACATGGTGAGGTAAAGGAACACAACACCGCCGCGGCTTTGTTTAATAATCCACAACATCCATATACGAAGCGGCTAATGGCTTCAGACCCAAAGGGCATTGCCAAGCCCTTGGTTGGCAATCCGCCCGTTGTATTGTCTGGCAAAGATGTGCGGGTGACCTACACGTTAAAGAAGGGTGGGCTGTTTAATGCGGTCTATACCGATCTACAGGCTGTGGACGGTTTGAGCTTAGAGCTTAAACGTGGAGAGACACTTGGCCTTGTGGGGGAAAGCGGCTCGGGCAAAACCACATTTGGGCAAGCTTTAATTAGGCTTCTCAATCCGCAACAGGGCGAAATCACTTTTGATGGTGCCCGCATTGATGGATTGAAACGCGATCAGCTTCGTCCGTTTCGTGCGCGCATGCAAATTGTGTTTCAAGATCCGTTCTCATCGATGAACCCGCGCATGAATATTAGGCAGGTTATCGAAGAGGGCCTGATCGTCAACAAAATAGGCACATCCGCACAACGGTTGGACGCTGTGCAAAAGGCGTTGGAAGATGCGGGCATGCCTACAAATATCCTCACACGTTTCCCACATGAGTTTTCTGGTGGGCAACGTCAGCGTATCGCTATCGCACGCGCTATTGCATTGGAGCCAGAGTTTATTTTACTTGATGAACCAACGTCTGCGCTCGATTTATCAGTGCAAGCGCAGATCATCGAGCTCTTGCGCAAATTGCAACGCGAACGCGGACTATCATATCTTTTCATCAGCCATGATCTTAAAGTTGTGCGCGCACTGTGCCACCGCGTAATCGTCATGCAGAACGGCAAAATTGTAGAACAGGGCATGGTTGCCGACGTGTTGAATAACCCACAAACCGAATATACAAAACGGCTGGTCAGTGCCGCTTTTAAAATTGCAGCATAGGAGCTTCACATGAGTGCTAATCCCCGCATTGCCTTTATCGGCGCCGGTTCAACTGTTTTTATGAAGAATATCGTTGGTGATCTTTTGCAGCGTAAAGCGCTGACGGGTGCCACCATAGCACTGATGGATCTTAATCCTGAACGCCTGAAGGAATCAGAGATTGTTGCGGGTAAGATTATTTCAACGCTTGGCGTGAAAGCCAAATTGGAAACCCATTCCAATCAGCGCAAGGCTTTAGACAAAGCGGATTTTGTGGTCACGGCATTTCAAGTTGGTGGCTATGAGCCGTGCACTGTCACTGATTTCGAAGTGCCGAAAAAATATAAGCTACGCCAAACAATTGCAGACACGCTTGGTGTGGGCGGCATTATGCGCGGCCTTCGCACTGTGCCGCATTTGTGGAGCATTTGCGCTGATATGATGGAAGTCTGCCCTAATGCCATTCTGATGCAATATGTGAATCCGATGGCCATTAACACTTGGGCCATCTCTGAAAAATTCCCCAAGATTAAACAAGTTGGCCTGTGCCATTCTGTGCAAGGCACAGCCGATGAGTTGGCGCGTGACTTGGATATTCCAATTGGGGAAATTCGCTACCGCGCCGCTGGTATTAATCATATGGCGTTCTATTTACAGTTTGAACACCGCCAGAAAGATGGTTCGTATCGCAGCCTCTATTCTGATCTTCTCAAGGGCTACCGTGAAGGGCGCTTTCCCAAGCCGTCGAGCTGGAACCCTCGTTGCCCCAACAAAGTACGCTATGAAATGCTGACGCGGCTTGGTTATTTCGTCACAGAAAGCTCTGAGCATTTCGCAGAATATACACCCTACTTCATCAAGGAGGGCCGTGAGGATTTAATCGAGAAGTTTGGCATTCCTCTTGATGAATATCCCAAGCGTTGTGTGGAACAGATCGCACGTTGGAAAAAACAAGCCGAGGAATATAAAAGTGCCGACAAGATCGAAGTGAAGGCAAGTCACGAGTATGCGTCGTCCATTATGAACTCGGTTTGGACTGGCGAACCATCGGTTATCTATGGCAATCAGCGCAACAATGGTTGCATCACATCGCTGCCAGATAATTGCGCGACTGAGGTGCCTTGTTTGGTTGATGATCGTGGCATTCAGCCAACCTTCGTTGGTGCCCTGCCGCCGCAACTTACAGCACTCATTCGCACCAATATCAATGTTCAGGAATTGACCGTGCGCGCACTTGTGGAAGAGAACCGCGAACATATCTATCACGCAGCTATGATGGATCCGCACACTGCAGCTGAACTTGATCTGCAACAAATCTGGGATTTAGTGGATGATCTTTTGGTTGCGCATGACAAGTGGTTGCCCGAGTTTGCACGGGTGCATAAGCCGATGAAAGCCGCGGAATGAGTGAGCCTTCACAAAAACGTTTTGTGATTGTTGGCGGCGGCACGGCTGGCTGGCTTGCGGCCATGTTGATTCAGGATGCGTTAAAGCGCCAGAATTTCAAGGCGCGTGTCACAGTGGTTGAATCCTCTAAAATTCCAACGGTTGGTGTGGGTGAAGGAACGACTGCGGTCTTTCGCCAGATGCTCAAGCATTTCGGTTTTGATGAGTTTGAATTTCTGCGTGAAACCGATGCCGCCTTCAAGCTGGGCATCAGACACAAGGAATGGCGACGCAAGGGCCATAATTATTATGGCCCGATCGATGATCCACATCTTGTTGTTGAGCCATCCATCGAGAGGCCGCAATCCTATCTCGATATTTTTGCGGTGGCTGCTGGACGGCCTGTTACCCAAGCTCATCTTTTTGAATATTTGCTTGAACAAAAGAAAAGCCCCTATGCCCGCAAGGCAGATGGCTCATTCATTCCTGTTGGCCCCTATCATCACGCCTTTCATTTTGATCAATCATTGGTTGGAAAGTATTTTGCCAAGAAATCCAAAGGTGTTGAAATACTGGACGCTCAGGTCATTGGTGCACAGAAAAATTCGCAAACTGGCAACATCGAAGCACTGCTCACTGATGATGGCCAATCTATTGAAGGTGACTTCTTTGTCGATTGCACGGGTTTCAGACGATCTTTGATCGCCAAAGAAATGGGTGCCAAATGGATTTCCTATGCCCATAACTGGCCTATCAATCGCGCCATGCCATTCTGGGTTGACTTGAAAGAGGGCGAAGAGGTTGGACCATATACGCTTGCTTGGGCGCGTAACGCGGGCTGGATGTGGGGAATTCCCACCCAGAAGCGCATCGGATATGGCTATGTTTATTCGGATCAATTTCTTTCTCCTGATGCCGCGCAAGCTGAAATCGAAGCGGCGCTCGGCCATAAGATTGAGCCACGCAATGATATAAAACTGGACGTGGGACGGTTGGAAAATGCTTGGGTTGGTAATTGCATCGCATTTGGTTTGTCCTCCAGTTTTCTTGAACCACTGGAATCCACATCGATTCACGGAACCATCGTGCAGCTCATGGTCTTCACGAATTTCCATCTGAAAAATCCAACAGAAATAAGCGACGAAAGTCGCACTACATATAATGCGTTTGTGGCCAGGCAAGTTGATGAGTTCCGCAACTTCATCAATATGCATTACGTTACAGAGCGTGATGACACGCCATTTTGGCGGCACGTAGCCAAGAACTGTATCAGGCCGGAAACGAAAGAGCGTCTCGCCTTGTGGCAAACAAAAATGCCGGATTATGAAGATTTTGTACCACTGCCAGGAAGATTTGCGCATGTGGAACAAACTTTACACTATCCGGTTTTGGATGGCTTGGGCCTGCTTAATCAAAAAGTCGCACGCGATTATATGGAAGCACGACCGGGATTGACAGAAAAGGCCCGCGCTGCCGCTGACAGCCTCACCGCTGAATACCGGGCCGCTGCACCACATGCGCTCGGCCACAGAGAATTTTTACAATCATTGTAGGAGGTCGTCATGACATTCAAAATTGCCATTATCGGCGCTGGTTCTATCGGCTTTACCAAAAAATTGGTGAGTGACATTTTATGTGTGCCAGAATTTGCGGAAGTTGAAATCGCACTCACCGACAACAACCCGCATAATTTGGATATGGCCAAGCAGATTATTGAACGACTTGTTGCGACTAATAATCTGCCCACCAAAATAACCGCCACAACTGATCGTAGGCGGGCATTTGATGGCGCAAAATATGTGATGAACTGTGTTCGTATCGGTGGGCTTGAGGCTTACGCGGGAGATGTGAACATCCCGCTCAAATATGGCATTGACCAATGCGTGGGTGATACGATTTGCGCCGGTGGCATTATGTATGGCCAGCGCACCATGCCGGCGATGTTAGATTTCTGCAAAGACATGCGTGAAGTAGCGCATCAAGATTTGCTGCATCTCAACTATGCCAACCCAATGGCGATGAACACTTGGGCGTGCCTTGATCATGGCAAAGTCAACACCGTGGGTCTGTGCCACGGGGTGCAGAATGGGTGGCGGCAAATTGCCAAGGCGCTTGGCATAGCAAACCATGAAGAGCTGGATATTATCTGCTCCGGCATCAACCATCAAACTTGGTATATCGGCCTCAATCACAAGGGCCGCAACATCGGCAAGGATGAGTTGGTTGCAGCCTTTGAAAAGCATCCGCAATTTTCCGATCAGGAAAAAGTGCGTATTGATGTGTTGAAGCGATTTGGGTTCTATTCCACTGAAAGCAACGGCCATCTTTCTGAATATCTGCCGTGGTATCGCAAACGGCCTGACGAAATTACCAAATGGATTTCACTGGAAGACTGGATTCACGGTGAGACAGGTGGTTATCTTCGCTATTGCACAGAAAACCGTAATTGGTTTGAACAAGATTTTCCAATGTTCCTTGAAGCTGCCGGAAAATCGCTGAAGACCTATAAGAGAACAGATGAACATGCCTCGCATATTCTCGAAGCGTTAGAAACAGGCCGTACCTATCGCGGGCATTTCAATGTGAAGAACGGTGGAGTAATTAAGAACCTACCGGAAGATTGCATCATCGAAAGCCCCGGTTATGTTGATCGCTTTGGTATCAACATGATCGAAGGCATTGAGTTGCCGCTTGGCTGTGCGGCCACATGCATGGCATCGGTCAACGTGCAACGCATGAGTGTAGAGGCCGCTGTCACCGGCGATGTGGATTTGCTTAAATTGGCGGTGTTGCATGATCCGCTGGTTGGTGCCATTTCCACACCAGAAGAAGTTTGGCAGATGGTGGATGAGATGTTGGTGGCACAAGCTGCGTGGCTGCCGCAATATGCTCATGCCATTCCTGCCGCCAAAGAGCGTATGAAAAACCCTAAAGTCAAAACCCGCGAATGGGCAGGTGCAGCGCGTCAGCATGTACGCTCGGTTGAGGAGATGCGCTCAGCTAAACCTACCTCTGTTGCCAATGTGGGCCACGCTCTTGGCACAAAATTGATGGGTTGATCTTTGCAACATGAGTGGCACTGAATCTTTCCTGCTGACGCTGTTGGTTATTTTCACTGTGCCCTATTTGGTTTGGCGGTTGCTGCGGCTTGAGCGCATTGCACCTCTGGCCGTCGTTCAAATCATAGTTGGAGTATTGCTGGGGCCTGGTATTCTTGGCAGATTTGCGCCTTCGATTTATGAGGGCGTTTTCACAGTTGGTTCTGTTACGGCCATCACGAGTATTGCCAGTTGGGCTGTGATGATCTTTGTATTTCTTGCGGGCTGCGAATTGGAACTGAATGAGGCTTGGGCGCAGCGCCGCGATGTGGCGACAACCGCCGTCCTGGCGTTGGTTGCCCCCTTGGTCTTGGGCCTGTGTGCAGCCTTGCTGATGCTCCATTGGGGGGAACAATGGGGTGGTGAGCGTGGTGCACCTTGGCAGGTAGCTCTGGGCACCGGGATGGCGTGTGCAGTTACGGCGCTGCCCTTCCTTGTTTTGCTAATGCAGCAGCTTGAAATTCTCAGAGCAGACTTTGGCCAGCGTATTTTGCGCTATGCAAGCCTCGACGATTTGGCGATCTGGGGAGTGTTGGCTGTAATTCTTCTCGATTGGCAACGGCTTGCTTGGCAGCTTGGTTTTGTTTTGTTGTTTGCTTGTGTGGCACCGCTTTACCGCAAACTTATGCTAGCCTTGGCAGAACAAGACCGCTGGCCGTTGGCACTGCTGTGGCTATTGGCTTGTGGCTTTGGCAGTGATCTTGCTGGCTTGCATTTCATGGTGGGTGCCTTTGCCGCTGGCGCGGTTTCAGAGCGGAGCTGGTTTAATACCGAACGCTTTGATCATTTTCGAGACTCGGTGTTGTTGATGATGATGCCAGTGTATTTCCTGTCCACCGGGATCAAAATCAACTGGCATATGAGCGGGATCACAATTTTGGGGGCGGCGTTGCTCTTGCTGGTGGCATCCGTTGGCGGGAAACTATTGGGCGTTGGCTTAGCGGCGCGTGTTTTGGGTTGGCCCAAAGGCGACGCGCTTGCGGTTGGCTTTCTGCTTCAAACCAAGGCTTTGATCATGATTGTTTTTGCCAATGTTTTGCTCGACAAGGCTATCATATCGGTTGATCTCTTTGCGGCTCTGTTGCTCATGGCTGTAGCCAGCACGGCACTGACGATACCATTGGCCAGGCCAGCGTTAAAAGCAAGAATGGCACTAGCTGCCGAGTGATTACTCCAAATTCAACCAAGCAACTTGTTTAGCATCAAGGGTAACGCCAAGCCCAGGCAGGGTTGATACAATTTCGCCGGGGCTGCGTGGGCCAATTAATGCCAGCGAAGGGAAGCTTTGCGCCAGTACCCACGCCGTTGCGATGTTGTGTGGTGAAACGCCAAGCTCCGAAGCGAGTTTTTCGGCACGGCTGCGCCGTTCAGCATTGGCAGCGCTGCCGAAGCACGTTTCTGGGCTGGTATCGGCAGGAAGGCGGTTGCGCAAGGCTTCAGGCAAGAAATAACCGCGCGCTTGTGACGACCAACTGATGTGGGTGGTTTTGCTTTGGCGCAAGAAGGCCAAGGTTTCAGGCGTGTTGGATGTAACGCATCCGGCCCAGACCGGTTTTTCCATAACGGCCAGAGACAGATTGTTGTTCAGAATGGTGAACGGCTTTAAGCCATGTTTGGAGGCATATTCATTAGCTTCAACAAGGCGCGCAATTGACCAGTTGGAGCCCCCGAATGCCCCGATGCGTCCAGCTTTGTGCAGACGATTAAGCGCATCAACAAATTCGCCCACCGGAACATTGAGGTTGTCACGGTGCATGATGTAAACTGGCGCATGATCTAGACCTAGACGCTCCAATGACATATCCAATTGCGCAACGAGGGCACGGGGCAAACAATAAGGTGTGTGCGCGCCTTTGACGATGGTGATGACCTCTTTGGCCACGCCCCGATTGGCAATCCAATCACCCAATACTTTTTCATGGCGGCCGCCGCCGTAAACAAAGCCAGTATCAAAGGCATTGCCGCCTGCTTCCATCCATGCATCCCAGACCAAAGCGCCTGACGCTATGTCATCCTTGTTATCACAACCAATGACAAGTTGGCTGATGGGCATGGCAAGATCGGAAATTTTAATCTTCGGAATTTTCGGCAAGCCTTTAGGGATAAGCGATGGCGATGCACGGTTAAGCTTTGTGTCCTCAGCAAAAGTGGCATAGCCCAATTCTGCGCGCCAGCGATCTTGTGCTGTGTTGTTGCCTATGCTGTCGGCCCAACCCATGGCGGGATGGGGCGCTTGCTTTAGGCCAGCAGCGATGGCGCGGCTGGCCAATTCTGCTTCAAACGAAAACAGTTGATATGGATTTGTGATGGCTTCAGATCGTGCCTTGCCAGCAACAATGACGATGAGTGTTGTATCTGATGGGCCAGCGTTGCGGCCCGGCACCCATGGATCGGCCATTTCAATGGAACCCTTATCGCCTGTGATGATTGCGCGGTTATCCATGTTGCGGGCCACAGCGCAGGCGATTTCAGCAGTAAAGCCACCAGCAAAAGTAAGCAGACCATAAGCCACTTCGTCCACGCCGCTTTCACCTAAGATGCCGGCACCTTTTAGCGAGATGGGTTCAGCAAAAGGCAGACCTTGGGCAGCACCGGCGATCAAACGCACGAGCGATGTGCAATAGCCACCAACATCGAGAATACCGCCACCGCCAAGCTTGCGGTCATAGAGCCTAGAAGCAGCGTTGAATTTCGCATTGAAACCAAAATTGGCTTTAACGTGGGTTAGCTTTCCGATCTCACCAGACGCAATGATCTCCAGCACGCGGGCAATTTGCGGATGGCAGCGATACATATAGGCTTCCATAAAGAATGTGTCACACTGCTGCGCCACTTCAGTTACGGCGATTACCTCTGCAGAATTCATGCCTGCAGGCTTTTCAACCAATACGGCTTTGCCAGCGCGCAAGGCCTTAATGGCCCATTCAGCATGCCAAGGGTGGGGCGTTGAAATATAAACTGCGTCCACATCTGAATCTGCCAGGAGTGCGTCATAACTTGCATAACGTTTTTCAGATTTCACTTTGTTGCGCGTGCCAAAGCTTTCGCGCCGCTCGGCCGAAGTGCTGGCAATTGCTGCGAGGACGCCAGATGGGGCTTGCGCCAATCCATCCGCAAAATTCTGCGCGATGCTGCCTGGCCCCAAAATTCCCCATCGAGTTTGTTTCATAATCATTCTACTTTCAAAAAGTGTTGTAAATTAACGCAGGCGATTGCCATTTGCATCGAAAAGTAAGGCTTTTTCGGGCGCAAAATGAGCTTCAAATTTTTGTCCGATTTTTAAGTCGCGGCCGGTGCTGGTGGCGATGGTGAGAAGTTCACCAGTGGCATTACCAGCATAGACAAAAGTCTCACTGCCGAGATGTTCAGCAAGTTCAACGGTGAGTTTGAAGGTGAGGCCGCCTTTGGGTGAAAAATGTTGCGGGCGCAGACCGACTGTAACTTCATCGCCAATTTTCAAGGTGTTGGATTTGGAAGTGAACTCAATTTTCATATTGTTGTAGCTGGTTAAGCTAACGCTGATTTCGCCTTTTTCCGCTTGGATGACGGTTGCTTTGATGAAATTGATTTTGGGCGAACCAATAAAACCCGCCACAAACATATTGTCCGGATCATCAAAGACTTTTAGTGGCGGCCCAACTTGCGCAATCTCGCCACCGCGCATTACCACAATCTTGTCAGCCAAGGTCTTGGCCTCCACCTGATCGTGAGTGACGTAGATGACGGTGGCGGCCAATGATTTATGCAGCCGCGCCAATTCAATGCGCATGTGAACACGCAACTCTGCATCGAGATTGGACAGGGGTTC
>PLXI01000253.1 GCA_003151375.1 Hyphomicrobiales bacterium
GCCGCCGACAGATAGGCATTGCGCGATGACATGGCTAAGCCGTCTACTTCACGCGTTGTTGGCACGCCGACAATTTCAATGGGCAAATCCAAATCGCGCGCCAGGTGGCTCACCACTTTTAACTGCTGATAATCTTTCTCGCCAAACAACGCAGTGTCTGCCGCTGTTTGCGTGAAGAGCTTCGTTACAACCGTTGCAACGCCGTCAAAGAACTGCGGGCGAAAGGCATCTTCCAATCCAACTTTAGCGGGCCCTTCCATGTGAATTGATGTAGCAAAACCTGCCGGATATACCGCCTCGGCTGAGGGTGCAAAAACCACCGATGTTCTCGCACCGGTCAACTTAGCCAGGTCACCCGCCTCGTCGCGGGGATAGCGGCCCAAATCTTCATGTGCTGCAAATTGTTTGGGGTTGATGAAAATCGTGGCGATCACCCGGTCGGCCGTTTCAAACCCACGCCGAACGAGGTTGAGATGCCCATCGTGAAGTGCGCCCATGGTCGGCACAACGGCAACTTTTAAACCCTCGCTGTGCCACTGCGCCACCTGTTGGCGAAGGCTTGGAACATCACGAAGAAATGAGATTTTCTGGTGGGTCATCAGCAGTGCATAGCGCAAAAAAGATAATTTCACGAATTAGAATATAACTGAAATTGAATCTATTATTTCATGTTAAAAACACGCTAAGGGAGAGTTGAAATCGAATAACACAACCATAGGGATGTATTTTAGGAATCTTTTAACTAATCCCATCTTACAAGAATGGCGTGAGAACACCAATGCCCATATCCAATTCACAAACTGGCTTGGCTCCTTTCGGCAGCATGGAGAAAGCCACAGATTTTTTATTGCAATCTGCAGCCGAGGCCAAGGTGCGGCATTTGTCTTATTGGTATTTACAATATCGCGATGGTGCGCCTGATCAGGTGATCTGGTCTGCGACCTATGATCCCGCCTATATGAACTACTACATGTCTATCTTCACGCCCTTAGATGATCCGGTGATCTCGGATGTGATGGAAAACAAGTTCGTCGATTGGGCAGAGTGGTATGATGTTGATCATCTCGCGCAAAAAATGAATCTCGTTGCAGAGCGGTTTGGTTTGACTCGCTATGGCATTTCGATGCCATTGCCAGCACCCGGTGAAGACAAAATCATTTTCTCAGTTTGCGTTGACAGCAATGACACAGATTGGCCACAACAGCGCAACGCTTTGGCTTTGCGTTTTATGCCCTTTGCCAAAGAATTTGATAGCCGCATGCGAAAGCTGGTGGAAGCAGATCAGCAAGGAGCCAGCATTTTTAAATTGTCGGCCTAAACCTTTTTGAATCTAATCCCGCGGTCAACGGCGGCACTGCCAAACTTATCGCGGATTTTATCCATCGCCGCTTCGGCCTTGCTGCGTGCGGCAAAGGTGGCATCAAGTGCGGTCTGCGACACAACTGAAGCATCAACCAGCCGCGATAGACCAATGCCGATGAGACGAAATCGCGCATGCCCACATTCGGCCTTCAACAAGGCCTTGCCGGCTTCAAAAATCTCATGCGCTTGGTTTGTACCATCAGCCACAGACACCGCACGGGTGCGGCTGGCGAAATCATTGGTCTTGAGTTTCAATGTAATCGTGCAGCCGCAAAGCCCATCTTTCTTGGCACGGCGCGAAACCCGTTGGCACAGGGGCCACAGCTCTTTTTCAAGCAACTGATAATCCGATAAGTCTTCGAAGAAGGTATTTTCCGCGCTGATGCTTTTTGCTTCATCGTGGGTTTCAACCACACGCAAATCCTCACCACGACTAAGGTGATAAAGCCTAAAGCCCATGCTGCCAAATTGGCGGGCCAGGTCATCGCGCTCCATCTTTTGTAATTGTCCAATCATGGTGATGCCGCGCCGTTCAAGTTTTTCTTGCATGGCTTTTACGACGCCCCAAATAGAACCCACGGGGCGGCTCGCCAAAAGCTGCAATGTTTCAGCTTTGCCAATCACTGAAAAGCCACGCGGCTTTTGCATGTCAGAAGCCAGTTTAGCGAGAAATTTGTTATGCGAAAGCCCAACTGAGGCAGTAACACCAACTTCCTTTTCAATGCGCATAATCAGCCGCGCCAAAACTTGCGCTGGGCTGGCACCATGCAAACGCTGTGTACCCGAAAGGTCAAGAAAGGCTTCGTCGATGGAAACCGGTTGCACCAACGGCGTCACCTCTTCCATCAACAGGCGCACTTCCTTGGCCGCCTTGGCGTATTTGGCCATGTTGGGACGCACAATAACGGCTTCCGGGCATAAAGCTTTGGCTTTGAACATCGGCATGGCGGATTTAACCCCGCTGATGCGCGCAATGTAACAAGCGGTTGAAACCACACCGCGTTCAGCGCCACCCACAATCACGGGTTTGTCACGCAAAGCCGGATTGTCGCGCTTTTCAACTGAGGCATAAAATGCATCACAATCGATATGCGCGATGCTAAGCACGTCAAGCTCATCATGGCGCAAAAGCCGCGGGCTTCCACAAGCACCACAACGTCGTGCCTCAGCTTTGGCTTGCGTCAGGCAATCGCGACAAAAGCCCTTCATGGCGCCAGGTCACCCATTCTGCTTACTCAGCCAGACCGCCGGGCAATTTGCGCCGCGCTGACAAAATTGCCTCTGGTTTCAGCGCGTGGGCAGTTGTGAATTCCAACACCAAGCTTTGGTCTTGCAACACTTGGTCAAGCACCATGGCTTGAAAGCCAGGCTCAGCCAAATGGGAGCGAAAATCCTGTGGCCCTAATCCTGATAGTGCCAAAAACCGTTCAAAGCGCTCTTCGTCCTGCGCCAGAAAAGTGATCAGCTCAAGTGGCAAAACTTCAGCATCAATCACGGGTGATTGTTTGAGACGGTTCATGCTAGCCAAATTGGGTGGTTTGCCCCATCATGTCAATTCAGTAACCACACAAACCCAACACCCAATCTTCATTAAGGTTTAACCGCCCGTTCCTAAACTCACGTTCAAATAAATGGGTTGCCTGATCCAACCTGGTTCAGGAGCCATTGCAATGCTGGAAGTTTTCCACGAAAACCAAACATGATGTTAGATTTACCTACAACCACAGAGGCTAAGGCCAAAACCATACTCGTTGTTGAGGATAATGAGTTGAACATGAAATTGTTCAACGACTTGTTGGAATCCCATGGCTATTTGGTTGTGCAAACCCGCGATGGCTTGGCAGCACTGGAATTGGCCCGCCAACACCGGCCTGACCTCATCTTGATGGATATCCAATTGCCTGAAGTATCTGGCATCGAAGTTACCAAATGGTTGAAAGAAGATGATGATTTGAAGGCCATTCCTGTCATTGCGGTAACTGCCTTTGCAATGAAAGGTGACGAACAAAAGATCCGTGAGGGCGGCTGTGAAGCGTATATTTCCAAGCCCATCTCGGTTATGTCTTTCCTGCAAACTATCGACAAATATTTGAAGTNNGTAAGTACCATGACGGCTCGCGTACTCGTTGTAGATGATCTTGTCGCAAATGTTCGACTGCTGGAAGCCAAGCTTCAGGCGGAATATTTTGAGGTGATCACTGCGCATAATGGTTTGGACGCGCTTGATATTGTGACCCGTGCAAAACCAGATATTGTACTTCTTGATGTGATGATGCCCGGCATTGATGGCTTTGAAGTTTGCACCCGCATCAAGGCCAATCCAGCCACCTCGCATATCCCAATCGTGATGATCACCGCGATGGATCAAACCGAAGACCGCATCAAGGGCCTTAAAGCCGGTGCCGATGATTTTCTCACCAAGCCAGTCAACGATCTAGCGCTGTTCACGCGGTTGCGCTCCCTTGTACGCTTGAAAATGTTGACTGATGAATTGCGCCAACGTGTTGATGACGGTGCTGCAACCGGCATCATGCCACGCATAAAGGCCATGATTGAAACGCCCGGTCGGGTGTTGTGTGTCGAAAGTCGTGAGACTTCGCGTGAGCGCACCAGGCTGGCACTTGAAGGCCTGCATGTGGTGGAATTTTGTGATCCTGCCGATGCCATGTCGCACAGTGTTGCCGCACAGCCTTATGATCTCATCGTCGTCAGCCTCGGAACAGGTTCGTTTGATGGCTTGAGGCTTGTTTCACAATTTCGTTCCGCTGAAATCACCCGCCAGATTCCTATTCTTGTTGTCATCGATGCGGCGGATCAAAACCTATTGTTGCGCTCGCTTGATATGGGCGTGAATGATTATTTGATCCGGCCTGTGGATCGCCAGGAATTGGTTGCGCGGGTGAACACGCAAGTGAAACGTTGGCGCTTCACCGAACAATTGCGAAAGTCTGTCCAGACTTCGCTTGAACTTGCCGTCACTGATTCACTCACTGGCCTTTACAACAGGCGCTATCTTGAAACCCATTTGGGCTATTTGATCGATGATCATATGAGCCGCGGCAAACAATTGAGTCTGCTGGCGATTGACGCTGATCATTTTAAGGCGATCAATGATACCCACGGCCATGATGCCGGCGACGCAGTGTTGCAGGAACTGGCGCAACGCATCAGAGGCTCAACCCGCGGCATTGATTTATGCTGCCGCACGGGGGGCGAGGAATTCATTGTGGTTTTGCCCGGCATCTCTTTGGATGTGGCCTCAGCCATAGCTGAGCGCTTGCGTAAACTTATAGCCGTAAGAACTTTCGTGATTGCTGACCGCAAGTCCATCCATGTTACAGTGTCCATCGGGGTTGCACAGCTTGATGGCCTTGAAGACTCGCAATCCAAAATACTCAAGCGCGCTGATGAGGCACTTTATGTGGCCAAGCGCGAAGGCCGTAACCGTGTGGAATTGAAGGCCGCGTGAACTGAAAACGGCCCTATGAAAAAGGCCCCGTTTCCGGGGCCTTTTAAGTTAGTGGGCAGCGGGAGCCGCAAAAACCGCCACATTCTTCTTCAGCCAATCTTCAAAACTGTGTGGTTCAATCCCAGTGAGTTTTTTGAAATCCGCTGGATTGCCAGCCAAACCGCCTTGGGCGGTATTGACATCAAATGATGCAAACATCTTGGCCATGCCTTCAGGAAGGCCAGCGCCAATCATGCCTTGGATCAAACCTTCAACTGGCACGTGAATCACTTTCAGTGGCTTGCCCGTTGCAGCGCTGACCAACTTGGCGATTTCGTCGGTGGTGTATTCTTTAGCGCCAGACAGTGTGTAGGTGTTCTTGCCACCTTTGTCGGAAGCCAAAACAGAAGCCGCAGCGCGGGCCAAGTCATCGCGGCCAATATACGCAGTCTTGCCTTGGCCAGCAGCAGTATATTGCGTGCCTGATTGCAAGGCCTGAGGCAAAGAATAGAGCAAGTTCTCGCAATACCAATTATTACGCAGCACGGTGTAGCCATCAATCTTAGCCGCCGCCAAAGCCTTTTCCGTGTTCAAATGGTCAGGCGCAAATAACACGGCCGAAGTGTCAGGCCGTGGCATCGATGTGTAGATCACATGTTTAACGCCAGCTTTTTCTGCAGCATGCACTGCGTTCAAATGTTGCTTCAAGCGCACGCCAGGTTCCATCGAACTGGTGCTGATGATCAACAGACGCGTAACGCCAGCAAAGGATTTTGTAAGGGCGGCTTCGTCGTTGAAATCGGCGTCGCGGATGTGAACACCCTTGGCTTTAAAATCGGCCAGCTTGGCTGGCTCGCGCGTACCGGCGATAATCTTGTCGGCCGGCACTTTATAAGTTGTGAGAAGGTGGTTGAGTGTGGCGCGGCCTAAATGGCCTGCCGCTCCGGTTACGAAAATCATGGTGTTCCTTTCAGGGTTGGTCCGAGACCGACACATAATCACTATATGTAATAAATCAAGTTACAATAGAGGCTAGGTGCAAAAAAAAGGCCCCAGCGAAGGGGCCTTTCGTAATTGGCATAAATGGCTTTTATTGGCCTTGAGCCTTCAGCTCAGTATTGCAAGCCGACCAGAATTGCGGCCACGTTTGACCAGCTGGAAGTGTGCCCGCAGCTTTGGCTGCTTTCCACTTTGCACCGCAAGCACGCTCGCGCGTAACCATCGCCGCGCGGCCAGCAGTCATAGGCTTGCCATTCTTGTCCAGCATTTCGCCCGCTGCAGGAGCGGCGGCAGTAGCTGCTGGAGCAGCCATCTTGGCGGCAGGTGCAGCCATCTTGGTTGCAGCAGCTGCGGGTGCAGCTGGAACGGCCGGAGCAGCAGGTGCTGCCATCTTAGCTGCTGGTGCAGCAGGAGCGGCCATCTTAGGAGCAGGCGCTGCAGGTGCGGCACCTGCAGCAGGTGCTTGGCACTTGGCAGCCACGAATTCTTTCCACTTCATGCCAGCCGGAACTGTGCCAGCCACCTTCATGGCTTTCCATGAAGCTGAACACTCCTTCAACGTTGGTCCAGAAGCTGCGGTTGCAGCAGCGGCAGGAGCAGCCGCTATGGCAGCAGCTGGTGCAGCAGGCGCTGCTGCAGCGTCAGCGGCGCACTGCGCCTTGCGGAAATCATTCCATTTCAAGCCGCCATCGGTGCCGGCGGCCTTAGCGGCCTTAAACTTGGCGCTGCATTCGGCCATTGAGAGGGCTGAAGCTTGGCTGGGTAAAAAGGCGCTGGCTGAAACTGCCATAATAGCAGCGATGCAAACATTTCTGAAAGTAAGTGACATTTTATATCCCTTTTTGTAGTCGCCTGCTTCCCAGGCGGTTAAGCTGGTGGGCAACGGGATTCGTCGCCCTTCGAAATTATCTTACCGCTTTAAGGCGATTTTTGAAAAGCGGCAAATGAAATTAAACTTCGGTGGGGTGAGGTAGCGATGTCATTGGTCAAAGATATAGCGCAAATCAAAGTTCAGGAACAGCTTCTGCAATTTGAAAACTTCTCAGAAGCTGATGCTTGGGCCTTGGGCAGTCAAATGCGCGAGGCTGCGGTTGCGTTGAAACATCCCTTCGTGATCGACATTCGCATTGCGGGGCGGAATTTATTTTACACAGCACTGCCCGGCACCACGCCCGCAAATGAAAGTTGGGTACAGCGCAAAATCAACGTCGTTATGCGCTTACATAAAAGTTCCTACCGCGTGGGCCGTGAGTTGGCCAGCAGCGGCAGGCAATTGGATGAAAGCCAAGGTGTGCTGCCAATTGAATTTGCCGCCCATGGCGGAAGTTTTCCCATCGCCATCAAAAATGTTGGTGTTGTCGGCACCATCACTGTTTCGGGCATTCCCCAGCGTGACGACCACAACTTTGCCGTCGAACATATTTGCCGCTATCTGAAACTGGATTACAAGACCTTGGCGCTGGGCCCCGAAGAAGAATGAGTGGTTCAGTTATTTTTTGGGCTTTGGCGCTGCTCACCTCTTTTGTCGTGGGCACAGCCAAAGGCGGGTTGCCGCTGTCGGGCATGTTGGCTGTGCCAATGCTCAGCTTGGTGATGCCAGCTGGTGCCGCCGCTGGTTTGTTGCTGCCCCTTTATAACGTTAGCGATATTTACGGCCTGTGGATTTATCGCCGCGAATTTAGCAAACGTAATCTTCTCATTCTCATTCCGGCTGCTGCATTAGGCATTGCCATTGGCTGGGCAACAGCGCGCATCACCAATGAAGATGTGGTGAAACTGTTTGTGGCACTCATCGGCCTCGTNNACGTTTATTGCGTGGATGCTTTTACCAAGGCCTGGCGCGTGGTGCCATCAAAGCCAGCCGATCTGCCGCGTGGAATTTTCTGGGGCGCGATTACGGGCTTCACCAGTTTTGTCAGTCATGCCGGTGCACCACCATTTAATATGTATACGCTGCCGCAAAAGATGCCCAAGATGATTTATGCCGGAACCTCCACCATTGTTTTCGCTGTGGTGAACCTCATGAAGCTCCCGCCCTATATTGCCTTGGGGCAGGTGAGCTTTGGCAGTTTGGAATCCGTGGTTTGGCTGGTGCCCATGGCTCTGTTTGGCGCTTGGGCAGGTTACCGGCTCACACAGATCGTGCCTGAAAAACTGTTCTTCCGTTTGGTTGAGATTGCGCTGTTGATCGTATCATTGTTGCTAGTGAATGAAAGCTTGCCAGGGGTTTGGGCGCTTTTGTAGAGCCTGATCACACAACAGATATTTTGGGTCTTCACCTAAAGGCCATTTAACATTACAGTCTTGACGAAGCTGCAGAGACAGCCAAAAAAGTGGGAGAATAAGATGTTAAAAGAATTTCGTGATTTCGCACTCAAAGGCGATGTGCTGGATATCGCTATTGGGTTGATCATGGCCCTTGCCTTTAGTTCGGTGGTTAAGTCCGCCATTCATGACGTATTGATGCCCATCATCGGCCTCATTGTGGGCAAGCCAAATTTTGATGACATCAAAATCGGTGAGAGCATTGAGATCGGCAAGTTTCTCACCGAAGCTGTCAACTTCCTCATCATTGCCGCAGTTCTATTCCTCATCGTGAAAGCGGCAAACATTGCCATGGGTAAGTCCATGACTGGTGGTGACGAAGAGACAATGAAGGAAAATCTCAAGGAATCGCTAAAAGAAGACAAGGAATAACAATCGCTCCTCATCTCAAAAAGCCAAAGCCGGAGACAAACCTCCGGCTTTTTCATTTCAGATCGCGATATTCGAAGTATTGAAAATCTGCTGCCAGCGCGTTACCGGTTAAATCTTGCGCTGCCATGCCCACAAAAGCGCCGGTAAAATCTGCATGCTCACCGCGCCCACCTTCGTCTGACAGAACCGAAGCATCCAGAACGGGGCCAGCATTCTGCCAATCTGTGCCGTTGAGGGAGTAACCAAACTGCAATTGCGCGTGATCAACATCAACACGCAAGGAAACCGCACCTTTGCTTGGCAATAAAATGCCCGTGCCAAGTGGAAACTGCAAATTGCCTTCCGGCCAAAGCCCCGGGCAAGATTGGATGTTCAAACATCTCTCACCCGCATCATTGGTACTAACACAGAGATAGTGAAATTGATGGCGATTATAATAGGCAACAAGACCAGCCATCTGTTGAAAAGTTTGCGGTTTGAACTCAAGTTTGGTTTCGCCGCGATAAACAAATGAAGTTTGTCGCCGCGCCACCAACGCCTGCTCAAACCACGAGCCGATGCTTTCGCGGCCGATAAGCCTAAGCCAACCTTTGCGTGCCGTAAGTGAGAAAATCCGTTTTGGTTCTGGCGTACGCAACCATTGGAAAACTAGAGGCAGTTTGTTGCTGTTAAATTTATGGCGCGCGGGTTCTGGTTTAAACGGATGTGGCTTAAGCTGCGGGGCTTCAACATCACGTGATGCAAAAAGCCCACCTTGTGCCAACCGTGGCCAGCCATCAGCGCTAAACACCACTTTCTGAATGCCAGTCTCGCGGCCCATTACACTGCGCTTCAGGCCGGGCAGGGGGCGACACGTCAGATGGGTGTGATAGATTGAACCATCCTTGAGAAAAACTATTTGCCCATGGCCAGACCGTTGCAACCCATCAGCGGGTGCGCCATCAGCCGTCAATAAATGCAAATCCGGATGGGTTTCATAAGGTCCGATGATTTTGCGTGCGCGTGCATAAGTAATCGCATGCTCATAGCCGGTGCCACCTTCAGCAGTGGTAAGATAATACCAGCCACCGCGTTTAAACAAATGTGGCCCCTCGACCAAACCACGAGATGAACCAGCATAAATATTTCTGACAGGGCCTTTCAGCTTCTTGGTTTTCGCATCCCATTCTTGCAGNNAAAATGCCACCGAAATAGCCCGTGCCTGGCCTGTTATCTGGGTGTGGCTCACCTGATGCAGGATCATGTCTATGGTTCCACACCATGTTCACAAACCATTTGCGTCCGTCATCGTCATGAAAAAGCGATGGATCAAAACCCGATGAGTTCACATAAATTGGATCACTCCATGGCCCGGTTATTTTAGATGCGGTGACAATGTAGTTGTGCGCATCTTTATAGTTGCCATCCAGCCGTTTGACATCAGTGTAAACCAGCCAGAACTTACCATTAGCATGCGATAAACATGGCGCCCAAACCCCACCGCTGTCTGGATTGCCGCGCATGTCCAACTGGCTTTTGCGGCTCAGTGGCCGTGTTATGAGACGCCAATTCACCAGATCACGGCTGTGATGAATTTGTACCCCGGGAAACCACTCAAAAGTGGAGGTGGCGATAAAAAAATCGTCGCCCACACGGCAGATGGATGGATCGGCGTTGAAGCCTGGGAGAATTGGGTTGGTGATTTTCATCCTGCGCGCCCTCATTTTTGAGGCGCACATTAGGCACAAAGTTTACCATGTCCAGTCAAGTGTCGAAAACTGTGCGTGTCATGGAAAACGAAAATCTAATTCTGGTGAGATTGAAATCTGAAAATAAAAACTCCGGCGTGGGGAAGCCCCGCGCCGGAGTGTTGATTTAGTCACGAAAGAAATCAACGGAACATGTGGTGGTGCGTTGGCACATATTTCTCAAGCTGGTTGACATCCAGCGTCGCATCGACCGGATCGTTCTTTGCAATTGCGGTTTCGGCACTGTCTTCAAGGCCTTGAACAATTGCCGCAGAATTTGCGTCAAGATGAGCGGTTTGCAATTGAGCTTCAACGCTATCCACATCAAACTGACTATCTGCGAGTGCTGGAATTGCAAAAAAGCTGGTGCCGATTGCGGCAATGATCAAAATACGTTTCATGATACGAACTCCATTTCAAAGTGTTAAAAATGGCAAGCAGCTTCGCGAGGAAAGGGCTTGTCGGTTGCGTAGTCAGGACGTCCTAGGATCCAAATTTGATCGCCGATTGTGAATAAATCTTGTCATTTCTGCGCGCGAAAAGTGGTCGGCAGTTAACTCGGTTTCATTAATTTTTTGGCATGTGTATCTGCCTCCGAAACATTTAGGCTGAAATTCAAAATGTTATGAATCATGCCGAATTCCGTCGCATATTTTTTTGCGTAACTCGGTCAAGAGCTATGCTTATTGCGCAATACTTAACGCGGCCCACAATCACTTGAAAATCACAGATTCTTCCAATTTGAGTCGCATAAAAAACCCCGGCATGGTCAAACCACACCGGGGCGCAATCTTTTCCCGAAGGAAAAAACGAATTACTTGGCCATGGTCATCTTGGTCAAGTCGGCAACTGCAGCGGTGCAGGCAGCTTCGTCTTTTTTGGTCATTGCATCTGTGATCTTGGCAGTTTGATCCTTGACCATTGCAGTGGTCTTGTCGTCCATCTTCATGGTCTTCATAGCGTCTTGTGCCTTGGCGTAATCAGCAGCGCAATCAGCAAAAGCTGGTGCAGCAAACAGCGTGGTAGCGAGTGCGGAAGCAATGAGAATGCGGTTCATGAAAATCTCCAAACTTATGTTAAAAATTTAAGCAATATGCCTGATATTTCAGCAGCTTGCTCTGTTACTGGGGCGATTCACCCCGGCCGCATAACTGATAGCTATTCGTGGCAGGAAGCCGACGAAATGATGTCAAATCCGTGACGTGTCGCAGACCATATGACGCACCGCAACGCGGTATTTTTATCTTGCCATTCGTGTTGCGCGGCACCTGATTTGGTGTTTGCAACTCTCCCAATAAATGCCAAGTTCAATCCTATGCATTGGATGTGGGAGATGGTTTTATGAGCCTGTTACAATTTGCCTTGAGTGTTCACCTGCTCAGCATAGCCTTTGCGCTTGGCATTGGATTTTCAAATATTGTCGGCTTTCGTGTCGCTAAGAATTTGGGTGGTGATAAAGCTTTGGGCATCGCAGCCCTGCGCGAAAGCCTCATCATCTATAGCGACATATTTTTTGCGTTGATCATCATCAGCGGCGCTACCATGCTTTGGGCGATTGGTGGTGCCTCCAGCTTGAAGTTCTGGTTCCAATTCAAAATGGCCGCTGTGCTGGTGTGGATCGTGGCTTATGTTCTTATGCGGCTGCGCATTCACAAATTCTTGGCTACACGCGATATGTCGCTGCTTGCCCTCATCCGCACATTTGCCCATGTTGCAATCACGGCTGTGACTTTGGCTGTGATCTTTGCGGTGCTAACTTTCTCTACATAAATACATTATGAAGCCAACGCTGCCGAACCGCAGAATTGGCTTCAAAAACTTTCTATTTAGTAACTGTGAGCAATGTCCACATCCCGTCCATGTAGTGGTTGGGGATGTTACAATACAGAGCATACATTCCAGGCTTAAGGGTGACCGTCAAAGCACCCGAAGTGCCACCATTGAGTTCTGACACTTCGCCCAGATGCGAGCCATGGTCTTCATCCACCCGGTTTTCGTTATTGAGGTAGGGAAGTGTCTCATCTGCATTGTTGATCGGAGAGACAATCAGTTCATGAATAGTATCCTTGGAACTATTGTGCACTTTAAAGGTCACCACGCCCGCTTTGACTGTCTTCTTGTCGATTTCGATACCCATAAGCGCTTTACTCATGTCTCCATGCATGCCTATTCCCAATCCCAAGCCTTGGCTCATATCCATTGCACCGCCCTTGTCCGCGAGCGTCACGTTGATCGTTGTGGCTGCAAAGCTTGGTGTCGCCAAAGTAACTGCAAACAGAGGCAGGTAGAACAGTTTGTACATCTTCATGGTATTCTCCTGAATTGATCTAATAGGGGTTTGCCAATGCTGCCCCTCCACCTACTAAACGCAGGTTTCACCCGGAAGTTCCTTGATGTGAATCAAGTAGTCGATCGGCTTGGCCGATATTTTGTACGAGGTGGCGCGAGAAAATTGTTGGCCGGGTAAAGAAAACCGCCCAGCTTGCGCTTGGGCGGTTTGCGTTTTGCAAAGAAGAGGAGGGCTCAGGCCCTGTGCGGCTCAGTGTAAGGTTTTGAGGTAGGCGATCAAGTCAGCACGAACTGCGTCAACCTTCAAGCCAGCGAAAGTCATTTTGGTGCCCTTCACAACGCTCTTTGGATCTTTCAACCAGGCATCAAGTGTTGCATCGTCCCAAGCTGCGACGCTAGCGGCATAGGTTTTAAAGGGTTCGGAATAAGAATAGCCTTCAGCCGTGCCGGGTTTACGGCCCACAATGCCCAACAGCGACGGGCCAACTTTATTGGAGGTATCGGTGAAACTGTGGCATGCGGCACATTGCTTGGCGGTTTGTTCACCCTTGGCGGCATCACCATCGGCCCAACCGAAACTTGAGCTTAAAACCAAACCTAAACCAACCAGAACAAATTTCTTCACAGCATTCTCCAGCTCTTTTGCTTGCGACACGCAGTGACACTAGGCCTATCCGCGCGGTTATGCATTGATGTAAATCAAATAATTCTATTCCGTTATTGATAAATGCCACAGTCAGCCCATGCGATTGACCAATTTCAGTGATTATGCCCTACGTCTGCTGATCTTTATAGCAACCAGACCAAATGAATTGGTTACAATCGGCGAAGTTTCAAAGGCTTTCGACAGGCAAGCCAAGAGGGTGTGAGAGCGCCAGTTGCGCAAGCCCGACTTATCGGTTATCTCAAAGCCATGAGCATTTCTGCCAACCGCACTGCTAAAGCGCCTTTTGCGCCATTGCTGCTGGCTGGCCTGCTGCTTCTTAGCCGCCCTTAAGGGCCGCCCGGGCATTTGCCTTGGCCCTTGAGGGAGTTGACGCAAATCCCAACAACGCTAAAGCAGTTTTCAATCATGATGATCAATCCGAAACATAAATATCAAGCCTTCACGCCAATCAACCTGCCTGATCGCAAATGGCCGTCAGCCCAAATCACCAAACCGCCCATTTGGTGCAGTGTGGATTTGCGCGATGGCAACCAAAGCCTCATCGAACCCATGGGCCATGAGCGCAAAATGCGCATGTGGAACGCACTGGTGAAAATGGGTTTCAAGGAAATTGAGATCGGCTTTCCATCGGCCAGCCAAACCGATTTTGATTTCTGCCGCCATTTGATTGACCATAATTGCATTCCGCCAGACGTAACCATTCAGGTTCTGGTGCAATGCCGCGAGGATTTAATCCGCCGCACTTTTGAAGGCATAAAAGGCGCTAAGCACGCCATCATCCATTTTTATAATTCCACCAGCGAGCTTCAGCGCCGCGTGGTGTTCGGCAAAGACAAAGCTGGCATTAAAGCCATCGCCGTTGATGCCGCCAAACTCATCCGCAAGATGACGGATGAAAGCGGCATGAAAGAAGCCATCAGGTTCCAATACTCACCTGAAAGCTTCATGGGCACTGAATTGGATTATGCCAAGGAAATCTGCGAAGCGGTGATGGATGTGATTCAACCTACGCCGCAAAAGCGCCTGATCCTCAATCTGCCCTTCACGGTGGAGGCCGCCACGCCAAATGTTCATGCTGATCAATTCGAATGGTCGATCCGCAACATCAAAAACCGTGACTGTATCATCTATTCGCTGCATGCCCATAATGATCGCGGCTGTGCCGTAGCGGCAACCGAACTCTCACTGATGGCAGGCGCTGACCGTGTTGAAGGCACGCTGTTTGGCAATGGTGAGCGCACCGGCAATGTTGATATCATCACACTGGCGATGAATATGTATAGCCAAGGCATTGACCCAGGCTTGGATATTTCCAACGTCAATGACTTGGTGCGCATGGCGGAATATTGCAACCAACTGCCAGTGCATCCGCGCCATCCTTATGCCGGTGAGCTGGTGTTCACAGCGTTTAGCGGCTCGCATCAAGATGCAATCAACAAAGGCTTCAAACATATGAAGTCCTCCAATGCACCCCTTTGGGAAGTGCCTTACCTGCCGATTGACCCAATGGATCTGGGCCGCAGTTATGAAGCCGTGGTGCGCATCAACTCGCAAAGCGGCAAGGGCGGCATAGCCTATGTGATGGAAACCGAACACGGCATTGAGCTACCGCGCCGCTTGCAGATTGAATTCTCCAAAACCGTGCAGGCCATTGCCGATGGTGAAGGCGTGGAGCTAGAGGCCAGCCGTTTGTGGAGTGCCTTTGAGCAAGAATATCTCGAAGGCAATGGCAAATATAAATTCATCGAACACCACGCCACGAGTGACCACGGCGATCAACCGCTGACTGCAAAATTGATGGTGGACGGCAAGCCCAAAACCATCAAAGGCCATGGCAACGGGCCAGTCGATGGTTTTGTTGACGCCATCCGCAAAGAAAGCGGTGTGCAGTTCGACGTGGCTGATTACAGAGAACACGCCATGGGCCACGGTGCCAATGCTAGCGCAGTGGCCTATATGGAACTCAGGCTGGCCGACGGCACAAGCCTGTTCGGCGTGGGCATCGATAAGAACATCGTGGTGGCCTCGCTCAAAGCAGTGGTCAGCGGCGTGAACCGGGCGCTCAAAAGGTAACAACTTTCCCTTCTTCCCCTTAGACGGGGGAGGTAGCGCGCGGCGCCGCAGAGGAGGGGTAGTCACAAGCTCCCAACTGCGTAATCCGTAACTTGACAGCCAACACAAATTTCGCTACAAATCCTCATGCGGATCAGAAATGTTATCCACAAGGGATTGCGCCGACTGATTGAAGATGATGACCATTCGGGCATTCAGCCTGATCTGGTTGGCAAGCTTCTGCGCATGTTGGCTTTCTTGCAAGATATGACTGATGAAACCCAACTGCGCCAAGTGCCAACTTGGAAGGCGCATCAGTTAACCGGCAACCGCAAGGGAACGTGGAGCCTGTTTGTCTCGAAGAACTGGCGGCTCACCTTTCGTATCGACAAAACCGAAATTGAAATTATCGATTTGAACTATGAAGATTATCACTAGGAGAAACGCATGCCCGCAGATTTAGGCCTCCGCCTGAAAGCCCCGCCCCATGTCGGCGGCTTTGTGAAATACGAAATTTTAGAACCGCTCGGCCTCACAGTAACCGACGNNGACGCGCCCGGCACTGTCAGGCTTGCTCAACGAACACGTCGACCTCTCGCCCGAAATGGCGCTGCGTATCGAAATGGCCTTTGGTGTGTCGATGGATGTGCTGATGCGGATGCAGAACAGTTATGACATTGCCAGAGCGAGAAAAGGTGCCAAGGCGATTAAGGTGCAAAAGTATAAGCGAGCGGCGTGATGGCGAGCGTCATAAGCCTGTTTGGCGTGGGGATTGATAAGAACATGGTGGTGGCCTCGCTCAAAGCGGTGGTCAGCGGCGTGAACCGCGCGTTAAAAAGGTGAGATGATTCTCACCCGCCGCAGCTTTCTCACCGCCAGCATCGCAACACTTCTGGCCACACCAGCGCGGGCGCAGGCCACCAAGCCGCAATGGGTCATCGGCATCATCCCTGATAAGCCCTTTGACATTGGTCTCATCGACATGAATCTGGTGCCGCTGGAGTATCAGCGCCAAGTGGTTCCCTATAGCGGCACAGAGCCTGTGGGCAGCATTGTGGTCGACGCCGCCAAACGTCACCTTTATTTCGTGCTGATGGGCGCCAAAGCCCTGCGCTTTGGCATCGCCGTGGGCCGTGAGGGGGCGAGCTGGCATGGAACGGCAGTGGTGGGGCGCAAGGCCAAATGGCCAAGCTGGACACCAACCGCCAATATGCGCCGGAAAAACCCGCAGCTTCCCATCCGCATGGCGGGCGGCCCGAAAAACCCGCTGGGTGCGCGCGCACTTTATTTGTTCAAAGACGGCGTGGATACTCTCTACCGCATCCATGGCACCAATGAGCCATCGAGCATCGGCAAATCCGCCTCATCAGGATGCATCCGCATGTTCAACGAGAATGTTTTTGAATTATTCGCCGAGGTGCCGGTGGGAACAACAGTCGTGGTGCGGTGAGGTGAGCGGCGTTAGCCGGGCACTGATGCGCTAACGCCACGACGATTCAAACCCTCTCCCCTCGTGGGATCCTGTTGGTCTGGCTGCGCGGACGTTGACTTTTTGGCAACAAGGCTAGAAGACTCGCTATGCTAAATTTTTGCCTCATTCCCGCTCAACAGTATCTGCCTCAATCAAACGGAGATTTGCAATGATCAAAACTTGTCTGTTTGCCTTAATCACAATTCTCGCCACGTCCGGCTCTGCATCGGCCTTTGATCTCACCAGTCCAGATTTGGCCAATGGCCAGGAACTCAAAGCCGATCAAGTTGGCAAAGGTGCCAATTGTAGCGGTGGTAATCTTTCGCCTGCATTGGTTTGGGCTAATCCGCCAGCTGGCACCAAGAGCTTCGTTGTCACACTTTTTGATCCTGATGCCAATAATGGCAAGGGCTTCTGGCATTGGGGCGCGTTTGATATCCCAGCCGGGGTGACATCGCTTAAGGCGGGAGCAGGTTCAGCCGATGGCAAGCTCATGCCAGCTAATGCCGTGCAAGGTAAATCCGGAAGCGGGGTTCAAGGTTTCATCGGGGCCTGCCCGCCCGCAGGACCGGCGCATCACTACATATTCACAGTGAAAGCCCTGAAGATTGCCAAGCTTGGGCTTAATTCGACCGCTACGGCAGAGGAAATTTCCGCCAAAGCGGATCAAGAGAAACTCGGCGAGGCAACTCTGACCGGGCTACACGCCAAGCCATGAATTCAGCGCTGTTGTTGAACAACAATAAAGCCAGCGCGTTTAAGGGCCGGAGTGAGCGGTTTGAACCCGCGCCCTCAAACGCCGACCAGCTTTCATTCTTCTCCTGTTGCGCCCTCGCGATATGAAAGGTTGCTGACATTATTGTTTACGGTCGGGCCAAGTCTTTAGAAATTTGGAATGATCTCTATACGCAGTCACTAATCCCTTCGTGGAAATTGTGGACTCCCAAAAGGAGTCATAGCCATCAGTTTCTGTCAGCGCTCCCAAGAGCTGACAGCTAGTCACTACTGCCACGTCTATTTCTTCAAGTTTCGCTAGGAATGCCGGTGGGAAATTTTCTCCGGTTCGGCTGTCCAGTGCCGGTCGCTCCCAAATTGGTGTCTCATGGTGGGTGTTTATGACTAGCAGTCCCTTGATCTTGAGATTTGGGGCTTGCTTACCTTCTAAATCGAAGCAGCCCAATTTTGTCAAAACTGACTTATATTCTTTGAGAAAGACAACGCTTTCGGCCTCTTCATCGCTTAGGGCCCGTTCCACTTCGATGCGCCAATTTTGGATTTGGCAAATAGCATTGTTCTTAGCCGCTCCGTCCACGCCTTTGACCTCTGCAAAAATTAGAGTGTCACGCACCTTCGCAAGAAATTCAGCGTGTGGATGCGGACCAGGAAATGCTGAAATGTTCATGATGCTTAATGCCTGCAGTACCGCGGCTACTAGCTGGTCGTCTGTTTGGTATAGCAGATCATACTTCCAACGAGCGCCTTTTAGCTCGACTTCTATTGCTGCAACTTGTTGGCCAATAGTTTTTAGTTGCTGATTAAATGCCTCTTTCGTTTCTATTTTTGCTGCATCATTGAAATCGGAAACATTCAAAAGCCAGTTCGGCCTAGTGGAAGTTGACTCGGTCTGCTGTGCTAACGAGTGAACCAATTCGGCAAATCGTTGAATACCGCCAGGTTGAAGCGCGTTCAATAGATCGAGCGGAAGGAAACATACAAGCCCTTTGCCGACTTTGATTGTCCAACCCGCGAAGTTGTTCTCAGTGGGCAGCTTTGTTGGAATGCGGAGGATTGGAAAACCATTTTTTGAAGTTACCCCTGAACTATAAGCAGTGTTAACAACTTGAATAGCGTTCATGTCTGAGGTTTCGGGTACATTTTCCCAAGTCAATCCTCGTCCCGAACTTGCAAATAGTTCGACTTCGGTGAATGGCCACAGCCATGCAGAGTCCGGTGCAGGGCCGTAACCGTTGCCTTGTGTCTGGCGAACTTGGGAAGCGGGCAGAGCAGCCTTGAGAGCAACAATCATTATGCTGCCATGTGAGATCACATCACGAATGCGTCCAATTTTGTTGCTTATACTCTTTACTGCCCTGTCGAATCCGTCGCGAGTCTGTACCAGGGTAGTTTGTGGCGAGTAGATGTTGCCAGTTGAAGCGCAGAGCAACTCCATGCGCACATTTTCAGCCTGAAGAATAAATATGTCGGTGTCGTCAACGTTACTATCACTAATAAGTTGGATGTACTCGTATCCGCTTATTGCGTGGATCAGATTGCCGTCATTCAGACCGAGTGCCTGTATTTTTGCGGGGCTATTCATGTAGGAGAGGTTCCTTCAATCGCTTGATGATCACGCATTGTTCTAGTTTGCCGATTTTGAAGGGTTCAATCGGAAAAGCAAGGTGCGGAAAATGTTATACGGCCCATAGTTGGATTCCCGCCTTCGCGGGAATGACAGTGCGGAGGGCGGCGCATCTAAATAATTCCAAAATATGAAAATATTCCTTGACAAACCCATCCATTCCGGCGTATCGCGAAATCACCTTTTCCACTAGGGCCAGGTGCACGACGGTGCATTTGGCGGAAAAGAAAACGGTCTGGGCGGGTGCTGCAAAACGTATGCGCGTCCCCTCAGCGGCAAGAAGACCTTCCCCTGGTCGAGAGATCAGGGCCAGCTGTTGGAGTGCAAATTCCAATAGAGAAATGGGCCTCGTGGTTAGCGGAGAAAGCGCAGAGATGCAGCCTCCCAAATCAGGGCGACTAACCTACCCAAGAGCCATCTGACAAATGGCTCCGGATATGGAAAGCCTGGCGTAATCCATCAAGGCCTTGCCGGAGATCTGTTATCGCGTGGGGGAAACCCTCGCATATTTCGCGACTTTAAACACAGTCGCACACCGCTTGGGTTACCCCACGCGTTCCTTCTTCTCTTCGGCCTCGCATGACACGAGGCC
>PLXI01000195.1 GCA_003151375.1 Hyphomicrobiales bacterium
CTGCAACGGCTGGACCTATTGGCACATTCGCCGTGGGCCGAACTTAGTGCCGATTGATTTGCTGCGCCAACAAGTGAGGCAGGAAATGGCTACCGCTGTTAACCTCTGAGTTGACAGTTGCAAATGAGCATGCAATTTAAAATCACTGAGCGGCATTTCAGATTGGGTGGCACTATGAAATTAGGTGCAATATTCCTTGCTCTCACTTTTCTATTAACAGGTCTATTCACAGGTTTGAATATTGCTCACGCCGAGGATGGTTCGCGCGTAATTCTCGTGCTCGATGCTTCCGGCTCAATGCGCGCCAAAATTAATGGTGTATCCAAGATCGACATTGCCAAAGAAGTTGTGGGCAAAATCGTTTCCGGCTGGCAACCACAAGACGAGCTGGGTCTGGTTGTTTATGGTCACCGCAAAAAGAGTGAATGCAGCGACATCGAAACGGTAAAAGAGCCTGGCCCGCTCAACGTCGCTGAATATATGGCCGCGGTTAATGCCATTCAGCCCAAAGGCCAGACGCCAATGACACAAGCTGTGAAACAAGCAGCGGAGGCTCTGCAATACACTGAGAAAAAGGCCACAGTCATTCTGGTTTCGGACGGGATCGAGAATTGCAATGCTGACCCCTGTGCGGTTGCAGAATATCTTGCCAAAACCGGCGTGGAACTTAAAGTTCACACTGTAGGCTTTGGCCTGGATGACAAAGGTGCTGTTGCCCAGCTCAAATGCCTTGCCGATAAAACCGGGGGCACGTTCACCATTGCCAATAACGCTGATGATCTGCTCAAGGCGCTCACCAAAACCGTTAAGCCTGTTGCGCCCCCTGCCGTCAAATTCAATGTCATTGGCCACGCCTTGCTGGCACCGGGTGTCGAAATTCCAAAGCCATTCGCCCCACCAACCTGGGTGTTCCGCAAATCAAATACTGCCGATGGCACGCAAGGCGAATATGTGGCCACTGAAACGATGGACAAATTGCAGGCTAACCTTGGCTCTGGCGATTTTATATTGCGCCTTGAAGCCGGCAAGGGCGTTGTAGAACAGCCCTTCAAAGTGGAAGATGGCAAAGTAACTAATCTTGCACCCGTTTTACACGCCGGAATTATCAACTTCTCGGCCATGATCGATGACAAAACCAAACTCACCGATCAGGGTGCCGCTTGGGAAATAGGCACGTCGCAAGGCACTTATGTTGACACAGAATATGGGGCCACGCGTTCGTTCTTATTGAACGCTGGAGACTATGTGCTGAAGCTCAGCTTGGGTGACACCAAAGTTGAAGCGCCGTTTAGCGTGAAAGAGGGCGAGATCCGCGATCAAGTCATCACCTTTGGCGCAGGCAAGCTCGCAGTTTCTGCAGTCTTTGCTGAGGGCGGGCAAGCCATGGAGCAAGGCGTATCCTTTGAAGTGCGCAAGCCTGGTGATGCGGGCCAAGATCCAGTGTGGCTCGACACAAAATATGACGCCAAGTCAGTCTTCAGTCTGTCGTCAGGCACTTACATCGTTCGCGTATCGCTTGGACTTGCAACAAGCGAGCAACAAGTTGAAGTTAAATCCGGCCAACAAACTGCCATCACCATCAATGCCAAGGCCGGCTACATTGCAGCATCAGCCTCTGGTGCAACAAGCTATGTTGTGAACGACGGGTTGGAAGGCGTGGATGGCAAACACAAATGGATCACCACGACTTACGACCCTAAACTCAACATCGCTGCCAATGAAGGCTCCTATCAAGTTCAGGCCTTTAATGGCGATACTCTGATTGGTGAGAAAATCATCGACGTGAAAGCCGGACAAAGAACCAGCATCACTTTGCCTTGATGGACTTCAACGCATGTGCCGCCACCTTGCGCATCAGCGAAGGCAGCGCCTCATGTTGCAATTCCGCGAAAGCCACAAAGCGCCCGTTCAACACTGGTGTTTTTTTCTGAGAGCGCCAGACCACAAGTTCCAAATGAAAATGCGTGAAGGTGTGTTCGACGATGCCCACCACACGCTTCCATTTTAAACTTAGGGGTGGTACAAAATCCTCGGCCCGCTCCAACCAATCAGATGACGGAAACTCAGCCATCCCCGCAAGTAAACCTTTCATCAACCGTTGCCGCACCAACACGCTGCCTTTGCCATTCTCAATCCAATAAACATGGCCATAGCGGATCGGCACTTTTTTCTTTGCAAACCTGTAGGGTAACACCGAAGCCAAACCTTTAGCGCGCGCCGCACACTCATCCGCCCAAGGACAATTCCCACAAGCTGGAGACTTCGGTGTGCAAATCGTTGCTCCTAAGTCCATCAGAGCTTGGGCAAAATCTCCCGCTCTCTTCTCTGGCACTAAAGCCTGCGCCAGTTCTTTGATGCGCGGTTTGGATAAAGGCAGTGGTTGTTCAATCGCATAAAAGCGACTGATCACGCGCTCCACATTTCCGTCCACCGCTGCGACGGGCAGATCATAGGCAATCGCCGCTATGGCCGCAGCCGTATAAGGGCCAATGCCGGGCAATTCCATTAGCCCCGCAACATTGCGCGGAAACACGCCACCCTGCCCCGCAACCAACTGCGCACAAGCATGCAAATTCCGCGCCCGCGCGTAGTACCCAAGCCCAGCCCAGGCTTTCAGCACATCATCCAATGGGGCGGCGGCCAAGGCCTCAACCTTTGGCCACTTTGTGATGAACTTAATATAATAATCCTTCACTGCGGCCACAGTGGTTTGCTGCAGCATAATTTCCGAAAGCCAAACCTTGTAAGGTTCTTGCTCACGAACGCGCCACGGCAGATCACGCGCATGAACATCATACCAAGCCAGTAATTTCCGCCCTTGTTCTGCCATGGTTTTCGTATGATGATTGCCCACGCACATGGAATCCTTGAACCGCCACTTCGCCGCCATTTCTCATGCGGCATTTCAACGCCACGGCTTTGCCAGCCTTGAGCTTGCTGCGCAATGGCGCGCTATTGTGGGTGATTGTGCGGCGGCCTCGGCCCATCCTGAAAAAATCAACTGGCCCAAGCAAGCCGATGCCAAAGCCAAACTTGGCGGCACCTTGGTTTTGCGCGTGCCGGCGGCCTTGGCGCTGGATATTCACTACGATGGCCCTCGCCTCATAGACCGGGTGAATCAATATCTCGGCCATGCGGCTATCAGCGCTATCAAAATTCTGAAATCAGCCGATGCGCCAGTCAACAAAGTGCAACGCCATATGGTTTCACCCACTGTCGCCAAGGCATGGGAAAATCATTTAGAATCAAATATTTCTGAGCCTGAACTGAAATCTGCACTGGCCCGCTTGGGCAGTGCGATAAACCCTAAAGGCCCGTTCTCCACAGGCAAAATTACGGGTTTTGAGCCACCCCCAAACTCGAGTAGGAAAACCAAATGATAAATATCACTCGTCGCAATCTTTTGTTGGGCGCAACCCTGCTCGGCTTTGCACCATTGACCACCTTGCCAGCTTTTGCCGCTGATAAGGTTGACCTGTCAGACCTTCTCACCCCGGAAGACAATGACATGACCATGGGCAAAGACGACGCCAAGGTGACATTGGTGGAATATGCCTCGGCTTCTTGCCCGCATTGCGCCGCCTTTTACAAAGATGTTTTCCCAAAGATCAAAGCCGACTACATCGACACTGGCAAAATCAAATTCATCTTCCGCGAATTCCCTCATAATCAGCAAGCCCTCGCTGCCTTTATGTTGGCGCGCTGCAGTCCAAAGGAAAAATACTTTCCTTTGATTGATGTGTTTTTCAAAACGCAGGAAGCTTGGGTGCCAAATGCCCATGATGGTCTGCTGAACATTATGAAACAAACAGGCATGTCAGAAGCGGATTTTGATGCTTGCTTGAAAAATCAAGACGTGGCCAAAGGCATTATCGCAACGCGTGAAAAAGCCGCTACCAAATACGGCGTTGATGGCATTCCAACCATATTCATCAATGGCAAGGTGTTCACTGGCGAAGCAAGTTATGATGACCTGAAAAAGGCCATCGATCCACTCTTGAACTGATAAAAAAGGGCTCACATGAAATTTGCCAAACTGCGGCTGACAGGTTTCAAATCTTTCGTTGAGCCCACAGAACTCATCATTGAAAAAGGCCTCACCGGCGTGGTGGGGCCCAATGGTTGCGGCAAATCCAATTTGCTAGAGGCCTTGCGCTGGGTGATGGGTGAAAACTCATACAAATCTATGCGAGCGTCCGGCATGGAAGATGTGATCTTCTCTGGCACCACTCAGCGCCCATCGCGCAACATGGCCGAAGTGTTGGTGACGATGCATAATGATGATCGCACCGCGCCTGCTGGTTACAATGATGCGGAGATGATCGAGATCAGCCGCGAAATCGTGCGCGATCAGGGCTCAACTTATAAGGTCAACGGCTCAGAAGTGCGCGCCCGCGACGTGCAGCTTCTATTCGCCGATGCCTCAACCGGCTCACGCTCTCCTGCCCTTGTGCGACAGGGCCAGATTTCTGAAATCATCAATGCCAAGCCGCAAGCGCGTCGTCTTATCTTGGAAGAGGCCGCTGGGATTACCGGCCTTCATACCCGCCGCCATGAAGCCGAGCTGAAACTCAAAGCCGCTGAAACCAATATGGCGCGCGTGGATGACGTGACCGCCCAGTTGGAAACGCAATTAGCCAGCTTGAAACGACAAGCCCGTCAAGCGGTGAAATATAAGCAAGTCTCATCCGATATTCGCAAATTTGAAGCGGCCGGACTGTTCGTGGCATGGCGTGAAGCGGCGGCTTCGCTGGAAGCTGATACACAAGCACTCGATGAAGCCACGCGCAATCTTGCCACCCACACTTTAGCAGCATCTCAGGCGTTGCGTATACGTGACGAACTGGGCGAGACTTTGCCAGCACTTCGTGAACAAGAAGCCGTTAAGGCAGCACTCTTGCAGCGGGTCAGCCTTGAACGGGCCAGCTTGGACGAAGAAGAAAAACGCAGCCTTGCGCGCCTCAATGAATTAAAGCAGCGGCGCACGCAGGCCAATAATGACCTGATCCGCGAACGCGATGTATTGCAAGATACCGACGGTGTGATCGCGCGCCTGTCTGATGAAGCAGCCACGCTCAACTCCACGCAAGGCACAGATGCAGCGGCGCGTGAACAGGCCGCTTTGGCGCTGCAAGCAGCCGTTGCTTCACTTGCGCGTGCCCAAGAAGCAGCCGATGGCGCCAATGCTAGGCTCGCTGAACTTGCCGCACAGCGCCAAGCTTTTGAACGCACCATAGCTGAACATCAAAGCCGCATCGCCCGCATTGAGCGCCAACAGGCCGAAGTGGCCGCCCGCAAGAAAGAACTTACCGCCAAGGGGGGTAGCGCCTCTGATGGGTTTACCCTCACACAAGCGGCAAGCCATGCCGAAGAGGTTTCTAAGGAAGCTGAAAAATCCTCTGGTGAGGCTGAAGTTGCATTGCGCATCGCGCGGATGACTGAGACAGACAAGCGCCAACTCCATGACGAGGCGCGAAGCAAATCGGATCGCTTGCAAACCGAAGTGCGCACCCTCACCAACCTACTCAAAGCAAGTGGTGGTGATTTGTGGCCCACTTTGGTGGATCAGATCACCGTTCAGCCCGGTTATGAAGCAGCCTTGGGTGCTGCCTTAGGCGAAGATATCGAAGCTTCGTCCAATGAAGGCGCTCCGGTGTTCTGGCGCGGTCTGCCAGCGCTGTCGGACGTGGCCCATTTACCAGGTGATGCACAAGCGCTTGGCCAATTTGTGCAAGCCCCGCCAGCATTAGCCCGCGCCTTATCCCACATCGGCATTGTCTCACGCGCTGTGGGTGCTGCCTTGCAGCCACAACTCAAGCCCGGCCAACGGCTTGTATCAGTCGAAGGTGATATTTGGCGCTGGGATGGGTTTACTTCAGCCGCTGATGCCCCCAGTGCTGCAGCCAAACGTTTGGCTGAGCGCAACCGCCTTGCCCTTGTCGAGGTGGACATGAAAGCAGCCATCGCTGCAGCCGAAACCTCCAAAGTTGAATTTGATACTTCTCATGCCGCAGTTGAGCAGGGCCAAAAGTTAGAGCGTGAAAAGCGTGAAGCTTGGCGTGCCGCCACTTCGGCGTTGGATGTGGCACGCAAGGCCCTTCAAGCCCATGAGCGCCGCATGGCCGAAAGTGCCGCGGCTCACTCAGCCTTGGATGAAGCAGGCCGCAATGCTGAAACCCAACTGGCCGAAGCGCGTGACCAACACACACAATCAGCTGAACAATTCGCTTCCCTGCCCGCATTGGATGGTTTGAACGCAGACGTGCAGCGCCTGCGTGACGCCCTGTTTGGAGAGCGCGGCCTTTATGCCGAAGCGCGCGCCACGCATGATGGGCTAGAGCGTGAGGCGAGAGCCCGCGCCGACCGACTTAAAGCCATCAGCGCAGAGCAAGAGCAATGGCAGGCCCGCAGCCTTAAAGCCAATGAACAAGTGGCTGCCCTCAATGCACGCCTTGATGAAACCGAAGCCGCAATTGCTGAAATGCAATCCGTGCCGCAGCAATTGGCCGATAAGCGCCTCAAGCTGATGAACATGGTGGCCGAAGCCGAGAGTGAGCGCAAAGCCGCGTCCGATAAATTGGCTATTGCTGAAAATGCTGTTCGCGAGGCCGATCAAATCTTACGGGCCACTCAAGAACAAGCTGCTTCATCGCGTGAAAATCATGCCCGTTTGGGCGCGGTTTTGGATGGCTCTAAAGCGCGCCACAGCCACGCGTCAAACCGCATCCGCGAAACTTTGCAGTGTGAACCGCAAGAGGTTCTGGTGCGTGCTGAGTTGCAAGAGGCAACATTGCAACCAACCGATGTGATCGAGAAAAAACTCAGCGCCCTGCGTGAAGACCGTGAACGCCTTGGTGCTGTTAATCTGCGCGCTGATGAAGAAGCGCAGGCAGTTGATGAAACACTCACCAAAATGAAATCTGAAAAAGATGAGTTGGTGCAAGCCATCGCAAAACTGCGCGGCGGCATTGGCTCATTGAACCGCGAAGGCCGTCAGCGCTTGCTGGATGCGTTTGAAACGGTGAATGTGAAGTTCAGCGAACTATTCACCACGCTCTTTGGCGGTGGCAAAGCTGAACTGCAACTGATTGAATCAGATGATCCGCTGGAAGCTGGTTTGGAAATCCTTGCCAACCCGCCCGGCAAAAAGCCAACCACACTTTCGCTTCTGTCAGGTGGTGAGCAAACCCTCACCGCTTTGGCGTTGATTTTTGCGGTGTTCCTCACCAACCCATCGCCCATCTGCGTGTTGGACGAAGTGGATGCGCCACTGGATGATCATAACGTGGAGCGTTTTTGCAACTTGCTGGACGCGATGATGGCGCGCACTGATACGCGCTTCCTCATCATCACACACCACCCGATGACCATGGCGCGTATGCACCGTTTATTCGGCGTGACCATGATGGAGCGCGGCGTTTCGCAATTGGTGAGCGTGAATTTGGAAGAAGCCGAGCAGCTGGCAGAAGCCTCGTAATGAACATCGTTTTTGATCTTGGTGCAGTTTTAATCGAATGGGACCCGCGCCACTTATATCGCAAGGTTTTTTCTGATCCCGAAAAGATGGAATGGTTCCTCACCAACGTCTGCCATAATGATTGGAACTTAGAGCAAGATCGTGGCCGCTCTTTTGATGAGGCCGTGGCCGAGGCCATCGCTCGCCACCCAAAATGGGAACGCGAAATTAAATTATACCGCGATCATTGGGTTGAAATGGTGCCGGGTGATATTCCTGGCACAGTGCAAATTTTAGAAGAGCTCCACGCCAAAGGCGCACCTCTCTACGCCATAACCAACTGGAATGGCGACACCTTCCGCCTCACGCATAGCCGCTTCAAATTCCTGTCCCTGTTCCGCGACATCGTGGTTTCCGGCGACGAGAAAATGGTCAAGCCAGAACCAGATATTTTCCAACTACTGGCCAGCCGCAACAACATTAAGCTTTCGGAATCAATCTTCATTGACGACAGCGCGAAAAATATAAAGGGCGCTGAAGCCGTAGGCATGAAAACCCACCACTTCATAACGCCGGAAGGATTACGCGCGGATCTAAAGCGTCGAAATCTGATTTAGTCGCTACTCCGCCGCCACTAAATAATCTTCCATTGGTGGACAAGAACAAATCAAATTGCGATCGCCATAAACATTATCCACGCGTTTAACCGGCGGCCAATATTTGAAACCATGATCGCCCAGCGGGAAGAAGGCTTGCGTTTTGGAATAGGGATGGTGCCATTCGCCCAATAAATCCTGATGCGTATGCGGCGCATTCTTCAAAGCATTGTCAAGCTTATCAACGCGCCCATGTTCCACATCCGCAATCTCTTTGGCGATAGCAATCATTGCATCACAGAAACGATCAAGCTCACCCTTAGCTTCGCTTTCAGTGGGCTCCACCATCAATGTATCAACCACTGGAAAAGACATGGTGGGTGCATGGAAGCCATAATCCGCCAAACGCTTGGCCACATCTTCAACACTGATGCCAGAGCGTTCCTTCACCCAGCGCAAATCCAAAATGCATTCATGCGCCACCGTGCCAGCAGGGCCGGTGTAGAGAATAGGAAAATGCGGCTTCAAACGCGCCGCCATATAATTGGCATTAAGCACCGCCATTTTAGTCGCCTGCGTTAAGCCCTCAGCGCCCATCATCGCGATATACATCCATGAAATTGGTAAGATAGATGCCGATCCAAAAGGTGCGGCAGATACAGCCCCGCGCTTGCCCGAAGGAAGTCTCATCACATCATGCCCCGGCAGATGCGCTGCCAAATGGGCGCGCACGCCAATTGGCCCCATGCCCGGCCCACCGCCACCATGCGGAATGCAAAATGTTTTGTGCAAATTCATATGGCACACATCTGCGCCAAGTTCTGCCGGCCGCATCAGCCCAACTTGCGCGTTGAGATTGGCCCCATCAAGATAGACCTGCCCGCCATGCGCGTGGATGATGCGGCAAATATCCATGATGCTATCTTCGTAAACGCCGTGAGTGCTGGGATAAGTAATCATCAAAGCAGCAAGATCGGCGCTATGTTGTTGGGCCTTGGCTTCCAGATCAGCCACATCCACATTGCCCAGCGCATCACACGCCACCACCACGATCTTCATGCTGCACATCGCAGCAGAAGCCGGATTGGTGCCATGCGCCGAAATGGGAATGAGGCACACATCACGCGCCTTCCCACCATTGGCATCGTGGTAGCGCCTGATCGCCATCAGCCCGGCATATTCGCCTTGGCTTCCAGCATTGGGCTGCAGTGACACCGCATCAAAGCCGGTGATGTCACACAGCATTTTTTCCAGAGAGACGAACAACTCGGCATAACCCTTGGTTTGCGCGCGCGGCGCAAAGGGATGAAGTGCACCAAATTCCGGCCAAGTCACGGGGATCATCTCCGCCGCCGCATTCAGCTTCATGGTGCAAGAGCCAAGGGCAATCATGGCTTGATCCAATGCTAAATCCTTGCCTTGCAGCAGGCGCATATAACGCATCATCTCTGTCTCAGTGCGGTAACGGTGAAACACCGGATGAGTGAGGAATTTGGATTGGCGTTTGAGATTGAGTGGAATGCCACCAGCCGATATCGTAGCCTTGGCACCGAACACACGCAGCAATTTTTCGATCACTTCATCGGTCGTGGTTTCATCCAGACTGATGCCAACATGATCTTTATCAATCACCCGCAGGTTGATAGCGATTTTCGCAGCCGCAGCGATAATGCGCTTGGCCCCACCAACCACTTTCACTGTTAATGTATCAAAAAATGTTTCAGAAACAATGTGATGGCCAGAGATTTTCAATGCGCCCGCCAGCCTTTGAGTTTTGGCGTGAATGTCTTCAGCCATGGCTTTAAGCCCTTCAGGCCCATACCAGCAGGCATAAAACCCAGCCATGACTGCCAACAGGACTTGCGCCGTGCAGATGTTAGACGTGGCCTTGTCGCGTCTGATATGTTGCTCTCGCGTTTGCAACGCCATGCGTAAAGCGCGGTTGCCCTTTGCATCAACAGACACGCCAATCAAGCGGCCCGGCATGATCCGTTTCAATTCATCCTTCACCGCAAAAAATGCTGCATGTGGCCCGCCAAATCCCATGGGCACGCCAAAGCGCTGCGTTGAACCCAAGGCAATATCGGCACCCAATTCGCCGGGAGATTTAAGCAGTGTGAGTGCCAGCAAATCTGTGGCCATAATCGCCAGCGCACCGGCTTCATGCAGCTTGGAAATTACGCTTGAATAATCGCGCAGCGCACCTGAAGAGCCGGGATACGAAAGCAATGCGCCAAAAACCTGCGAGGCCTTAAGTTCTGCCACGTCAGCAATTTTCAACGTAATGCCAAAGCCAGAAGCACGGGTTTGCAACACACCGATGGTTTGCTCATGTGTGTTGGCATCCACAAAGAAAATACTAGAATTAGACTTTGCATGGCGCTTGGCCATAGCCATCGCCTCTGCCGCGGCCGTTGCCTCATCCAGCAATGAGGCATTGGCAATATCCAGCCCGGTGAGGTCCATCACCATCTGCTGATAGTTGAGCAAGGCCTCCAATCGGCCCTGGCTCACCTCGGCTTGGTATGGTGTGTAAGCTGTGTACCAGCCCGGATTTTCCAACACATTGCGCAGGATCACAGGCGGGGTATGAGTGCCGTAATAACCCATGCCGATGAGCGAAGTGAAGATTTTATTCTTGGATGCAATATGTTTTAGCTTCGCAAGGGCCTCGGCCTCACTGAGGGCAGGTTCTAATGCCAGCGCTCGCTTGGCGCGAAGTTTGGCGGGCACGGCCTTGGCAATAAAATCATCCAATGAAGCAGCACCGAGCACCTTCAACATCGCGGAAGTTTCAGTGGCATCAGGCCCGATATGGCGCGCGGAAAAGGGCACACTCATGGCTCAGCTCACAAACTTATCATTAGCAGTTTTGTCCATCAGCTCGGCCAATTCCGCTTCATTGGAAAGCTTCACCTTCATGAACCAGCCTTCCGCTTCTGGTGCGCGGTTAACCAATGCGGGATCACCCGCCAGCTCTGCGTTCACTTCCACCACTTCACCAGATACAGGCACATAAACATCCGAAGCTGCTTTAACACTTTCCACCGTGGCCACACTTTCATGGGCTTTCACCACACGGCCTTTTTTTGGCAGGTCAACAAACACCACATCACCCAACTGCTCTTGTGCGTGGGTTGAAATGCCGATGGTGGCAATGCCGCCTGATACTGTTACCCACTCATGATCTTTTGAAAATTTCATTTTGTGTCCTTATCTTTTGAAAGTGTTGGGAACGAATGGAAGTGCGCAAACCACAGCCGGTAAAGCCTGGCCACGCACGATGAGTTGAATTTTTGTGCCAACAACGGCAGAAGCCGTTTCAACATAGCCCATGGCCACTGGCCCATTCACCGTCGGGCCAAAACCGCCGGATGTGATCATGCCAATCTTGCGGCCCGATAAATCCTGCACCTCAGTGCCATCACGCGCAGGCGCACGGCCCTCGGGCTTTATGCCAACCCGCTTGCGCACCACCCCTTGCGCCAGCTCGCGCTGCACGCGCTCAGCCCCAATAAAGCCGCCGTCAATGCGCCGTTGCTTGGGAATTGACCATTGCAACCCAGCTTCAGCGGGCGAAGTTGTTTCATCAATGTCATGGCCATAAAGACACAACCCCGCCTCAAGGCGCAGTGAATCACGAGCACCTAGGCCAATTGGTTTCACATTGGCATCAGCCAGTAAGATTTTCCACAGCGCCACAACATCTTTGGTTGAAACTGAAAGCTCAAAACCATCTTCGCCAGTATAGCCAGAACGGCTGGCTGCAACCGCAATGCCAGCGATATTCAAAGCCTGCGAATGCATGAATTTCATCGCCCGCACAGAAGCGTCATGCTTTGCCAACACCGCTTCAGCTTTCGGCCCTTGCAAGGCCAGTAAAGCGAGATCATCACGAACCGAGATTTTTATCTCCGCCGGCAATACGCTGCGTGCATGTACGAGATCAGTTGCTTTGCAACCCGCATTCACCACCACATAAAGGCTGGAACCACGGCGCGTAACCATCAGGTCATCCAAAATCCCGCCTTGCGGATTGAGAAATTGAGAATAGCGCTGTTGGTTGTCGGCAAGGCCCCGCACATCAGCCGCCACCAATTTTTCAAACGCGGCAAAAACATTTGGGCCGGTTACATCCCATTGCCCCATATGAGAAACATCAAACAGCCCAGCGTTTTCACGCGTCCATTTGTGCTCATTTAATATGCCCATGGGATATTGCACCGGCATATCATAGCCAGCAAAAGGCACCATGCGTGCACCAAGGCCCACATGTTCATCATATAATGCCGTGCGCTGAGATCTTTCGCTCAAGAACCGTTCTCCTGACATAAGTTGGCAAGACTCAGAATCAGCTGAATCTGCCCCCTCTGTCAGGAACCTGAGAGTTTCACATTCCCTGTCACTCTGACACAGGGCCTGTTTTCTCCTTCGGTGTGCAAGCTATATGCCTGCAACTCTTCAGAGTATGGTCCACTGGCGGTCCTTTTGCCTGAGAGTTTCCNNTCCGGGGCGGTTGCTCCTTCGGCGTTGGGTTTCAAACCCAATCTCTCCCGCATCAGTGGTGACGCGAATATGGCTAGAAGTTAGGTCTAAAAACGAGGCTGTGCAATCTATATCCAGCACCATACACGGCTTTTATACGCTGCATAATTACCCGGCCCCTGCAGGCCGCCCAATGTAATCAAGCCTCAGTTAAAGCTGCCGTGGCAATGTTTATATTTTTTGCCACTTCCACAAGGGCAATCGTCGTTGCGCGCCACCTTGCCCCAAGTTTCCGGCTTCTTGGCGTTGAACTTCGGTGGCTTCTTTGCCTTTTTGGCGGAAGGCTCAAGTTTCATGTCGCCCATAACAACTGTGTTGGGGGCACCTGCGTTGCCAGAGCTCAAATTGTTGGAGACTTCATCAGAACCCGACGTTGCATCAATGTGATGCAACTCCATCGGCGGCAATGGTGTTTGCTCGGGCAGGTTTGGCTGATTTTCAAACTGCAATTGAATGCGCATCAACTGGCTGGTGACAGCTTGTTTCAAACGCCCCACCATGTCTTGAAACAGCGTGAAACCTTCAGTTTTATATTCATTCAGCGGATCGCGCTGGCCATATTGGCGCAGATGGATCACCTGGCGTAGATAATCATTAGTGATGATATGCTCGCGCCACAAACGATCCAAGGTTTGCAGCAAAATTGATTTTTCAATCTGCATCTGCAAGGCTTGTCCCGGAACAGCCTTTTCCCATTCTTCGCGCTTGGCACCGTAAATGGCGTCAACAGCGTTGGTCACCCGTTCGCGGATTTGCTCATCGGCAATGCCTTCTTCTTTGGCCCATTCATCAACCGGGAAATCCATCGCCACGGCTTCACGCAGTTTTTCGCGTAGGCCCACGGCATCCCATTGCTCGGCATAGGCCTTTTCAGGGATGTGCTTGGTGACAAGATCATGCACCACATCATGGCGCATATCATCCACCGTTTCGGCAACCTCATGGCCGTTCATGATTCCGACGCGCTGATCGAAGATCGCCTTGCGTTGATCATTCATCACATTGTCGTATTTCAGCAAGTTTTTGCGGATGTCGAAGTTGCGCGCTTCAACTTTCTTCTGCGCCGTTTCCAATGCCTTGTTGATCCAGCTGGAGACAATGGCCTCGCCCTCTTGGAGGCCCAGCTTCTGCAACATCCCGTCGAGACGGTCCGTACCAAAAATGCGCATCAGATCATCTTGCAACGAAAGATAAAAACGGCTGCGACCAGGGTCACCCTGTCGGCCTGAACGGCCGCGCAATTGGTTATCGATGCGGCGGCTTTCATGACGCTCAGTGCCTATCACAAACAATCCGCCTGCAGCCAACACCACCTGCTTATTGGCTTCAACTTCGCTGCTGATTTTTGCAATCGCCGCATTGCGCGCGGCCCCTGCCGGAAGGGCTGACAACTCCTGCTCAATGCGCATATCCAAATTGCCGCCCAACTTAATGTCGGTGCCGCGACCTGCCATATTGGTGGCAATCGTAACTGTGCCAGGCGCACCCGCCTGAGAAATAATCTGCGCTTCCTGTTCATGAAAACGAGCATTCAAAACATTGTGCTTTATGCCAGCAGCGGTCATTGCAGCCGAAAGCTGTTCAGATTTTTCAATCGAAACAGTACCCACCAAAACCGGTTGGCCACGGGTTTGGGCATCCTTGATGGTTTCGACGATCGCATTGAACTTTTCACGTTCAGTGCGGTAAACTTCATCATTCTCATCTTGGCGCGAAACCGGCACATTGGTTGGAACTTCGATCACATCCAATTTGTAAATGTCGAGGAACTCATCCACTTCCGTCAGCGCCGTACCGGTCATGCCCGCCAGCTTTTCATACATGCGGAAATAGTTTTGGAAGGTGATTGATGCCATCGTCACATTCTCAGGTTGAACCTGCACATGTTCCTTAGCTTCGATGGATTGATGCAGGCCTTCGGAATAACGCCGACCTGGCATCATGCGGCCGGTGAATTCATCAATGATCACAACTTCGCCGTCCTTGACGATGTAATCCTTGTCCAGTGTGAACAGCTTATGGGCGCGAAGTGCATTTTGGATGTGATGCACGATAGCAACATTGGCTGCATCATAAAGATTGCCTTCTTTCAGAATGCCAGCTTCAGTCAACATTTGTTCAAGATGTTCATTACCAGCTTCAGTCAACGTCACCTGCCGTTGCTTTTCATCCAACTCATAATCGGCTGGCACCAACAGCGGAATGAAACGATCCAGCGTGTTGTAAAGATCTGACTTGTCATCTACCGGCCCTGAGATAATGAGCGGCGTGCGCGCTTCGTCTATCAGGATCGAGTCAACTTCATCGACAATCGCAAAATGATGGCCGCGTTGTACCATCTCTTCGAGATGATACTTCATGTTGTCGCGCAGATAATCAAAGCCCAGCTCGTTATTTGTACCATAGGTTATGTCACAAGAATAGGCAGCGCGGCGTTCGTTATCATCAATTCCGTGAACGATTACGCCCGTTGTCATGCCCAGCGCAGAATAGACCTTACCCATCCAAGCCGAGTCACGTTTGGCCAAATAATCGTTTACCGTAACCACATGCACACCTTTGCCAGCAAGTGCATTGAGATAAACTGGAAGTGTGGCCACAAGGGTTTTGCCTTCGCCGGTTTTCATTTCGGCTATGGTGTTGGCATTCAAAACCATGCCGCCCAACAACTGCACGTCAAATGGCCTCAGGCCCAAGGCGCGCTTGGCCGCTTCACGTACTGCCGCGAAGGCTGGCACCAACAGGTCGTTCACCGTTTTGCCGCCTGCCAACTCGGCTTTGAATTCTGCCGTCAGGCCCATTAAATCTTGGTCACTTAAAGCGGCATATTTCTCCTCCAGCGCATTGATGGCGGGCAACTGCTTCTGAAACACCGCCAATTTGCGGGTATTTGTTGTGCCAAACACAGTTGCGGCGAGGCGGCCTAGTCCGAGCATATTTTCAATCCTGTAGGGCGTTAACCCAATAATGAAGCGTTGAGCACGCCTATAGCCGAGAGAGTGGGTTTTGCGAAACCCTCAAACATCGCCCCTGACATAGTGGTAGATGGCTTCTGATTCAACCTGTTGCAGCGCTGCCACAATAGTTGAAAAGGCATATTCTTGCCTTGTTTCCAAGTCATTGGCCTCATATAGCACCCTGCAGCGGGCCAAAACGTGTTGGATTCCCAGAACTTGATGGATTCGATGACAAACATTCACAACTATTTGAAAATTGCTCTTATCGTCGTCATGGCCAATTTGGTCATGTGCCTGCCCGTCATGGCGCAAACCGCCCCCAAAGCCGCAGCACCTGTTGCTGCTGCTCCCGCCCCAGCTGCCGCAAATTCATTGGCTGGCGACGACAAGGTTGTAGCCACGGTCAACGGCTATGAAATCAAAACCTCTGAAGTGCGCATGGCCTTTGACGATGTGATAGGCCAGTTGCCCAATCTTCCTGCCAAGATGCGCTATCCATTTGTGGTGGAATTTTTGATTGAACGTCATCTCATAGCCCAAATAGCCGCCAAAGAAGGCGTGGCTGATACTGATGATTACAAGCGCCGTCTTGCAGCCTATCAGGCCAAGGCGCTGCGGGATTCTTATCTGGCTGAAAAATTAGCCCCAACTGTTACCGATGCTGAATTGAAAACCCAATATGACGCTGAGGCCGCAAAGGTTCAACAAACTGAGCGCGTGCGCGCCCACCACATTCTCGTGGCGACCGAAAAGGAAGCACTTGATATTATCGCCAAGCTAAAAGCGGGCGCCAAGTTTGAAGATCTGGCCAAGCAATACAGCCTCGATGGCTCGAAGGATTATGGTGGAGATCTCGGTTACTTCAGCGCACCTGAAATGGTGCCAGAATTCTCTAAAGCCACCTTCGCATTGAAAGTCGGCGAACTTTCCGCGCCCGTCAAAACTGATTTTGGTTGGCATGTTATCCGCCTTGATGATCGCAAAATGGGCACTGCCCCTCCATATGATCAAGTCAAGGAAGCACTGCGCAATGTGAAGGTGCGCGACTTGCTCCAGGCCAAGCTACAATCGCTGCAATCCACCGCCAAGGTTGAACTGCTCGATCCTGATCTCAAGAAAGCGCATGATGATTATCAAGCGCAGATTAAGGCGGCCCAAGACCAGGCCAAAACGCCAGGTGCTGCAGCCCAGCCAGATGATAGCGGTAAGGGCGATCTGGCGGCACCTGACGACGTACCAGCTAAACAACAATAAACGTCTTGGAGGCCTGAATGGCGCATTCTGTATCACCCCTTGCGCCAACCTCTCAACCCACCATGCCAGAAGTTGGCGGCGTAAGCTTGGCCTGTGCCGCAAGNNGGGCATCCGCTATAAGAACCGTGTTGACGTGTTACTTGCGGTCTTGGCCGAAGGCACAACGGTGGCTGGCACTTTAACCCGCTCAAAATCCCCATCAGCCCCGGTTGATTGGTGTGCCGCTAACCTGAAACAAGGAAAGGCCCGCGCCCTTGTGGTCAATGCTGGCAATGCCAATGCCTTTACTGGCAAAAAGGGCATTGAAACGGTGAAGGCCGTAGCCAAGGCCGCTGCAACACAACTTGGCTGCAAGCAGGCTGAAGTATTCCAAGCCTCAACCGGCGTGATCGGTGAACCGTTGAACCCAGCTCCAATCACCGGTGCAATGGCAATGCTGGCGGCGGGTGCAAAAGGTGACGCATGGGACATGGCAGCCAAAGCCATCATGACCACTGACACTTTTCAAAAAATGGCCACCGCCACGATTAAAGTCGACGGCAAGAACTTAACGATCAATGGAATTGCCAAAGGCTCTGGCATGATAGCGCCCGACATGGCCACCATGCTGGTGTTTATTTTCACCGATGCCAAGATTGCTGCCAAGCCTTTGCAGAAGGCGCTCACAGCAGCAGTGAAGCGCAGCTTCAATTGCATTACGGTGGACGGCGATACTTCAACATCCGACACAGTCCTTTTGTTCGCCACTGGCAAAGGTGCCGTGGTTAAGTCGCCAGCCCAACTCAAAGCTTTCTCCAAAGCGTTGGATGCGGTTTGTCTCGATCTCGCACTGCAAGTGGCCAGAGACGGCGAAGGTGCAGAAAAACTCATTGAGATTAAAATCACCGGCGCTGAAAATGACAAGGCCGCCCATAGAATCGGCATGACAATTGCCAATTCACCGCTGGTTAAAACGGCCATCGCGGGTGAAGACGCAAATTGGGGCCGCATTGTTATGGCCGTTGGTAAATCCGGAGAAAAAGCGATCCGCGACAAGTTGCGCATCAAAATCGGTGGTGTTCTTGTGGCCGCCAAAGGCATGCGTGATGCCAAATATGTCGAGGCTGACATCATGCCTCACATGAAAACCCGTTATATTAAAATTGAGGCCGATATCGGCGTGGGCAAAGGCAAAGCCACCGTTTGGACTTGCGATTTGACACATGGTTATATCGACATCAACGGCTCTTACCGCAGCTAGATGAAACGTCTCCTCGTTTGTGCCGCAGCCTTGATTGATGCGGACGGTCGTGTGCTGATGGCTAAGCGCCCCGAAGGCAAATCACTTGCTGGGTTGTGGGAATTTCCCGGTGGAAAAGTCGAAGAGGGTGAACGCCCTGAAACCGCACTCATCCGCGAATTGAAAGAAGAGCTCGGCATAGACGTCACTGAAAGCTGTTTAGCGCCGCTGACATTTGCCTCGCACACTTATGAAAATTTTCATCTGCTCATGCCGCTTTATGTGTGTAGGCGTTGGAAGGGCATTGCGCGCGGGCTGGAGGGGCAAGAATTAAAATGGGCTTATGCCAAGGAACTGCGTGAACTACCCATGCCACCAGCAGATCTGCCGCTGATCGCCCATCTGGTAGATTTGCTTTAGTTACACGTAAGCCATAGCCGCCATCATGCCACTGTTCATGTGATAGAGATGGTGGCAGTGAAATGCCCACAGGCCCGGATTATCCGCTTCAAATTGCACCTTCACGGTGTGGCCGGCCGGTATCAGAATTGTGTCACGTTGTGCGCCTTCAAAAGCCACACCATTGATCTCAGTCACCTGAAAATAGTGGCCGTGAATATGCATCGGATGGGCCATCACCGTTTCATTTCGGAAGGCAACCTCCACTCGCGTGCCTTGCTTCACCTTGAACAATACATCATGCATCATCGGCCTGCCGTTGAAGCCAAATTGATGATGTTCGTCCCCGCCGGTCAAGGCAACCGTTTCATGCTGCTCCAATGGGGATTTGTGCAAGGCATAAGGCACACGCAGCATGGCTTCAAATTCCAAACCAATTGGTGCGCTGGCCTGACATAGATCAAAAATTTGATCCACTGAACCACCACCAGCTTTTAAATAAATGCCACCCTGCAGGTGTGAGGATTCAGAATGAAACAGAATAGGCCAAGCGCCACTTTCATTTGGTATGGTTATGCGCACATCAGCGCGCTGCGCAATCGCCAGTGGAAAGCGCGAAACACTGATGGGCTTAACCGCAGTGCCATCCACCGCAATCAATTGCCCTTTAAGCTCACCAAGTTCCACCCATAAATTTGTGGCTGAGGCAGCATTGATCAGGCGTAGGCGCAATACTCCGCCTTCCTCAACTTTCACAACTTCCGGATCATCCAGTGTTCTGTCATTGGCTAAAAGCGCATCAAATTTTATGTCGTTGGACATCGCCATCGTGCCGGGTTGGGCGGGGTTCACCTCCATGCGCGCCATTTGTGGGGCGTCTCCACCATTCAACTCCGCCAATATCTCTGCGGGGTCGCGGAAGGTAAAGTCATGTAGCATCACCACATGTTCCTGATCGTCAAACACTGGCTTTGCAGTTTCGTGCACAATTAAAGGTGCTGCCAACAGCTGCTGTTCCTGCAAGCCCATGTGTGAGTGCATCCAATGTGTGCCAACTTTTTTATTGATGAAGTCATAGTTGCGGCTCTCACCTGCTTTGAGAGGCTCACCCACCAACATTGGCACGCCATCTTGGGCCACTGGCGGGCTGAGGCCGTGCCAATGAATGGCGGTTTCCTCGCTCAACTGATTGCGCAGCAAAGCACGAAACGGCTGCCCGTAAACCAGGGATAGCCCAGGCTTTCCATCAGGCCCAATAATGCCAAATACCTTGGCCGCTTTGCCTTTGACTTCAAGCACGCGCGAAACAATATCAAGGATTGGAATCTGTTCCGCCCGCGCCTGCCACACGAATGGCAATGCCGCCGAAAGCTTTAACATGTCACGACGGCTAAACTTCATGAGGCGTTCTCCTGAAATTACAGTGCGCGGCCAATCCCCATAAACTTTTCGCGGCGTTGGCTGCGCAGCGCATCGGGCGAAAGGCCAGCAAAGCCTGCCAAGGCGCGGGCTAAAACATCCTTCGTGGTGCGCATAGAATCAACAGGCATCCGGTGTGCACCACCCAGAGGCTCGGTTACAATCTCATCAATCACGCCATATTTTTTTAGATCCTGCGCAGTGATGCGAAGCGCGGCAGCGGCATCCTTATTGCGTGCTGGGTCACGCCATAAAATTGACGCGGCCCCTTCAGGTGAGATCACGCTGTAAATGGCGTGTTCCAACATCAACACACTATTGGCGGTGGCAATGGCAATAGCGCCACCAGAGCCGCCCTCACCGATAATCACCGACACAATCGGCACGCCCAGGGTGAGGCAGCAATCAGTTGAGCGTGCAATGGCCTCGGCTTGGCCGCGCTCTTC
>PLXI01000259.1 GCA_003151375.1 Hyphomicrobiales bacterium
TCCAACCGCGTCGAGTACTATGCGGCTGGTTTGTCTGGGACAAAGACGCTCCCGGCTCAACCGAATTGAAATGGATTAAACCGGGGTACAAGGCAAAATTCGCATAGCTATTGCTGCTTTTTTGCGAGCTGCGAGCCGCCCGGGGACCGCAAGAAGACGAACCACGGCCCTTCGCGATCTTCATTGCGAATAATCTAGGAATCCGAGATCGTCTGATCCCGTCCGCCGGTTGATTCGACCATGTCCCTGACTGCTGCATATCTCGATGACCTCAATTCGGAACAGCGCCATGCCGTCGAACATGGCGTTGCTGAATTAGAGGGGTCCTTCGGTGGTCCGCTTCTGGTGATTGCCGGCGCCGGTTCAGGCAAGACCAACACCCTGGCGCACCGGGTCGCCCACCTCATTGTCAACGGCGCCGATCCGCGGCGGATCCTGCTCATGACGTTTTCGCGGCGGGCGGCAGCGGAAATGACAAAACGGGTTGAACGGATCTCGCGCAAGGCGATGGGCGACAAGCACCCGAAATTGGTTGCCGTCGCCCGCCGATGCGGCAAATGTCGACCCAAAGCGTGCGTCATTCTTGTGGGGCACGGACTGGACGCGCGCGTTCGCGGTCGTCAGCTATGAGCAGGCCGTCGAGCCCTTCCTTAAGACTGGCCGCCAATGTCATTTACACAGGCGCTACAGCCAATCAGATGGTGCCGCAGGGTTCGAAGCTGGCTCTTCGATAATTGGTAGGAATTTCTGACCGTTCACACCACCTGACGCATTGATTTCTTCGATGGCCAAGAGTGTTCCTTTAAGGTGGGCAATCTCCGTAACCGCCATAGGTCCGGTTTGAGAAAAAAGCACCCCGATAGAAATGCCGTCTTCATCCCCCGTAGTGTTTCCCGTATTAATGGCAATCGTCATACGCGACCTCACACTGAAATAGTAAGTTGGCACAAAAAATCATGAAGAGGAATGACTGGCGAGGGCGGGAACCCGACGATGCCAGTCTGTTGCTGTCTGGAACAATTCCCCCAGTCCCAGCAGGTCGAAATCTGTTCCAAACCGACCCATGAGCATCAACCCAATAGGCAAGCCCTGCTTTCCAAATCCACAAGGAATTGACAGTGCGGGTAGACCAGCCAGATTTGCAAACCAAGCCACATAGGTCATCGAATCCTGTGCGGAGACCGTCACACCTTCGAAGTGCAAAGCTTCTTCGTCCAACATTGGTGCAGTCACTGGCAGTGTTGGATAGATGAACGCGTCATATCCGGTCATTGCAAGGTCAAGCTTGTGGTTGAACCCGCGACGGTATTGTTGCGCATTCAAATAGTCCGCAGCGGTAATGCAGCGACCAGCTTCGAGTTGAATTCTCACAGTATCTGCGTATTCGTTTGGACGTTCGGACAGAAATTTTGCATGAAACGCTGTAGCTTCAGAATGGAGAATGGTTTTCCAGGCCGCAAAGCCTTCCATCATTTCTGAGATTTCCACGGGAACGATTTCAGCGCCTAATTCCGCGAATACCTTCTGAGCTGTTTCAAAAGCGCTCCGGACATCGTCGGCCAACTCAAAACCCTGACCGACGGGAATTCCGAGTCGCATTTTTCGCTTCGCCGCAGGGATGCGAGTTGTGTCGCCATTGAACCCCAGCCCTGCTCCATCGATCATCGCACTCAATAGTATTCGAAGATCTCTTGCTGATGTTGCCATGGGGCCAACCGCATCGAGAGACCACGATAAGGGCAGCACCCCCTCCCGACTGACAAAGTCATAGGAAGGCTTGATGCCACAAACACCGCATCCTGAAGAGGGAATGCGGATTGAACCCCCTGTATCACTGCCCAGCGCTGCTGGCACAATGCGAGCTGCTAGGGCCGCAGCAGAACCACCGCTGGAGCCACCTGTAATGTGTTGCGTATTCCAAGGATTCCGTGTTGGGCCTTTTGCCGAAATCTTGTTAGTGGCACCGTAGGCCCACTCGTGCATGTTGGTCTTGCCAAGCACAATGGCTCCCGCTTCACGCAAAAGCGCAACAGCGCGCGCATCTGACTTAGGCGGATTGGCGTCGTAAACGCGAGAGCCCGCAGTTGTGGGGAAGTCTAGCGTCAAATAATTGTCTTTAACTGCCAAGGGAATGCCAGAGAGCACGCCCATGGTCTTGCCAGTGCCACGCAACGCATCTAACGTTGATGCACGAGCCAAAGCCCTCTCAGCGTCGGCGGCAATGAAGGCATTGGTTGTGGCATTGTGCAGCTCAAGGTTTGAAACAAATGCAGCTACGATTTCCCGTGCTGAAACCTGACCAGAGGCCATCAATGCCGAAAGCTCAGATATCTCCTTATGCGTGAGTGTCAAATCAACCATTATCTTTTACCTTCTGCATCATCGGTTGAAACAAGAAGGCTGGTTCAGCCGACGAGCTGAAGACTTCACCATCGTAATGATCTTGGATATCATGAATGGCCAGCACCACTTTTTCGGCCATTTCCGGCGAGAGTTCAGGCCACCCACGGCTGTGACGATAGATTTGAAGGGATTGCAGAGACCAGGTTGGCGGCGTTTTCTTCATCTCAAACTCCAAGAAGTTCATGCTGGAGTTCCATGTCACTGAGGATTTCTGACTTGGTGGCTTCACGCGCGATAACACCTTTGTCTAAGACATAAGCCCGGTCGGCGAGCGACAGACAGAAGTCCAAGTCCTGTTCGGCAACAAGTACAGCAAGCCCCTTGTCTCTGTTCAGTTTGCGAATGACTTCCGCGATTTCATCGACGATGGACGGTTGCACGCCTTCTGTTGGTTCATCCAAAATCAAAATACGGGGTTTGGTTGCCAAGGCACGTGCAATCGCCAGAACTTGCTGCTGTCCGCCGCTCAAACTGCTCGCAAGCACGCTAGCCTTTGGTTTCAACATAGGAAAATCACTCAAGGCGCGCTCTTCGGCATCTTTTCTATTGTGACCGCAGGCAATTGCCGCAGCGGCAACATTCTCGAGAACCGTCAGGCGCGGAAACACGTTTCGCCCTTGCGGCACGTAACCAATGCCAGCCTTCACACGTTTGGCCGTCGAGACTGGCAACTCCTTTCCATCAATGGATGTGCTGCCGCCAAAAGCATCAATGAGACCCATGGCATATTTAATGACGGTAGTTTTTCCCGCGCCATTTCGGCCGAGCAGAGCAACAATTTCATTTTCTGCAATCGATAAAGAAACATCGCGAATGATTGTCGTTTTTTTGTAACCCCCGGTGGCGTTAGTGAGCTTGAACATGCTTGCGCCTCCCAAGATAGATGTCCAGGATGCGCTCATCTTTACGCAGAACTTCAATATCGCCCTGCGCAAACACTTCACCTTGATGAAGCACTGTCACGTCCGCATCGAGTGTACGAACAAAATCCATGTCATGTTCAACCACAACAACGGCGGCAGATTTGGAGAGTGTCTTAATGAGTTGCGAGAGTTGGCGGCGTTCATCTTTAGTCATACCGGCAGCCGGTTCATCGAAGAGCATCACATCAGGTGAAAGGCAAAGCACCATGCCGATATCAAGCCATTGCTGTTCACCATGAGAGAGTTGGCTCGCAGGCTTGGAGCCTTGCGCTACCATGCCCAGCATTTTGAGCATGCCCCCAGAGACCCGGTCAGCTTCTTCTCGATTGCGATCTCGGCTGTAAGCTGCAATCCATAAATTAGTTCGGACGTCGAGATCATCGAAGACTTGCGCCTTTTGCATCTTGATCCCGAGACCCTGACGCACGCGATCAAAGGGATCAGCATGCGTAATGTCACGTTGGCCAAATTTGATCTGACCTGCATCCAGCTTGTATGTGCCCGCCAAAGCTTTGAGATATGAGCTCTTGCCTGCGCCGTTGGGACCGATGACGCAGCGCACTTTGCCCTTTTTGAATGATTGTGTGACCCTATTAACCGGGGTAACGCCACCAAAACTCTTCAAGGCATCAACTGAAGAAAGTTCGACACTTTGGCTGTTCGTATTCGCGTGAAGTCTGATCTTGTCCAAGAGGTCGAAATCAATTTTGACCCTCTGTTCTGTTTGATCGATTGGAGCCTGCTTAGCCTCGCGCTTTGATCGAAACAGCGCGAACAATTGTGCCAGTCCTCCCAAGAGACCCGACTTCATAAAGAGGACAAGAAGGATGAGGCAGACGCCCATAACCAAGGTCGTCTGCCCCCCTATGACCCCCCCGCCTAACCAAAACGAAAGTCCACCGACAGCCAATGCTCCGACGAAGGCGCCAACGAGTGTTCCTCTGCCTCCCACCAGAACATAGATTGGGATCGAAAGGGCTTCTTGTACGTTAAAGATTGAAGGGTTGAGGTAGTTGGACCAAGCCGCAAATAAAGACCCAGCAAGCCCAGCGATGCCGCCCGCAATCGTAAACAGAATGAGTTGATAACGCCTTATATCATAGCCAAGGAGTTCCGCCTTAACAGGATCAAGTCTGATGCAATCAATGATCAATCCGAAGGGTGACTTAGCGAGTGCCTTGCATAGAGCATAAAGAATTGCGGCAATCAGCACGACGGTCACCAGCATCGCGTTGGGCTCAAGTTGCTTTGCCGCATCGCCCAGCCCTAGAATCATAGGTGGAATATTGGACATGCCATTGTCACCACCGACAACAGCCTTGCCCACTTTCGTCGAGAATGAAACGGTTGCCGTCCAGAGGACGAGAGTGAAGGTGTATGTAAGAATTGTCGTTTGCAGCACGCCCATACGGCCGTAGAAAATAATCCAACTTATGAAAGCAGCGACAACTCCTCCGACAAGCATGCCGACCGGCAATGACCAGATTAGCGTGTTACCCGTCAGATAAGAGAAATTGATCGCAGCAATACTGCCGGCATAACCGCCCAACCCATAGAATGCCGTTTGGCTGAGGCTCAATACGCCAGCCCGCCCCCACACCAGATCGAGACTGAGGCCTACAATACCGAAGATCACCCAAGAGGTCGCGACATAGGCAAGGTAAGGATCGACGATCAATGAGATAATGAGCAGCACAAAAACAGCGGCGGCGATAGAGATGAGGTCTGACCAAGCAATTGCTTTCCCAATTCTGGAATTGGCCTGTTGATCGGGTTGCGTGGATATTGTCATTGTCGTTTCCATAAAACTAAAGCTTCCGGTTCCAGCGTGCGGTGATGCCGTTGGGATAAAGTCTGAGCAATCCCATCGTCAACATGAAGAACACAATGTTGCCAGCAACCGTTGTCCAGAAACTTGCGACAATGTTTGCCGCTGAACCGAGAAGGCCGCCAGCAAGAACAGTTCCAGTGAGTGTTACAGGACCAGCAACAACGACTGTAAGAAATGCCTTGATGACAAATGCAAAGCCCATGCCTGGCGTAGCAGGTACAGCTGGCAGGAGTATCGCCCCCGCAAAGCCCGCCAGCCCAGACCCCAAGGCAAAGGTCATAGTATTAATTCGGCCCGACTCGATGCCAATGGCGGATGCTGTTTCACTGTCTTGAATGGCCGCACGGGCAACAATGCCGTAGCCGGTTTTGGTCAGCAGCCAATAAAGTGCGAGGACGAGGACGATAGCAACGCCAAGCAGAAACAGCATATAGCTTGAAATCGTGTAGTCTCCGATGCGCACATTTGATTGTGGCATCCCAATGCCAGGTGTAACGCTACCAAAAATCAGAACAGCCGATTGATAAAGAACAAGGCTCAAGCCCCAAGTCGCCAACAATGTATCGAGAAGACGTCCATAGAGCCGCCGGATAATGACTCTTTCGACAATCGCACCGAAGAGAGCAGTGACCAGAGCAGCGACGATGACGGCGATCGAAAACGGAACGCCACTGCGTGTGACCACCAGCGCTGTATAGGCGCCAAACATAATGAACTCGCCATGGGCGAGATTGACAACACCCATCAAGCCGAAGATGACGGCTAAGCCAAGCGTGGCGATAATGAGTACGGATGCGCTGGTCAGTGACGACAGCAACACCACCAAAAGATAATCAATTTCCATAACCGCCTCCTCCAGTCCTTCTGGCGAATGATCACGTCCCAATCCAGAAGTTGCGACCGCATGTCTGAAGGCATGCTTGATCGCATTTTGTATTCAAGTTCAGTTTCAATGTTCCCGATTGGAAAATCGGCGCAAGCGATAGATAGTCTGCGCTTGCGCCGAAGTTTGGTCTAGGGAGAGACCACGTGTAGCTTTTCTTAAGGCGTGAAAGCCTCTGCGGTTGCAGGATTGGCAATCAGATCGCATTTTTCGTCTTCGAAGCTCGGTGCAACCGACTCATAAGTCTTGATCACATCAAAGCCGTGGTCACGGTTGCCTTGAACAATGTAAATGTTCTGCTTCAAATGGTGCGACTTCGGTTGCAATGTAACGAGCCCGTTCGGACCTTCAAAGGTCAGTCCGCTTTCAAGTGCCGCGATGACTTTGTCATTTTCGGTAGAGCCTGCTTTTTCGACCGCTATGGCCCACAGGTTCACGGCATTCCATGTCGATGCAGCTTCTGAAATGATGGGCTCGTCGAGGCCATATTTCGCCTTCCACAGAGCTTTGAAGGCATCATTGCCAGCACCTTCAATCCACATGAAGTATTCCTGTGAGGCCACGATGCCCTCACCAGCGTCAGGCGATACCACGACCTGCTGATTGCCCGAGCCATAGTTGGTCGAAACAATACCCATCTGCTTTTTCAGGCCCGCCGCTGCGAACTGTTCGAGGAAGCCGGTTTGATTGGCACCCACTGGAAGTGTCACAACAAAATTTGGTTTTGCAGCCTGAATTTTTTGGATTGTTGGGGCATAGTCCGTGACTGTGAGCGGCAAGAAATCCGATCCCAGAACTTCACCGCCAAGCTGTTTGGCATAAGTTTCAACCCAATGTGCCGAGATGGTGCCGAAATTGTAATCAGGTGCCATGATATAAATCTTTGGCCCGTATTTCTTGATAGCCCATTCAATCAGGACACTCATTTGCTGCGATGCAGAAGCGCCAGTAATGAACGTCTGCTTGTCACATGCGCCGCCCTCATACAAAGCGCTGTAGAAGTATGGCACCTTCTTTTCCCTGACGATGGGTCGCATGGCTTCGCGCGCAGAACTGGTCAGGCCTGCAAACAGAACTTGAATTTTGTTGCGGAGGATCAGAGTATTTGCATATTGCGTGAACTTTGGAAGTTCCGACTGTGAGTCACTTTCGATCACATTCAGCTTGCGGCCGAGGAGACCGCCTTTTGCATTGATGGCATCAACCGCCAAATGCATTGCGCGGCTCTGTTGAATACCGTAAATGTTCAAGCCACCGGTGAGATCGTAGATCGCGCCTACCGCAATGTCGTCAGCAGCAAATGCTCGCGACAAGCCACCGAAGCCAGCAGCCACACCAAGGCCAAGTGCTGCGCCAAGAACTGTGCGGCGCGTGGTTTTGATTTGTTTGATATCCTTAAACATTATCAGACTCCCTTTTATGACCAGCATATCGATGCGGGTCTGTTTGATTGACGTCAAGACAGCGAAAATCACGCCGATTGGCTCAACAGAACCAATGTGCCGCGTATTATTGAAAAGGGATAATCAAAGAACCATCCGATCACTCCTCATTCTGAGGTAGCGAGACGATGGCCGTGTTGCCACTGATGTGAACGCAGCTACTCTGCTGCAATACGGCATTTTTGCCGTTGATGGATGTCATAGGGAAACTTGGCCTTTGAGTCAATGTTCAAAGCATTGCGAAAGTCACACATGATTGGGTGTCTACTATACCCCGTTCAAGTCACAACCCGAAAATACTTGGGGTTGATGATGCGGAAATAGTCGGTGACCGAATAAAAGAGGTCCGCCCAATTACGAGGAACTTTTTCACTCAGGAAACCGAGCGTCGCATCGGCAAAT
>PLXI01000137.1 GCA_003151375.1 Hyphomicrobiales bacterium
CGGCCAGCGCATCTTTGGTGAAAACCGTGTGCAAGAAGCACAAAACAAGTGGCCTGATCTGCGGCGGCGCTACCCCGATTTAAAACTGCACCTCATTGGCCCCTTGCAAAGTAATAAGGCGGCAGATGCCGTTAAGCTTTTTGATGTGATCCAAACGGTTGACCGATCCAAAATTGCCCAAGCCTTAGCCGCTGAAATGAAAAAACAAGATAAGGCCCTACCCTGTTTTGTTCAGGTCAATATCGGCCATGAGCCGCAAAAGGCTGGGGTTATGCCGGAAGCTCTGGATGATTTTCTAAAGTTGGTTCAAGGAGAATATGGCTTAGATATTGTAGGGCTGATGTGCATTCCGCCTGCCGATGAAAACCCGCAGCCCTACTTCAGGCAACTGGCTCAAATGGTGGCGCGTCACGGCCTTAAACAACTCTCGATGGGCATGAGCAGTGATTATGAGTTGGCCATATCAGAAGGTGCTACTTATGTGCGCGTCGGTTCAGCCATTTTTGGCGGAAGGCCTCAGATCACTAAATAACGCCTACCCTTAGTCTTGGATAAAACGATCAACATATCGCGGCGGCGCAAAGCGATGCAGCCCTCAGTACTCGTCGCCCCTTTGCGCCACAAATGCAGAAATATGGCACTACCAGCGTTTTGTATGCGTGGGCGCAGATTATGGTTGGTTGTGATGAGAATGTCATAGGCCTCATCGTCTCGCCAAAGGTTTTCATGGCTAGAGGTGAAGGGCAATACCACTTTACGATTATAATCTTTCTGGCCCGGAGTATCACACCAGGCGTCTGACGGGTTCAAGCGCTTGGCCAGTGGAAATCGCAAAACCCGGTCTGGCCGATAATAAAAATCAGTGAGGTGCCAAGACCCACGTGGGCTTTTACTGTCGCCCTCACGTTTTCGGAACGTCCGGCCGTTTTTGCCTAATAAGCAAGGAAAGGACAAGTTTCCAATGCGTAAAACGCCGTGGCTGACCCTGTCTGAGATAGCGTGAATGTGAATATGTGTGAGAGCGTTTACCAATACCCAGCCTTGCTATGAACTAACGGTGTTCTCTATATAGCGGCGCAACATATAGCAAAAACACGGCGGTGAAAAATGTCCAGTGCCAAGAAAATCCTGATTGTTGATGACGATGATGCATTGCGTGAAGCACTGAAAGATCAGTTCTCATTGCACGAGGAATTCAGCGTTTCAGATGCGCCAACGGCTACAGCAGGCGTAAAAGCCCTGAAAGCCGAGCCGGCAGACCTCGTCTTACTGGATGTAAACTTACCGGACATGGACGGGCGCGAAGCCTGCAAACTCATGAGACGCAACGGCTATAAAGGGCCAGTGGTCATGCTTACTGGAGAGGGATCTGACGCAGATACTATTTTGGGGCTGGACTCAGGTGCCAATGACTATGTCGTAAAGCCATTTCGCTTTGCAGTTCTTTTGGCGCGCATAAGGTCGCATTTGCGTCAGCACGAACAAAGCGAAGACGCGGTATTCCAAGTAGGGCCCTATCAATTCAAGCCCGCTTCAAAAATGTTGCTGCGCAACGACAACAAGAAAATAAGGCTCACTGAAAAAGAAACTTCCATTATCAAGTTTCTTTACCGTGCCGGCGAACAGCCGATTGGCCGCGAGACGTTGCTGCAAGATGTTTGGGGCTATAATGCAGGAGTTTCNNGGTTACAAACTGATCCCTTGATCTTTGGTTGTGTTAGTGGGCAAAAGCCTAAACATGAGCATTAGGGCTGATTCCGATTCTTTGAGAGAGTTGCCCATATTTCGGGACTGCGATCCCGTGGCCATGCAGGTGCTTTGCTTTGCCGCTGAAAAGCAGGAATTCGCTTCAGGTGAAGACATAATCACGCAGGGTAAAAAAGCGCGCGCGGTTTTTTTGGTTCTGGATGGCAGAGCCCAACTCAGCACTACAGAAACCCAACTTGCAACGGCAGAGCCTGGCGCATTGCTTGGCGAGTTGGCGATGTTGAATTCCGGCCCCTATTCGATCACCGCAAAAGCTGTTGGTACTGTTTTTTGCTTGCGTATAAGCCATGAACTGTTCTTGCGCGTAAGCAAGGAATACCCAGCGTTTGGCGCAAAGGTATTGCAAAATCTCAGCGACAGGCTTGGCCATCATTTGCGTGAGCTTGAGCCTATTAAGGCGATGTTGCTGAAGTCGCGTAGTTTTGCAGACTTAAGCTAGTGCTATTCGAAATCGACGATCACGGGCACATGGTCTGAGGTTTGCGTCCAGCCGCGGCTTTCTCTGATAACGGCGAGTGATTTTGCATGCTTGGCAAGGCCCGGTGTTGCCAAAACATGATCCAACCTGCGGCCTTTGTTTGCGGCCTGCCAATCGGCACTGCGATAACTCCACCACGTATAGAGCTTTTCAGAAGGTGGCACATGGTTGCGCATCACATCAACCCAATTTCCTGCAGTCATAACCTTGGCAAAGCGTTCTGTCTCAACTGGTGTGTGACAAACAACTTTGAGCAACTGCTTGTGGTTCCATACATCGTGCTCCAGTGGTGCCACGTTTAAATCACCGACAATGATCGCCTCGCCACCCTTTGCTGCGACGTGGGATTTTGACCAAGCTTCCATTTCTTCAAGGAAAGCCAACTTATGGGCGAACTTCTCGTTTACTTCAGGATCAGGTTCATCGCCGCCGGCGGGCACGTAAAAATTATGCAATGTGAACGGTAGCTTGCCCTCAAATCTAACACTCACATGGCGGCTATCACCCTTGTTGCAGAAGTTATGGCTATGTTGTTCGCTAAACGGCAGTCGCGAAACAATAGCCACTCCATGATAGCCTTTTTGGCCAAATTCAGCGATGTGGATATAGCCCAGTTCATGCAAAGATTTGGACGGAAATTGCCCATGTGGGCATTTGGTTTCCTGCAGACACAAAATATCTGGCTGATGCTCTTTCAGTAACCGCTCAACCAAACCAATACGCAGGCGAACCGAATTAATGTTCCAAGTGGCTAATCGAAATCCCATAGCGTTGTGATGCCATGCCTTAGTGGCACCTAGCAAGCAGGCTTAGTTGCTTTATTTATTGAGATCACCGGTTACAAAGAGTTTAGGATCAAATTTATCACCATATTCAAGGTGCGACAGCTGGACGCTGGTGTGGCGGTTTTTGCTATCAACAACCGTCCATTGGCTAAGCTGCTTCAGTTTTTCATCAAAAATCAAAGTGATATAGCCTCCACCAAGACTGTCCTTACGGTCTTGTAGGGTAACGCTGGTCAGACCATCGTGGGTATCCATGGCTATCACATCTGTCTCCGACAGCAAGTCCACTTGGGGTGAAACCACAAGGCGAAGCGGCGTTGCTGAAAGGGGGAACTGGTCACCGCGCATGCGATTCCTGTCCATCATGGTCAGCCAGCGCCCATCAGAAATAATCAAAGTGGGGTTGCCACTGTAATCAAACCGCAATTTGCCGGGTTTGGAAATATACAGGACACCAGTCGCTACATTGCCTTTTGAGCCAACCTGCGAAAAATCGCCTTTAAGCGTTTGAAAAGAATTCAGATAAGCATTGATACGGCCAATTGCGGCCTGCTGTTCGCCATTCAAGGCGATGGCCGGAGCTTTAGCATAGGCTGCTTCGCCCACCAAAATGAGCGCGGCAAAAGCTACTATTACAAGCCGGAACAATGTTTTCATCATAGCGATAGGAATCCTCTATCCAATTTCAAATATCAAGTTTGCATCTTGCAAAAACAAGCGGGCCAAATTGGGGCCAACCGTTCAGCTAAATGTGAGCACTTTCGCCCGGTACCAGAATGGCTCGTTTGCCTTGGCTGTTAGGAGAAGAAATAACCCCCTCTTGCTCCATGCGTTCAATCAACGTGGCTGCCTTGTTGTAACCCACGCCCAAGCGCCGCTGAACGTAAGAGGTCGAAACTTTTTT
>PLXI01000280.1:0-2591 GCA_003151375.1 Hyphomicrobiales bacterium
AAGACCAGCTCAAGATCGAAAAGACGCCCAAGGGCGACGTCTATATGGCGGTGATCGAGCGCGAAGGCCGCGACACCGGACTGGTGCTGGCGGAAATTCTGCCCGAAGCCATGGCCAAGCTGCCTTGGCCCAAATCCATGCGCTGGCTGCCGGGCAATCCGGTGCGCTGGGTGCGCCCGCTGCATTCCATTATCTGCACTTTTGATGGTGAAGTTGTGCCGCTCGAAGTGGAAGGCATTCACAGTGGCAACACCACGCGCGGCCATCGTTTCATGTCCAAGGGTGAGATCACCGTTAAGCGCTTTGAAGGTTATGATGAGCTCTTGCGCAAAGCCCATGTGATTGTGGATGAACAAGCGCGTCTCGAAACCATCCGCCATGATGCCAAGAACTTGGCGATGGCGCAGGGGTTAGAGCTGATTGAAGATGAAGCATTACTGAAAGAAGCCGCAGGGCTGGTCGAATGGCCCGTGGTGTTGATGGGTGAGTTTGATGCGGCCAACTTGTCTGTGCCGCCTGAAGTCATCATCACCACGATTAAGAACAATCAAAAATGTTTCTGCCTGAAAAATGCTGATGGCACTCTGGCCAATAAATATATTTTGGTCTCGAACATCGCAGCCACTGACGGCGGCAAGGAAATCATTCGCGGCAATAATAAGGTGATTGCAGCACGGTTGAGCGATGCCAAATTCTTCTGGGATCAAGACCGCAAAACCAAGCTTGAAGATAATCTGCCGAAGCTGGATTCAATCACCTTCCACGCCAAGCTCGGTTCACAGGGCGAACGTGTCAAACGCATCGAAGCGCTCGCGGGAAAGATTGCCAAAGCCATTGGCGCTGATGTTGAAAAATCTAAGTTGGCGGCAAGGTTGAGCAAGGCCGATCTTGTGTCAGGCATGGTGGGCGAGTTCCCCGAATTGCAGGGCTTGATGGGCCGCTATTATGCGTTGGATAAAGGCGTGGACGCCGAAGTGGCTGACGCCATCAGAGATCACTACAAGCCGCAAGGGCCGAGTGATTCCATTCCGGTTTCCAAAGTCGGTCAGGCTGTAGCATTGGCGGACAAGCTGGATATGCTCGTGGGCTTCTGGGCCATTGATGAAAAGCCGACAGGTTCGAAGGATCCATATGCGCTGAGGAGAGCGGCGCTGGGTGTGATCCGCATCGCAATCGAGCAATCACTTCGACTCGGAATCGGAGTACCAATTGCGTACGCGCACGGCAGAATTTCCGCGAAACTCGCTCGCACTGAAACTCAGGAAATCGCAAAGCCGTTTAAGGATGTCTCCAGGCGTTTGCCAAAACTGGCTCTTACTTTGGATGCATATGTGCAAGGCTACGGCAAGGGAGCCGAAGAATTTCATAAAGATCAAGCCATAGCTGACATCCATGACTTACTCGACTTCTTCGCAGATCGCCTGAAAGTCTATCTCAAAGACCAAGGTGCAAGGCATGATCTCATCGACGCTGTGTTCTCACTGGGCGGGCAGGATGATCTGTTGATGGTCACGCGCCGCGTTGATGCTTTGTCAAAATTCCTCAACACCGACGACGGCAAAAACCTTCTCGCTGGCGTCAAACGCGCCAACAACATTCTCAAGATCGAAGAGAAGAAAGACAATATGTCTTACACCGGCGATGTGAACACCCAACAGCTGATCAAGGGCGAAGAAAAAGCCTTGCATACGGCTATCTCGCAATCCGCGGCCCAAGCCCGCAAAGCCATCGAGTCCGAGGATTTTGAAGCCGCGATGAAGGCGATTGCGAAATTGCGCGTTCCGGTGGATGCGTTCTTTGATCAGGTGACGGTGAATGACAAAGACCAAACCTTCCGCACCAACCGCCTGCGCCTGCTGAACCGCATTCGTGAGGCCACAGCAGAAGTGGCGGATTTCAGCAAGATTGAGGGTTAGAGCGGAATGAGTTTAAATGGCCCCATTCCCAATCTCTCCATGGCAGGGCTTCGTCCCTGCCATCCAGAAAATCTTGCGCAGAGTTCGTGATTCTGGTTCACCGCCACAAGGGCGGTGATGGAGAGGATAGTGGTTCTATGATAAGTCATCTGCTCTAGGCGATAATTTTCCCGCTAGCAATAAAGCGTTTTTCGCCAAGCGCATAAATCGTAAGCAGCAATATCGCCACCTGCCAGACATAAAAGCCTGAATCAAAATGCGCGATCGGATTGGAGCCAGCATCGCTCGGAAAATCATTCCAAGTGAAACTGGTCAGCGCCAAAATTTCCATGATACAAGCTGCAATCATCGAAGCTCGCCGCTTAAAAAATAGTAGCCCGCAGAGCACCAGTAATATCAAGTTTGCAAAAGCACCGAATTGCAAAGCCGCCCATCCAAAAATAAGCCCAACACCCGCCACCAGAAACCCCGGGCAATAACCATAAGCGCCATTGACGAAAGTTGCGACAGGCAGCGCCAAAGATGCCACCCACAACACCACCACAATCAGGCCCACATAACGGCGGGCCGACTTCACTTGATAAGCCATGGCTGAATCATAGTGATTGGAATATGCATTGGCAATGAAGCTGGCACCCACCCTTGAATTTGAACGCGCCTCCGGCCACGCCATCA
>PLXI01000280.1:2601-3821 GCA_003151375.1 Hyphomicrobiales bacterium
GCAGAGGTGGGCATTGGCCTTGCATCCGCGCAAGAGATTGATGAAATCAACATTTTGCAAGCCACCTATCTGGCGATGTGCCGCGCTGTTGAAGCCCTCAAATCTAGACCCACACTGGCCTTGATCGACGGCAACCGCGCACCGAAATTATTCTGTGCCACGCAAACCATTATCGGCGGTGATGCCAAATCACTTTCCATCGCCGCAGCTTCGATTATCGCAAAAGTCACGCGAGACCGCTTGATGATCGAAATGGATAAAGCCTTTCCGGCTTATGGTTTTGCCAGGCACAAAGGCTATGGCACAGAATTTCATGCCGCTGCTTTAGCACAACATGGTCCGTGCACAGAGCATCGCAACAGCTTCGCACCCATTCGCAAATTAACCATGAATTCACTCAAGGATTCACACGGAGACTCCAAGGACTCATAACCCTCCCAAGTCAGTGTGTGGAGTTGTCTATGGGTACAGTTTTCAAAGTGGATGTAAAGCCACTGCTCGATCAAGTTTTGATTGGCGATTGCCTTGAGCAACTTAAAAAAATTCCCACTGCCTCAATTGATCTGGTGTTTGCTGATCCGCCTTATAATTTGCAGCTTGGCGGCGATCTCAAGCGCCCCGATGAATCAAAAGTCGATGCCGTTGATGATGATTGGGATAAATTTGATTCGATGGCCAGCTATGACTCTTTCTCCAAAGCGTGGCTTTCCGAATGCAACCGCGTCTTAAAGCCCGGCGGCGCGTTGTGGGTGATTGGGTCATATCACAACATCTTCCGCGTGGGCGNNCGATGCCAAATTTTCGCGGCCGCCGTTTTACCAATGCACATGAAACTTTAATCTGGGCCAGCAAAGAACAAGGTGCAAAATACACCTTCAACTATGACGCCATGAAAGTCTTCAATGACGATGTGCAAATGCGCAGTGATTGGACTTTGCCATTGTGCACTGGCGGTGAGCGTTTGAAAAATGCTGAAGGTAACAAACTTCATCCAACCCAAAAGCCTGAGGCCTTGTTGCAGCGCGTGTTGCTATCATCAACCAACGCAGGCGATGTCGTACTTGATCCCTTCTTTGGCACAGGAACCACAGGTGCCGTGGCGCGCCAATTAGGCAGATATTTCATTGGCATTGAGCGCGAAGAAAAATATGCAGCCGCCGCGCTAGAGCGCATAGACAATGTTGAACCGCTTGCGCCAGAAGCGTTGAAAACCACTGTTG
>PLXI01000219.1:0-238 GCA_003151375.1 Hyphomicrobiales bacterium
CACCGCGACCTGTGATCATCTTGATTACGGCTGGCCCCGCGGTCGATCAGGTAATCTCACATCTTCAACCCCTCATGCAGGCACAAGATATTATCATCGATGCCGGCAACGCCAATTTTCATGACACGATGCGCCGCGTTGAAGAACTTAAAAACTCCCAACTCAATTTCATTGGCATGGGCGTTTCGGGTGGCGAAGAAGGTGCTAGGCACGGCCCCTCTATCATGGTGGGTGGCAA
>PLXI01000219.1:250-19811 GCA_003151375.1 Hyphomicrobiales bacterium
CGGCATTGAATACGGCGATATGCAGATGATCTCCGAAATTTATGGCTTAATGCGTGATGGCCTCGGCATGAAGGCCGCAGAGATTGCCAAAGTTTTTCACAACTGGAATAAGGGCAGATTGAATTCATACCTGATTGAAATCACCCAGAAGGTGCTCAGCGTGATTGATGCCAAAGCCAAAAAGCCGCTGGTCGATGTGATCGTTGACCGCGCTGGCCAAAAGGGTACTGGCAAATGGGCGGCCATTGAATCACAAACTTTAGGCGTCAATGCCTCAGCCATAGAAGCGGCCGTTGATGCGCGCATTATTTCATCGATGAAAGATGAACGCGTGAAAGCTGAGAAAGCCTATAAAATTCCGCACAAAAAAATCAGCAAGGCATCGCGAGCAAAAATTTTGAAGCAACTTGAAGGCGCTCTTTATGCCGGCAAGATCGCCGCTTATGCACAAGGCTTCGCCGTGTTGGAAACCGCATCAAAACAATATGAATGGAATTTGCCCCTGGGCACTGCAGCGGCCATCTGGCGCGCCGGCTGCATCATTCGCTCTCAATTCCTTGGCGAGATTACCAAAGCGTATAGCAAAACCAACGCCGGCAATTTACTTATGGTGCCAGCCTTCATCAAGATGATGAAGAAGGATCACATGGCCCTGCGCGCCATTGTGGCCCTCAGTGCTGCATCCGGTGAGCCAGCACCCGCTCTATCCAACGCTTTATCTTATTTTGATGGTTACCGCCAAGCCCGTGGCTCGGCCAATCTTATTCAAGGCCAGCGCGATTTCTTCGGCGCGCATGGATTTGAGCGGATGGACATGCAAGGCCCACAACATGGGCCTTGGGCCATGAATACTGGAAAGTAATCTATGGCTGAGCATGAAAAATATGCGCGTGACATGAAAGGTTATGGCGGTAAACCGCCAAACCCGAAATGGCCAGGTGGCGCTTATGTGGCCGTGCAATTTGTTCTAAACTATGAAGAGGGTGGCGAGAACAACATCCTTCACGGTGATGCCGCATCTGAAGCTTTCCTGAGTGAGATTGTTGGTGCAGCACCCTGGGTTGGCCAGCGGCACTGGAACATGGAATCCATTTATGAATATGGTGCGAGAGCTGGTTTCTGGCGACTGCATGACATGTTCACGTCCCGCAAAATTCCGGTCACCATTTACGGTGTGGCCACTGCGCTGCAACGTTCGCCTGAGCAAGTAGCGGCCATGAAGAAAGCCAAATGGGAGATTGCGTCTCATGGTCTGAAATGGGTTGAACACAAAGACATGGCCGAAGACATGGAGCGCGCTTCCATCGAGAAGGCCATCCGCATTCACAAAGAGATAACAGGCGAGCGCCCGCTGGGCTGGTACACTGGCCGCTGTTCGATGAACACTACAAAATTGGTAATGGAAGAAGGTGGATTTCTTTATTCATCTGATGACTATGCCGATGATCTGCCTTATTTCCTGCCCAAATCTGACGGCAAAAAACATCTCATCATACCATACACGCTTGACACCAATGACATGCGCTTTGCCACACCTCAGGGCTTCAACACGGGTGAGCATTTTTACCAATACCTGAAAGACACATTCGATTGCCTTTATGAAGAGGGCAAAAAGGGCGCACCCAAGATGATGACGGTGGGTCTCCACTGCCGCCTAGCGGGCCGCCCTGGGCGCGCCCTAGGCTTGGCCAAATTCATGGATTACATCGGCAAAAAGAAAAAGGTCTGGGTTCCGCGCCGAATTGATATTGCCAAACATTGGTGGAAAGAATTCGGTTAGTCCAACCACTCACCATTAAGATCCTCAGATGTTTTGCGCGACGTGAAATTATAATCAACGCATTAAATTTTTGCTGCAAAACGCCAGATTAGTAAGACTACACCTGTCTCTATCTGGAGGAGCATCAATGAAGATGAGGAAATTAATTTGGATGAACTTGTTTTTTGTTCGTCAGCTTTATGATTGCTTAGACGGCGTTGTCATCTGAACAGTTGACGACTGCTGTCGTGCCAAATTTCATGTGCCCAATAATCTCGTCATCTCTGCTACGATGGTATTGTCGCTATAAGGCTTAGAAAAAAACCTGGAACCAGCGGGCAATTCATTTTCATCTAGCATTCCTTTACCCGATACAACTATCAAGTGTACAGGTGGCCATCTGTCCCGGATATAGTGTGCGAGCTTCAATCCATCTATGCTGCCGGGCATTTCAACGTCGGTGAATACCAAGCGAATGTCTGCTCGGGCTTCCAGGATAGCGATTGCTGCGTCGGCATTCTCAGCCCCAATGGCATGGAATCCTGCGGCTTCAACCAGCTCCATAGCGCTCAACCGGATAAGCGGGTGATCTTCAACCACCAAGACAGTTGCGTTGTTCATCATTCTGTTTCCCGCAAAAAGCAATTTGAACGTGGATTGATGATAGGTTCCCATTTCGGCTCCAATTTCTGCAACTTCATCACACGATCCTAGCTACGGGAACCACGGCAAGCTGAGCATGTACAACTGAGATTGCTGTGCCAGGATTTGCGCTTGCGACTTTAATTTCGGAGTCCAAACTCTTTGCGAGTGCTTCAATGATATTGGTACCGAGGCCGGGCTTAACGCCTTCTGAGGGCGCAGGCATCCCCACTCCATTATCGCTTATACTCAATGTCCAGTTGGGGCCGTGAGATCGATAATCGACGACGATTTTCCCCGAACGATTTTCGGGGAACGCGTGTTTAAGGGCATTGATAACCAATTCGGTCACAATCAGCCCTAGGCTCACGGAAGTATTGCCATCGGTTACACTGGCATCGACTGACACCTCGATTGTGAGCAGCCGGTGGTCGGGATCATTGATGCCCCAAGGCTTTTGCAGAGCTGCGTGAAATAGGATCGAAGTTCGACCTTACCGAGGCCTGATGCGGCAAGTTGCTGTTGAACCGCGGCAATTGACATCAAGCGGCCATGCGCGTCATTGAGATGCCCACGGGTTTCCTCGGAGTTCACCCTGCGGGCGCTCTGCATCAGGATGCTTGCGATGATCTGGAGACTGTTGGCGACCCGGTGCTGGACCTCCTTCAATAGAATCGCATTGTCGCGCAGGAGGTCGTCCTTGATCTTGTCATTAGCCCGGGCTTCGGTTACGTCCGCAAGTGCCAACAGCACGCGACTCTGTTCTTTGTCGTCGTATTTGACCTTATGCGCATTTAGAACCAGAGACCTTGGAGCCAGTCCGTTGCGGTTGAGGCTAAACTCATAAGCCTGAACCTCTGCTGCTCCGGAAGCCGTTGCTTCAAGCAGAGAATTCAATTGGGGAACATCCCACTCGCCATTCCCGAGTTCGGAGAGCCTTTTACCGGGCACACTTGCTGGATCGATTTGAAAGGCGCGGCAGAATGAGGCGCTTGCAGCTATTACTGCGAGTTGGCCATCCAAGAGAACAAGCGGTGCATCTGATGAAGCGATAACCGCAAGCATCAGGCTTAGCCCTGCAGCCTCTGGATGAAAATTGATTGGTACGACCATGGATAAACTTACTTTTCCGGGTTTATTTGAGGCGAAAGCGATCAACGAGAAGTCGACCAAAAGCACAAGAGCATCGCGCACCACTAACATAACACGCCAGAACCCAAATGGTTCCATTTGCAATTTAATATAAGATCGCCACAATTTTAAACTGATGAGCTATCTTGCCTGAACGAGGGCGAAATCGGGCCTGAACCCGAACACTCTGCTCTGTCTTCTAGGCTTCCTTGCAGGCCATCGCAATTGTCTCACCCTATGCCTGCAGCACTTCAATCTGGCGCAGCTTCGTCACCATCTACTCCGCTAATAGTCGCTTCCTTGCCATCTTTTTTCTCCTATCCAGTTCAATACTCTCATATCGTCTAGTTCAGAAAAAGCAGGTCAGGTCAGTATTTCAAATAGCGGTGGATTAAATGACTTAACTAGGAATAAATGGTGGAGCGAAGGGGGATCGAACCCCTGACCTCGGCATTGCGAACGCCGCGCTCTCCCAACTGAGCTACCGCCCCTTTTTAAAGGTGTCTTCGTATTAAATGCCATCATGCACACGGTCAAGACGACTGGCTTGTAACCACGCGCCTCAACGCTTAAATGAAACACACAACGCGAAAGGCTTATGATGAACCCGGCAATTTGGCTGACCTACGAAGTTCTCAATATTTATTGGTATATAATCCTCGCCACGGTGGTGATTAGCTGGCTGGTGTCCTTTAACATTATCAACACCACCAACCCCTCGGTGCGCCAAATCAGCCATGCACTTTATGTGTTAACTGAACCGATCCTCGGCCCCATCCGCCGCGTCTTGCCGGATTTGGGCGGACTGGATTTCTCACCTGTAGTGGTTCTTCTCGTCATCTCATTCCTGCAACAATCCTTGTTGCCCTATTTCTTCTTGCAAATTGCGCGCTAATGCCCTTGCGGCAAACGCCAAAGGGATTGTTCCTGCACCTGCGCGTCACATCAAAGGCAGGCCGCGATGAAGTCGTGGGCCTTGTGGCCAACGCCGTTGGGCAAATTGCCTTAGCTTTGAAAGTATCAAAACCTCTTGAAAAAGGTGCGGCCACCGCAGCAGTGATTGAAACACTGGCCAAGGCAGTTGGTGTTGCGAAGTCGTCCTTCCGGCTCGCATCAGGTGAAACCTCACGCGACAAAGTGGTGGAAGTGGTGCAAAATGAAAGCATCGTTCGCTATTTTCTGGAGGGCCACAACAAATGAAAGTCTTGATGATTGTTGCCGGCATCGCAAGCCTCGCTACACCAGTCCTCGCAGGTGATGTGAAATCGGTCTTTACCGAAATCGATCTCAAGAAATGCAAGCAGACCGAGAAGGCCGACAATGAGGTCTTTGCCGGCGCCTGGCACTGCAAGGGTTACGGCGGCTATGACGTTTTCATCAGATCGGGCGATGACCGTGACTCCGTCGCCTTTGGCAAGTCGGATGACAAGAATTGCTCGGGCATGAAGAGCTTCAACCATTTCAATGCCGCCGGCAGCAAGATCGAATGGCGCGTAAAGGACGCAAAGCCCATTGCCGCCATCCTGCGATGGACCGTGTCCCTTGAGCCGGATTCCACCAAGCAGGGCACTTGGCTGGTGGTGAACAAGCTGGACAACGGCTCCGCCTGCCAGATGCACTATGTGAACGGGTCTTTCCCCAACGCCAATGACGCGGCGCGCAAGGCCGCCGATGAAAAGGCTGATGGCTTTGTTTGCGAAACCGGGATTCCGACTTATGATTCCAGCATCGGCGAACCCGGCATCAGCCTAGAGCCGTGCAAGGCGCTGGCGGAATAGTTACTCCGCCGCTGCTTCCTTAGAGCGGCTCAAACGCTTGCGCTCATTCGGATCAAGATGGATTTTGCGTAAGCGGATGGATTTCGGCGTTATCTCGACGAGTTCATCTTCGCCCACATAGGCCAGCGCTTTTTCAAGAGACATCTTGATCGGCGGCGTGAGAACCACGGCTTCATCTTTGCCAGATGCGCGCACGTTGGTCAGCTTTTTGCCCTTGATCACATTGAGCTCAAGATCATTGCCACGTGTATGCTCACCGATAATCATGCCAGCATAAACCTTGGTGCCATGCTCAATGAACATTGGGCCACGATCTTGGAGGTTGAAAATGGCATAGGCCACAGCGTCACCATCAGAATTAGACAATAGCGCGCCGGTGTGGCGGCCGGGAATGTCGCCCACATAAGGTGCATAGGCATGAAACAAGCGGTTCATAATGGCCGTGCCTCTGGTATCGCCCATCAACTCGCTTTGATAACCAATCAACCCGCGCGTTGGCGCATGAAACACAATGCGCTGGCGGCCATGGCCAGATGGGCGCATGTCACGCATTTCGGCGCGACGCTCAGAAAGCTTTTGAACCACAATCCCCGTATAGGCCTCATCAACGTCAACAATAACTTCTTCGATTGGCTCCAGCCTATTGCCAGCTTCATCAGTTTTGAACACCACGCGTGGGCGCCCAACAGTCAGCTCAAAGCCTTCGCGGCGCATCACTTCAATCAAAATGCCAAGCTGCAGTTCGCCACGACCAGCGACTTCAAAGGCATCGGTTTCATTTTCAGAAGCCGTAACTTTCAAAGCCACATTGCCTTCAGCCTCACGCAGCAAACGTTCGCGAATGACGCGCGACTGAACCTTGTCGCCTTCTTTGCCAGCCAGCGGTCCGTCATTAATGCGGAATGTCATGGTGAGAGTTGGCGGATCGATCGGCTGTGCTTGGATCGGCACAGTCACTGTGGGATCAGCAATGGTGTCAGCGACTGTCGCAGTTGTTAGGCCTGAAATTGCGATAATGTCGCCAGCGTCAGCCTGCTCGACAGGAATGCGTTCTAGCCCACGGAAAGAAAGAACTTTAGAAACGCGGCCCACTTCTACCACCGTCCCATCACGGCCCAAGGCGCGAACGGCTTGATTGGCCTTCACTGAGCCAGAGCGGATGCGCCCAGTGAGAACGCGGCCCAAAAATGGATTGGCTTCAATCGTGGTCACCAACATGCGGAACGGGCCTTCTTCAACCACGGGCGGCTTGAAATGTGAAACCACCATATCAAACAGCGCAGACATATCATCGGCTTGCTTTTCTGGCGTAGTGCTCATCCAGCCCAGTTTGGCGGAACCATAGATGATCGGAAAATCAAGTTGTTCATCCGTTGCGTCAAGTGCCGCAAAGAGATCAAACACCTCATTCACCACTTCTTGATAACGTTGATCCGGGCGGTCAATCTTATTGATTACAACGATGGGCTTAAGCCCCAGCTTCAAGGCTTTCGCCAACACAAACTTGGTTTGCGGCATCGGGCCTTCGGCAGCATCAACCAGCAAGGCAGCACCATCCACCATATTCAAAATACGCTCAACTTCACCGCCAAAATCGGCGTGGCCTGGCGTATCCACAATGTTGATGCGCGTGTCTTTCCACTGCACTGAAGTGACCTTGGCCAGAATGGTAATGCCGCGTTCTTTTTCCAAATCGTTGGAATCCATGGCCCGCTCGGCAACCTTTTGGTTGTCGCGGAAGGTGCCGGATTGTGCCAGCAAACGGTCGATCAATGTGGTCTTACCGTGGTCAACGTGGGCAATAATAGCAATGTTGCGCAGATTCATATGAGCGCCAACTTTCTGTAAAATGAGCGGAATTGGCGCGGCCTTAGCATGTGCAGCATTGAGAAGCAAACGTCTCAGTCAGCCCTGGCAACCACCCGAGCTGGAACGCCTTGAACCCGCACTCCACTCTCAAGAGGAGTGATAACCACAGCACCCGCTGCCACCATGCAGCGTGTCCCAATGTGAATGCCTTCGCGCACGCTGGCACCAAGGCCAATCCAGCTTTCTGCACCAACCTCAACGTCGCCGCCCAAATGCGCCCCCGGTGAGATATGAACACCATCGCCAATCACACAATCATGGTCAACGCTGGCAGAAGTATTAACAATCACACCATGCCCTAGCACGGCACCCGCGTTAACCACAGCGCCTGCCATAACCACACAACCCATGCCAAGTTTGGCATGTTTGGAAACACTGGCAAATGGATGCACCAGCGTTGGCATAGAAATGCCCGCTGCAACCATTTCTTGCACCAGTTTCAAGCGCAAACCATTGGTGTTCAGCGCCACAAAGCGCTCAAATCCCTGGCTACTATTTTCAAAGCTGCGGCCGACCACCTTCCAAGCCAGATTTTCGCTCTGCCCCGGCCAGCGCGCATCCACAAACTCGATGTCTGAATAACCACACAGCTCAGCGATATCAGCAACCACGCGCCCATGCCCGCCAGCGCCTAAAATGCAAATGCCTTTTGCCGACTGAGTCATGTTTATTGTTTACCTCATGTTGCGTTTGCGCGCCGCCAATGTCCGCAGGCGCAGCGCGTTCAGCCTAATAAAGCCCGCTGCATCTTTCTGGTCATAAGCGCCGCGATCATCTTCAAAGGTCACTAACTCGTTGGAATAAAGCGACTTAGGAGACTTGCGTCCCACCACAATCACATTACCCTTGTAAAGCTTGAGGCGAACCACGCCCTCAACATGTTCCTGAGACTTGTCAATCATAGCCTGCAACATTTCGCGCTCTGGGGCAAACCAAAAGCCGTAATAAATCAGCTCAGCATATTTAGGCATGAGTGAATCTTTGAGATGGGCCGCCTCGCGGTCAAGCGTGAGGCTCTCCATCGCACGGTGTGCCACACTTAAAATAGTGCCGCCGGGCGTTTCATAAACCCCGCGAGATTTCATGCCCACAAAACGGTTTTCCACCAAATCCAAGCGCCCAATGCCATTGTCATGGCCGTATTGATTGAGTGCTGTAAACAAAGTGGCCGGAGACATGGCTTTGCCGTTGATAGCAACCGGATCGCCCGTTTTGAATTCAATCTCAATATAGGTAGCTTTGTCAGGTGCATCCTCTGGCGCAATGGTGCGCTGGAATACATAAGGCGGCGGCTCCACAAATGGGTCTTCCAACACTTTGCCTTCAGATGATGAATGCAGCAAATTCGCATCCACTGAAAATGGTGCATCGCCGCGCTTGTCCTTAGGCACCGGAATTTGGTGAGCTTCCGCAAAAGCCAACAAATCGGTGCGACTTTTGAAAGCCCATTCCCGCCAAGGTGCGATGACTTTAATGTCGGGGTTCAGCGCATAAGCCGTCAGTTCAAAGCGCACTTGGTCATTGCCCTTGCCAGTTGCACCATGGGCGATAGCATCAGCGCCGGTTTCAGCGGCAATCTCAATTAAACGTTTAGCGATCAAAGGCCGCGCAATGGACGTGCCCAACAAATACACGCCCTCATACATCGCATTGGCCCGAAACATCGGGAACACGAAATCACGGATAAATTCTTCGCGAACATCTTCTACATAGGTGTTTTTAATGCCCATCAACTCGGCCTTCTTGCGCGCCGGTTCCAATTCGCCGCCTTGGCCCAGATCAGCGGTGAAGGTCACAACCTCCGCGCCATATTCGGTTTGCAGCCATTTGAGGATGATAGATGTATCAAGCCCGCCGGAATAAGCGAGAACGACTTTTTTGATTTTGGAGGTTTTTGCCATGATAGAAGTGAACTACCAGCCTTTCAAAAAACTCTCAACCCTTCTCACTTCCGCATTAGAGACGATGGAGAGTACTATCGCCCACTCGCCCTAACCTTCATGCTCTCGCTCTTCAGCTGGCCACACGCCGCCATGATGTCTCGGCCTCTTGGTGTCCGAACCGGCGAGGCATAGCCCGCATTATTCAAAATCTCAGCAAAAGCCTCGATCACATCCCATTCGCTGCACACATAAGCTGTGCCCGGCCAAGGATTGAACGGAATCAAATTCACTTTGGCGGGAATGCCCTTCAGCAGCTGCACCAAGCGCTTGGCATCTTCCTTGGTGTCGTTCACGCCCTTCAACATCACATATTCAAACGTAATGCGTCGCGCGTTGCTTAAGCCGGGATAATTGCGACAGGCATCCATCAATTGTGCAATGTTATATTTCTTATTCAGTGGCACCAGCTTGTTGCGAATTTCATCAGTAGTGCCATGCAAAGAAATCGCCAGCGAAGAGCCAATCTCCGCACCTGCCCGCACAATTTCCGGCACAACGCCAGAGGTACTCAAAGTGATGCGGCGCTTGGAGAGCGAAAGCCCCTCACCATCAGAAGCGATATCAATAGCATCCTTCACATTGTCGAAATTATACAAAGGCTCACCCATGCCCATCAACACAACATTGGTGATGTAACGCCCCGATGATGGCGGCGTTTTATTCGCCTCCAAATCCATCGGCCAATCTTTGATTTTGTCACGCGCCAACATAATCTGCCCGGCGATTTCACCAGCGGTTAAATTCCGAACCAATTTCTGCGTTCCAGTGTGACAGAACGTGCAAGTGAGTGTGCAGCCAACCTGCGAAGAAATACACAAAGTGCCACGATCTTCTTCCGGAATATAAACTGTTTCAATCTCATGGCGCGCGCCCTTATCATCAGGCGCCAAGCGCAACAGCCATTTGCGTGTGCCATCAGACGAAGTTTGTTCGGTCACCACCTCAGGGCGCGCTATCACAAAAGCCTCATCCAGCTTGCGCTGCATGTCTTTTGAAATATCAGTCATCGCCGAAAAATCTGTAACACCACGATTATACATCCAATGCCACAGCTGGCGCATGCGCATCCGGCGCTGCTTTTCCACTACACCAACATCGGCGAGAATATTACTAAGCGCCGCGCGCGAAAGCCCCACGATGTTGCGGCGCAAATCATTGGGAATATAAGATGCCGCAACCGGGGCTGCCGTATTCAAAACTGTAACCATGTGCGGGCCTATAATCTATTTTGTGGGCGAGGTCACGCCCACCATCGGCCCAAGATTTGAGAGAAAATCGCTGCGCTTCAATTCCGGCGCATAAAGGCTGGAAACCGAACCATCCAGAAACAACGCATCCTTGCAATGAAGGCCATCGCGGAACATTGTGGCAAATTGATAAAAGGTCACAAAGTCGTCTGAAATCGCAAACAAAACCTTGTTGCCATCATTCACACACACGCCATTGCGAATTTTTATAGATTGCCCGCTTGGCAAAATGCTCGGATGCAATGCGCCACCCACCACCAGCATCGGGCCAGATTGCGTAGCCAAATCAGGCTTGATGCCAGAATGTGCAAAGGCTTCCGTTTCCATCACGCCAGCTTTCTGCCCCGCAACATAGAAAATGCCATTGGGCTTTAAATGAAAATTCCCCGGGCCATCGGCGTGGTTCATCGCGTGCAATAATTTTCCACCCTCCACATAATAACCAATGGGTTTTAAATCTGTGCCGAACATTCCCGCGTTCATCGCAAATAAAAGTTCTTTGCCCTGCGCCAATAATGCATCGCGCAAAACCACAAAACCACCGTAAGGCTTACCGGTGGCATCAAGGTCATAAAGCGCCAATGTATCGGTGCGCGTATCAAATCCACAAACGGTGTAATTGGCTTTGGCGAATTGCACTGGCTTGCATGTCGCGTTCGCTGCCATTGCAAAGCTGAACAAGCCAAATATAAAAACAAAAATGCGCTTCATCATCTGCAAGCCGTGTCTATTTTTTCCAATGCCTTGTTAAAGCCAGCCATGGAATAATAATCCGTCGTCTGCGTGCCACGCACTGAAGTGCCATTCACACTCAAAGTTTTGGCGGCTTTCATGGCCTTCACAATACTGGCCTCCACATCGGCGGCAGCAGCCCAAGCTGTGTCACCATTGGTGTAAAGCTCAAAAGCTTTATCATCCACCTTCAAAGCAACTGTCGATTCCTCTTTAAACGGATAACCTATGATCGTGGAAATTTGCCCCTTCACTCTGCGGGCAACAAAGTTGGTCACCAGAAAATGCACCGGATCACGGTGAGAAATTTTCTTGTCGGAATCGGTCTTCTTAGGCGCAGACAAAACAAAACAAACAGCAGCTCCTTCACTGTGGTAGATAAAGGCTTCCCAATCTTCAAACGCCCCGAGCGAAACTGGATCATCGGCCCGCGCTGCGCCACTGCCAGCCAAAGCCCCTGCAATCAATGCCATACTTATGATAAGTGCTTTGAAGTTCATGTCGTCAAATCAACCTGAATAATACTAATCATTGCCAAATGCCCGAAGCCCTGTACAGGCCATAAACGCGGCTGATTTGCGGCAGCTTGCATTGCGTTGCTTGGCACCTTATGCCACAGCGTAAATCTAAGGTGTTTGCGGATATAATATAGAAACCATGGGCAATCTCATCATCACTATCAGCATGGCGGCTGTCGCCGTTGTGCTCGTCTTGGGTCTCATCAACATGATGCGTGGTGGCTCTCCTAACCGCAGCCAATCACTCATGCGCTGGCGCGTGGGCCTGCAATTTGCAACAATCCTTATCGTATTAGTGGTGCTCTGGCTGCGCGGTTAACCACCAACACAGCGCAGGCGCAAATCGCCATGCCGCATAATTGAACCGGAAGAAGTGTTTCACCGAACCATAAATAAGTCATCAGCGCAGTAACCCCCGGTACCAGAAAATTCATGCTGGCAAGCTTTGAGACGGCCCCTTGATTGATCAGCCATAGCAACAATAAAATAGTGAAAACCGATAGCACAATAACGGCCCAGCCCATGGCGGCCCAAGCTTGCAAGCTGAAATCAAATTGATAGTCACCGATTATGGCTGTGATGATTAATGCAGTCACGCCGGCACCGGCATATTGCCAAACACCTCCGGTGCTGAGAGGAATGCCCGAAGCAAATTTCTTTTGATACACTGTGCCGAAAGCGATGGATAAAGTGCCAAACACCGCAAGTGAAATTGTTAAAGGCGTAATGCCGCCGATCAACGCAAAGCTCAGTTTCGGCAATAACACCAAACCTACCCCTGTGATGCCGATGATGAGGCCCAGCCAATGTTTAGGTTCAACACGCTCTTTCAACATTGGCACGGCAAGAAAGGCTGTAAACAAAGGCTGCAAACCAGTCACCAGCGCAATCACTCCAGCGGGCATGCCGTTGCTCACCGCCCAATAGAATGGACAGAGATAAAGCGCATGCATGAACACGCCCGTCACACTTGCATGAAACGCCAGCTGTGGACTCGGCCAAGGTGCTTTTTGCCACAAGGCCACCGCCAACATGAACGCCATCGCAAGCGGGAAGCGAATGCCTAAAAACCACACGGGTGCAACATGGCCGGCAAGAAGTTTTGAAACCACAAAGCCCGTGGCCCAAAGCACAACGAATGCAAAAGGTGCTATCGTCAGCGCAAAAGACTTGTGAGTTGCTTGAAGCATGGGCAAAGAGAACCAATGAAGTTTCAAAAGCTCTTGGCATTGTTTCTGCTCCTGCTCAAGCGACTGTTCGCCGATGAGGCTGTGCCCCTGGCCGGCAACATTGCCTTTCGTATGGTGTTTTCGCTATTTCCATTTTTGATTTTCCTAACCAGCATGTCAGGCTTTTTTGGCAGTGAGGAATTGGCTCATAATTTCATTCAGTTTTTGATTGGCGTTATGCCTGCTGGCTTGGTGCAACCGTTTCAAAGTGAAATCATCTCAATCCTCACAGTGCCGCGCGCTGGGCTACTGAGCATTGCCGTGTTGCTTACCCTGTGGAGCGCGATGGGCGGCGTGGACAGCGTTCGTCTTTCATTAAACCGCGCTTATGACATACGTGAAACCCGCTCACTTTGGATGCTGTATTTGCAAAATGTGTTGTTTGTCGTTGTCACCGCGGTGATAATGCTGGCAGTGGCCACTTTGCTCGTGGTTTTGCCCGCTGTGGTTCAAGTACTTGAAGCATTTGCCCCACAAAGATTGCAAGATATTGCCTCAATAAATTGGTGGCGGCTGCCGCTCGCCTTTATACTGTTAGTGATAGGTCTATTTGCCGCTCATCGCTTTTTGCCCAATCGGCGCTTGCCGCTGTCTGATCTCACCCCTGGCATTGCCTTAACAGTTCTAATCTGGCTGGCGCTTACCGCTGGCTTTTCTTGGTATTTGCGCAACTTCTCCAGCTTCACCTTAACCTATGCCTCGCTCTCCGGCATTTTTGCCGCCATGTTCTTTGTCTACATGGCCGCTCTGGTTTTGATCTTTGGTGGTGAGGTCAATCGGCTCATCATGCAGATCAGGCAGGGTGGCGCTTTCATTGAAAAGCCTCCACACTCTTGACTTTTATATGCTGTGACCTCTAGAGGAGCGCTTTCCCCGTGGGTCACAAGCTTATGGGGGTCCATGGCGCTGCCCGAGGGTAACCCTCAAAGCTTCGGCTTTAACTAATAAAGACCTTTTCTTACAATGGGTTAGAAAAGGCCCCAAAGGGCGCGGAAAAAGGAAGAAGTAAGATGTACGCAGTTATTAAAACTGGCGGAAAGCAATATAAAGTTGCCGCCAATGACAAAATTCTAATCGAGCGGCTTGAAGGCGAAGCCGGCGATCAGATTCAGTTCCATGATGTGTTCATGGTTGTGAACGGTGCTGAAGTGCAAGTTGGTGCGCCAACTGTGGCTGGTGCCACCGTTGTGGGCGAGATCGATAAGCAGGCTCGTGGGCCTAAGCTCATTATTTTCAAGAAGCGCCGTCGTAAGCATTATCGTCGCCGCAATGGCCACAGGCAGGATTTGACTTCAGTGATGATCACTGAAATTCTCACCGGTGGTGCTAAACCAGCGGCAAAGGCCAAGGCTGCAAAGCCAGCTNNGCCGCTGCTCCAGTTGCAACAGCTGCCGCTAAACCAAAAGCCAAGCCAAAGGCGAAAGCCAAGGCTGCTGGCAAAGAAGAAAAGTAAGGAGATAAATCATGGCACATAAAAAAGCAGGTGGTTCATCCCGCAACGGCCGCGACTCGGCAGGCCGTCGTTTGGGCGTTAAGGCCTATGGCGGCGAAGCCGTCATTGCCGGCAATATTATTATCCGCCAACGCGGCACGAAAGTGCATGCGGGCGCAGGCGTCGGCATGGGCAAAGATCACACACTATTTGCCACCGTCGCTGGCACCGTTGAATTCCGCGCTACCAAGGGCGGAAAACAACTGGTCTCAGTTATGCCGGTGAAAGCCGCAGAATAATGGCAGTGAAAGAGCTGCCGCCCATCGGGCCCGGCAGCACTGCATAAGTCAGTTCTGAATTGAACGGGGAGATGGGAAACCACCTCCTCGTTTTTTTATTTGGAATTGTAATTATGGAAATCGAAACAAGAAGATTACTGCTCAGGCCCCTCAGAGATGATGATGCCCACGCCATAACCTTGGGCCTTAGCAATATCAATGTCAGCCGTAATCTGGCACGCGTGCCTTATCCCTATGCATTGGAAGATGCACAGATCTTCATCAAGGTGCAAAAGTCTTTTGATCCACGCAGCCTCGTCTCGGCCATCGCATTTCGCGCCGCGCCAGATGAGTTGATTGGCATGGTGACTTATGAGTATGGCATCAACCCAAACGACGCCATTTTCGGCTATTGGCTGAGCGAATCCTGCTGGAAAATGAGATTGATGTCAGAGGCAGCGGCTGCCTTAGTGAACTATGCCTTCACCCAAGGAGGCGTTGACACACTCACTTCAGCTTTTCACACTGACAATCCAAATTCAGGGCGGATTTTGCAGCGCTTGGGCTTTAGCCAAACCCATGAGGAAATGAACTTTAGTCTGGCGCAGGCAAAGCTTGTACCCTCAGCCAAGTTACGCCTCACCAGCCAAGACTGGCTCGCTCAACAAAAAAGCCGCGCAGCATGACCGCGCGGCTTCCATATCTCACAGCGGAGAAATTAGAAAATCATCGCCACGTAAGAACGCACGATGTGATGGCAGCCGAGGCCGCCGTTATGCATGGAAGCGGCAAGACGCAGATTGCCGCCCGAAGCCTTCACCGCCATAGACAAATGGCGCAGGCCCCAGTGAACATTGGTTGCGGGATTATAGAGGCCGGAACAAGAACCGCTGTAGCCAATGCCACGCGCAGTTTGACACTTCATTTGGAAAACGCCGATTTCGCCCTCGCCGCCAGTGACCATTGGATTATAGCCAGATTCAACTTTGGCAATCTTCAACGCGAACCATGTTGGCACGCCAGCACCCGGCGCTTCAGCTTTAATCAGCCCAATCACATTGTCGCGTGTTGCTTGGCTTACTTGCGGAAAATGGGCGCCGCCATGATGTTTGGCATGATGGTGCTTAAAGTGGTGGTGATGATGGCGAACGTGGGCTTGAGCACTGCCAGTCATCGCCGAAACGCAAACCGCAGCCGAGGCCAGCAAAAGTGTAAACTTAATAGGCATGTATATATTCCTTTCTTCATTTCGGAAAAACGTACATGCGGCGCGGATTCCAACTCCTGGAATCAACCCACAAGACCGCCGATGTCCGGGAAGAAGGCCGATAAACTGGCCAAATGTGGCAGCATTAAGATGCTGGCGAAAATAAACTTTAACCTGATATTAACCGTTCTATCGAGTCAAATCTATAAACTAAATTCCTATGAACCTGAACCTTTTCACTTGATCCATCTTTAAAAGCAAAGCAATGGAATCTCATCCCTTCCAAATTCGCAATGCTTATAATCGTTCAACTCCAACCGAAAACCAGATAAGAGCCATCCATGAAGTTTCTCGATGAAGCGAAGATATTTGTAAAAAGCGGTGACGGCGGCGGCGGATCCGTGTCTTTCCGGCGTGAAAAATTCATTGAATTCGGCGGCCCAGACGGCGGCGATGGCGGCAAAGGTGGCGATGTCTGGATTGAAGCCGCCTCTGATCTCAACACGCTGATTGATTACCGCTACCAAGGCCATTTCAAAGTCCGCACCGGAGGCCATGGCATGGGCCGCTTGCGCGCCGGTGCCAATACGCCTGACATTGTCCTTAAGGTTCCGGTTGGAACTGAAGTCTTGGAAGAAGACCGAGAAACCCTCATTGCCGATCTGGCCAAATTGGGAGACCGTGTGTGTGTTGCGCGTGGCGGCAATGGCGGGTTCGGCAATGCCTACTTCAAATCGGCCACCAATCGCTCCCCCTATCATGCCAATGCTGGCTTGCCAGGTGTAGAACTGTGGGTGTGGCTTCGCCTCAAACTGATTGCTGATGCCGGCATTGTCGGCCTGCCCAATGCTGGCAAGTCCACTTTCCTTTCGGTGGTCAGCGCTGCCAAGCCCAAGATCGCCGATTATCCCTTCACCACGCTACATCCACAATTGGGTGTGGTGCGCGCCGCTGGCAATTCATTTGTGCTGGCGGATATTCCCGGCCTCATTGAGGGCGCATCAGAAGGTGCTGGCCTTGGCACAAAATTTTTGGGCCATGTGGAACGTTGTGCGGTTCTGTTGCATTTGATCGACTGCACGGGCGATGACCCTGTGGCGGCCTACAAAACCGTGCGCGCCGAACTCAAAGCCTATTCGCCCATTCTGGCGAAAAAGCCTGAGATCATCGCCTTCAACAAAATTGACGCCCTGCCTGCCAAGGACGTCGAAAAACTGGCGGCTATTTTCAAGACTAAAACAAAGAAGGAGCCTCTGCTCATTTCAGCAGCCGCGCAAAAGAATTTGGAGCCCGTCATTTATGCACTTTATGCCAAAGTGACCAAGAACAAGGCCGACGCGCGCCTGCCTGATCCTGAGGGTGTAACCACCGAAGAATGGCGGCCATGAGCAACCGCCTCTCCAAGGCCAAGCGCATTGTTGTAAAAGTGGGCAGCGCTTTGCTAGTCGATCAGCAGTCGGGCACCATCAAAGGTGAATGGCTGTCCACTCTGGTGAATGATCTGGTGGTCCTCAAAAAATCTGGAGCCGATGTGATCCTCGTCTCATCAGGCGCCATTGCCTTGGGCCGTCGCACGCTCGGATTGCCGGCGGGCAAATTAAAACTTGATCAAAGCCAAGCCGCCGCCGCAGTGGGCCAAATTGCTTTAGCACATGCTTGGGCCACAGCCTTGGCAGCACGCTCTGTTGTGGCAGCTCAAGTATTGGTGACGTTAACTGACACTGAAGATCGCCAGCGCTATCTCAACGCCCGAGCCACGCTTTCAACTTTGCTCAAACAAGGTGCTGTTCCCGTGATCAATGAGAATGATACCGTGGCCACATCTGAAATCCGTTACGGTGACAACGACAGGCTCGCTGCCCGCGTGGCCTCTATGATGTCGGCCGATGTATTGGTTTTGCTATCAGATATTGACGGGCTTTATTCCGCACCACCTCATCAAGAGGGTGCAAGGTTCATTTCCGAAATCACCGCCATCACAGCAGAGATTGAAGCCATGGCGGGCAAACCCGTTTCAGGCGTTGGCTCCGGCGGCATGATCACCAAAATCGAAGCAGCAAAAATCAGCCTCTCGGCAGGCTGTAACATGGTGATCGCATCTGGTCATGAACTTCATCCGTTAAAGCGGATCATGGACGGGGAACGTTGCTCATGGTTCTTGGCAGAAGCCTCAGCCTTACAAGCCCGCAAACGCTGGATCGCGGGGACTTTAGCTCCCGTTGGCCGATTGATTGTGGATGATGGTGCCAAGGCGGCACTCGATAAAGGCAAAAGCCTGTTGCCTGCTGGTGTTAAATCCATCGAGGGCACGTTTGTTGCTGGCGACACGGTAAGCATTATTGCCAATGCCGCCGAATTTGCGCGCGGGCTTGTGGGTTATGACAGCGATGAAGCACGCAAAATTGTTGGCCTTAAATCTGCCGATGTTCAAAAGTTGATGGGCGAAGACCGCTCGGATGAACTGGTACATCGTGATGATCTGGTGATGTTGTGATGGAAAGCCANNTTGAAATCATCCTTCGTAGACCGCCTCACCCTCGACTACGCCCGCCTCGAAGCCATGGCCACCGGGCTGGAAGATATTGCCGCATTGAATGATCCGGTTGGCCGCGTTTTGGAAAAATGGACGCGCCCTAACGGCATGGAAATTTCGCGCATCGCAGTTCCCATCGGAGTCATCGGAATTATCTTTGAAAGCCGGCCAAATGTAACCGCGGACGCTGGGGGCCTCTGTTTGAAATCCGGCAACGCTGCCATTTTGCGTGGTGGCTCCGATGGCTATCATACATCACGCACCGTTACGGCAGCATTGCAATCAGGCCTTAAACAAGCAGGCTTGCCTGAAGCTGCCGTTCAAATGGTTGAAACCACAGACCGAGCTGCCGTGGGCGAAATGCTTGCCGGCCTAAACGGCAGCATTGATTTGATCGTACCACGCGGTGGCAAAAACTTGGTCGCCCGCGTGCAGGCCGAAGCCCGCGTTCCAGTGTTCTCGCATCTTGAAGGCATCTGCCATGTATATGTGGATAAAGATGCAGATTTGGAAATGGCCAAGTCCATTGTTCTCAATGCCAAAATGCGCCGCACGGGCGTGTGTGGTTCAGCCGAAACTATTTTAATCGACAAAGCAGCGGCGCAGTATCTTAAACCAATCATCCGCACATTGATTGACGCAGGCTGCGAGGTGCGCGGCGATACCCAGGCACAAAAAGCTGATGCACAAGTCAAACCCGCCAACGAGCAAGACTGGTCAACCGAATATCTTGACACCATTGTTACTTTGGGCGTTGTGGACGGTGTTGATGGCGCAATAGCCCACATCGCCAAATATGGCTCTCAACACACGGATTCAATCGTCACGCAGAACCGAACGACGGCGGAAAAATTTTTGACCGAAGTGGATTCGGCCATTGTGCTTCACAACGCCTCAACCCAATTTGCTGATGGCGGGGAATTTGGTTTTGGCGCAGAGATCGGTATTGCCACTGGGAAGCTGCACGCCAGAGGCCCAGTAGGCGTGGAACAACTCACCACCTTCAAATATCAAATTCGCGGCCAAGGCCAGATCAGGCCCGTATGATAAAGCTGCCACCCCACGGCCCACATCAGCGTATTGGCCTTTTTGGTGGTTCGTTTAACCCCGCCCACCTCGGCCACAGGCAAGTGGCCCTGTTTGCCTTGAAACACTTAAAACTTGATTGGATCTGGTGGCTGGTTTCTCCACAAAATCCGCTTAAAAATCCAAATGAGACGCGCGACTACGCCAAACGGCTTGCCCTAACGCGCAAATTGGCCC
>PLXI01000143.1 GCA_003151375.1 Hyphomicrobiales bacterium
AAATAACACTCGCCCTTGGGTGCACGCAATTTGCCTGCACTCAGCAATCGGCATAGATGGCCATAGGCGGCCCTGTCCGCGGGATACGCCAGAATATCCGGCGTGCCGTCAGCAAAAACCAGACGCGCACCAACCAGCAGTTTTGGTTTATCACCTTTAATCTCCTGCAAAGCCGCATAGGCGCGTACTACGCCAACCAACGTATTGCGATCAGCAATGCCAATGGCGGTAAGGCCAAGTCGGGCCGCTGTCTCAACCAATTCCTTCGGGTGAGAAGCACCACGCAGGAATGAGTAATTCGTGGTCACAGCGATTTCGGCATAGGCATTCATGCGAAGGCTCCATGCAGGAACCATTGTGAAGTCGTGCCATTGCGATAGAGCCAGTAACGCTTTCCTTCACCATCCTCCACGCGGAAATAATCGCGCGCGGCTTGCGGTGTTTCATGGTGCCACCATTCCATCGCAATGCGCTCGGGGCCTTCGCATTGCGTTACTGCATGGCATGCTCTGCGCCAGATAAAATGCTGTGCAGCCGTGAAGTCTATTGGTTCAGGTCTGGCAAATAAACGTAAAGGGCGGCGCGGCGCATCTCTTGCTTTTCGAGTTTTTCTCCAGGGTAACTTTGACGGCGGCGTATGTTGTGCAGGCACTGACACCCAAGCCTCTTCGGGAATATGCGTATCATGCGGCTGAAATGCGAGAATTCGATGGCTGCCAAAACGCGCAGCCAAACGATCAACCAGAGAATTGATGTCGGATTTCTCATTGCCCCTGGCATCAAGATCAACAGCTTCTGACCTAACGCGCTCCACGTGGACTGCGGAAAGCCGAATGAAATCGAAACCAAAACCCGGATCAAGCGGGTCGGAAAGGATTGCCAGCTTCTCGCGGAAAAGTCGCCCAATAATCGCGGCATCACGCGTAGGCGCACCCATTTCAATGGCAATGCGACGCACCGCACCATCAGCCCGGAAGAACACCGCCTCAAGACGGCGCGCGCCCTCGCCATGCTGTTCCAAGATTTTTGCCAGAGCGACAGTCAAGGAATTGAGCGTGGCGCGGATCACCTCCTCGGTAACAACGGGTTCGGCAAAATTTTGTTCTTGCCAATAATCGGGTGGCGGTCTGCGCGGCGTGATAGGCTTTGTGGCATTCCCCAAAGCTTCATCCAAAGTGGCCAGCGTGGCAGCACCCAGTCGCGCAACAAGCTCCGAACGTTTACGGCTAGCCACCTGCCCCACCGTTTTCAAACCGGCCCGGCGCAGAGCGTGGGTTGTCACCACATCAAGATTGAGCGCTTCAACCGGAAGCGGCCTCATCGCCTGTTCTTCTTCACCAGAAGAAACAACAGCGCCATCGCGGTGACGCGCCAAGGCGCGGGCCGCCGCTGCGGTTCCAGCCAAGGCACCACGCACGGCAAAACCTTGAGCCTGAAGCTTGTTTCGAATGTTATCAAGCATCGCCTGTTCGCCGCCAAAAAGATGGTCAGCTCCTGTCACATCCAACAAAAGATGCCGTGGACCATCCAACGCCACAAAGGGTGTGAAACGGTCGCACCAATCGGCAATTCCTGTGAGCAATTTCAAATCCGCCGGATCATTAGCCGCCACGACTTTGAGTTCCGGCAACATGGCCCTCGCATTGGCCAGTGGCTGGCCGATTGTTAAACCCAGCGATGTAGCGTTGCGATCCACGGCTGAGAGACGCAGCGCATTATTCACTTTTGCGACGAGCACCAAAGGTGGGGCCTCAAAGACTGGTTTTTTCTGCGCTTGCTCACGCCGTTGCAACCGATCAGTTGGCAGACGCGGAAACCACAGCGCCATGATACGCCGTGGCGTTTTGGAAAATACGCTCATCACAATTCCACTCCATAAACCAATTTCCGGTTTTGCCATGCCGGTTGCGAATGAGGTCAACCTCAAAAGCCGGATAACCCCAATCTTCATTCTGTGTTTGCGAAGCTGCCGCACGCACCAGCCAACGGGTCTCCGCCGTGCTGGCATCGGGCTGCGCACAAAAGCGCAAAAGAAAAGCCGTGACAGATTTTTGCGCGGCTGCCAGCGTCAACCGTCGACTTGCTGTTAAATCAAGGGCTTTTGGGCTGCCCGGAATTTCAATCACCACAGCGCCAAGTGCGGCACAAGATAGCGCATCATTTGCGGCGCGAAGTCCGTCGCTGGCATTGGCGACAGAGAGTAAAAGCATCCGCACAGGATCGAAGCCGAGTTCGAGAAGGCCTGAGGGCGAAAGCTCACCAAATTCATGTGCTGAAAAATCCTGCCGGATCCAGAGCGTGTGCTTGTCTGCAGCCACGCGGACGGCAAGCCCTGCGACAAAACCTGTGGCAGAGGCTTCGTGTCCTGTCCTAGCGAATACCTCGTGCAGAACTCCATGCTGAAGCCCGCCTTTCAGGTAAAAATCAGCATCTCCATGACCAAGCGAAGTGCGAATGGGCGCTTCTTCAAATCCCGGCTTGTCGAGGAAGGCTTTCAGGGTTGTCAGATTTTCCACCCGGTGCAGGCAAATATCCGAAAGCGGACAAGAGGCACACAAAGCCTGCGCATGTGTACAGATCGTTTGACCCAAACTCTTCATTTGCCAATGCAACTCAAAGAGATCATCCGCATCCAAACCATCCGCCGACGCCATCACTGCATCATAGGCTGCTTTGGTATCAGCTCTCATTCCCACAAAGCCAAACCGTTGTAAAATACGCAAAACATGCGTGTCAATCACGAAGGTACGTTTCCGCAATACGCTGAAGTTCAAAGTCGCTGCCGCTATTTTTCGACCAACGCCATGTATTTTCTCAAGACAGTTCAAGGCCTGATCGACACTATGATCAGCAAGGAAATTGAGATCGATCAGACCAAAGCGAGTACGAATAGAGCACAGAGCTTGTCTCAGTTCCGGGGCCTTCTTTTCGGAGAATGTAACTCCTTCGAGTATGGCCTCAAGATCGGCGACAGGGGCATCCGCAACCGCATCCCAGCTCGGATAGCGCTGCACGAGCCGTACGAAAGCATCCCAAGATTTCCAGTCGTAAGTGCGGCTGCCAATAAAGGAGCCAACCAATTGGCTGATCGGATCTGGCCGATCTTCAACCCGAATTTTTCCAAAGCGCACGGTCAGACGTTCTCTGATAGACGTGAGGTCAGCGGCTTGCCTGAAAGGAAAGATTACTTGCATTAAAACAGATAAGAACAAAACAAGAACTGTGTCAATCCATCGCCATCCGATTATACCTCGGTGATTGAGCGGAGATAACAAGCTCGCAAATCAGGTTGGACACACTTGTTTGCTTTCTGACCTCAGCAGATTGGCGAGCGCTTGCCTGGCATTTCGCTCTTGATCGGTATCTCTTGTATAATGGGCAACTTCGCTCAAAGTTTTGTGCCCCGTGATGGCTTTGATTTGCTCTGGCGTGCATCCGGCATTGGCTAATCGCTTCGCACAAGCTTTTCGCTGCCCGAGTGAAGAGCAATGCTGCAGGCCAGCTTCGTTGCACCGATCTCAAAACCAGTTACCAAAGCCTGGCGCAGTCAATGGCGCAATTGCTAGCTTTAAAATGTTGTCGCTGCCGTTTTTTTGGACAGAATATCTGTTTAGATCGAACATTGCATAAAAAATTTGCGTTCTGGTGTGTTCAGCTTTTCGGCACCTCCCTTCACAAAACAATATAAAGTGTTCTGTATCATATAGATAAGCATGCACTATCCAGCTTCCAATAACTTGGCATCGGATTTGCTTCGTATTCAGTGTTGCACAAATTGGTTTTGATTCCTCCCATGGCAAATTCAATGTGCACTGGCTTGGTGACTTCGCTTGCACCACCGCCATTTTGGGGGATGGGCAGTGCTGTCGCATTGCTCATCCCTCCTTTTTTATAGAGATGCTGCATCTCGATGCGGGATGTCATCACGCTTGCAAGTTGTTAAAAATCGGCTTGTGATGGGCAAGAAGATAATGGGGGATTTTGATGTCGTTCAACGAAATGCTGGGGCCAGATGGCAAAGTGCGTTTGCCATATTCGAAAGTTGAAAGCTGGCTTAAGCAACTTGGCCCATCTGATATTGAACGCGCTTTGCGCGAGTGTGATGCGCGCTTTCGCAGGCAAGGGATCACCTTTGCGGTTTATGGCGACGAAAAGGCCTCTGAACGCATCATTCCATTTGATATCGTGCCGCGTATCTTTGCTGCGCAGGAGTGGCGCAGACTTTCAGCTGGCATTGAACAGAGGGTTCGCGCCATCAATGCCTTCCTGCATGATCTCTATCATCGGCAAGAAATCATACGTGCTGGTCGTATTCCAGAAGACGTGATTATTCAGAATCAGGCGTTCGTGCCGGAGATGGTGGGTGTAAACCCCGCCAAGGGAATTTATGCGCATATTATGGGCATCGACATTGTGCGTGTGGGTGACAATGATTTTTACGTATTGGAGGATAATTGCCGAACACCTTCTGGTGTTTCATACATGCTGGAAGACCGTGAAGCGATGATGCATTTGTTCCCAGAGCTTTTTGCAGGGCAGCGCGTTGCACCAGTTGAAAACTATCCGGCGATGTTACATAAAACGCTGGAAGCAGTGGCACCTTCCTCAGTTGGCAATGAGCCAGTGATAGTGGTGTTAACCCCCGGCATTCATAACTCAGCTTTTTTTGAACATGCCTTTCTGGCCGATGAAATGGGTGTGGAATTGTGTGAAGGTGGTGATCTGTTTGTGTCGGATGGGTGGCTGTATATGCGCACCACACAAGCGCCAAAACGGGTTGATGTGGTTTATCGCCGAATTGATGATGACTTTCTTGATCCACTGAGCTTCCGACCCGATTCAAGCTTGGGTGTGCCAGGCATTCTGGATATCTACCGCGCGGGGCGCGTGACGCTGGTGAACGCGCCCGGCACAGGCGTTGCCGACGATAAATCAATTTACACTTTCATGCCGGATATCATCGAATTCTATACAGGTGAAAAGCCGTTGCTCAACAATGTTCCAACGTGGCGCTGTTCCAACCCGCAAGAGTTGAAATATGTGGATGAGCATTTAGCAGAGTTGGTAGTGAAAGAAGTCCACGGCTCCGGCGGTTATGGAATGTTAGTCGGTCCCACCTCAACCAAATCACAAATCGAAACATTTCGCGCCAAATTGCTAGCAAGGCCTTCTAACTATATAGCACAACCCACCTTGGCTTTATCGACAGTTCCCACATTTGTTGATGCTGGCATCGCGCCGCGCCATGTGGATTTGCGCCCTTTTGTGTTGTCGGGAGATCAAGTACGCATCACGCCAGGCGGTCTTACGCGGGTAGCTTTAAAAGAAGGTTCTCTGGTGGTTAATTCCAGCCAAGGCGGAGGCACCAAAGACACTTGGGTGTTGGAAGACTGATCATGTTGGGAAGAACTGCTGCATCGCTTTTTTGGATGTCACGCTATGTTGAGCGCGCTGAAAACATGGCGCGCTTGCTCGAAGTGGGTTACCGCATCACATTGATGCCTGGTGCCGTTGAAGGCCACCGCGATGAATGGCAATCAACTCTGGCCAGTGCGGCCTGTTTGCAAACTTATACTGCCAAACATAAACAAATCGACGGCACAATGGTGATCAATTTTCTGTTGTTTGATGAAGACAACACATCAAGCGTAAAATTTTGCATGCGCGCCGCGCGCAACAACGGCCGCGCTGTGCGCACCGCTCTCACACGCGACGTATGGGAAAGCCTAAACTCAACGTGGAATGAATTGGCGCAAATTGATCCAGCCACCATAACGCCAGACCGTCTTCCCAGCTTTCTGGATTGGGTAAAACAAAAAGCCATGGCATTTCGTGGCGCACTTCTCGGTACCATGCTGCGCAATGATCCTTATTACTTTAGCCAGCTTGGTAATTTCATTGAACGCGCGGACAACACGGCACGCATTCTCGATGTGAAATATTTCATTCTTCTGCCTCGCCCCACTGATGTGGGCAGTGAGTTGGATGCGCAACAATGGGCGCAGGTTTTACGTTCTGTTTCCGCGCACCGCGCCTATCGGTGGTTTTATAAAGATAGCAGATATAAGCCCTGGTTGGTTTCTGAGTTTCTGATCCTGAAAGATGAAATGCCACGTTCTCTGTTATTCACTTATAATTGGATCAATGCGGCGCTGAAAGATTTAGGCACACTTTATGGCCAGCGCTATGAATGTCATGGTTTGGCCAGTGAAATCCAAGAGCTGTTGAAAAACGGCAATATGGAAGAAATTTTTCAAAATGGCCTGCACGAGTTCTTGGCTGATTTCATGCACAAGAATAACGCACTTTCCACCGCTATCGCCAAAACCTATAACTTCCCATGATACCCCGTAATCGCCAGTGAGAACTATGCGCCTTCACGTTCGCCATACGACACACTTTGAATATAACACCGCACTCGTTTATGCTGTGCAACGCTTTATGCTGACACCTCTCGGCTTTGCTTCGCAACGCGTAGAGAGTTGGAAAATCACAGCGCCTGGCATGGACAAAGCGCTGGCCTATAGCGACGGCTTTGGCAATAAAGTGCATCTGGCCAGTTTGGCCAATCATCAAGGCCCGATGGATGTGGTGGCAGAGGGTATTGTTGAAAGCAGCGATGCAGGTGGGTTGGTTAAGGGCATTGCTGAAATAGCGCCCCGCGCTGTCTATTTGCGACAGACACCAGTTACTGCGCCAAGTGAAGCCATGTTGAAATTGGCAACACCGGTGGCCACCAAAGACACGTTGCCATTCCTTCATCAATTGCTGAAACAGATCCACAAAAATGTGGAATATCGACTGGGCACAACAGACAACCAAACCACCGCTGCCCAAGCTTTCGCCAATGGCAATGGCGTGTGCCAAGATCACACTCATATTTTTATCGGCATCACACGAGCGCTGCGACTTCCATCGCGTTATGTCACAGGTTATCTGGTGACCGGGGTTGGTGCGTCATCCACCGCCGCACATGCCTGGGCCGAAGTCTTTGTGCCGGATTTAGGCTGGGTGGGCTTTGATGCCGCCAATGGCATCTGCCCCACCGATAATTATGTTCGTGTGGCAGCAGGCATTGACGCAGCCAGCGTAACACCGATCAGAGGTTCGCGCCGAGGCGGAGTGGCAGAAACAATGACAGTTGAAGTTGTCGTTGAAATCGCCCAACAATAGTAAATTGCCTGCCACGTCTTTGCCAGAGCCGTTGAGGCGTTTTTGGAGCTGTGAATGGGCGAAGCAGAAAAACGCGTAAGGGAACTTACGATTTGGAAGGGTGATGTCATTTTGCAACCGCTGAAAGGCGGGGTGAGCAACGCCAGTTTCAGCGTTCAAGACTCTACCGGAAAATATGTGGCGCGCGTCGGCGTGGATTATCCATTCCACCAGGTCTCGCGCGCCCGCGAAGCAATTGCCGCACGCGCGGCTTTTGATGTGGGCCTATCACCTGAGGTTATTCATACTGAAATGGGTTTAATGGTGATTCGCTATATCGATGCCCATACCTGTACCGAAAATGATGTGCGCGAAAACTCTGGGGCCTGTGTGTCATTGATCCAACAGTGTCACCGCGAGATGGGCCGGCGGGTGAATGGACAGGGCGCCATATTCTGGGTGTTTCAAATTTTACGCGACTATGCTGCGACATTGCACGGTGCTGGGCACTCTCGCGCACCGGAAATTCCGCGTTGGATGAAGATTGTGGCCTCGCTTGAAGCTGCGCAAGTTCCAATGCCAATTATTTTTGGCCATCATGACTTGTTGCCGACAAACTTTATGGATGACGGGAAAAGACTTTGGCTGATTGACTGGGAATATGGTGCTTTTGGAACACCGATGTTCGATCTGGCCAATATTGCTGCTGCCAATTTATTCGATGATAAGCTCGAAGAAAATATGTTGCGGCAATATTTTGGGCGTTCGCCAGATTTTGCGTTAAGCCGCGCTTATTGCGCCATGAAAGTTGCTGCCGCTTTGCGCGAGGCCATGTGGGGTATGGTCTCGGAACTCTACTTGAATGCGCCGGGGGTGGACTATGTGGCTTATGCCACAGAACATCTCGGACGTTTTGAAACGATACTCAAGGACTATGAAATAAGGTTTGAATCTTTATGACTAATGCATTTCCCGCCCATGCGGATGTTGTCGTGATTGGTAANNACAAAGCCAATGTCGTTGTGCTTGAACAAAACAAAATCACCTCAGGTTCAACTTGGCATGCGGCCGGATTGGTGGGCCAACTTCGCTCCTCTGCATCAACTACACAGGTTTTGAAATATTCGGTTGAGCTTTATAAAAATCTTGAAAAAGAAACGGGGCTTCAAACCGGCTGGAAAATGACGGGTTGTTTGCGCCTAGCCACCAACCAAGATCGCTGGACCGAATATCAGCGTTTGGCCACCACGGCACAAAGCTTTGGCATGGAGATGCATTTGCTTTCGCCCTCCGAAGTGAGAAAAATGTTCCCGTTGCTTGAAACAAATGATTTGGTTGGTGCCTCATTCTTGCCAACTGATGGACAAGCTTCACCTTCCGACATTACACAATCGCTGGCCAAGGGTGCGCGAATGCATGGCGCCAAGTTCTATGAAGGCGTGCGTGTTACGGGCTTTGATATTATTGATGGCTTTGTAACCTCGGTGAAAACCACCTTAGGCAATATCAGTTGTGGCCGAGTGGTGAATTGCGCGGGCATGTGGGCACGTCAAATCGGCGCAATGGCTGGTGTGAACGTTCCATTACAATCCGTTAAACATCAATATGTCATAACTGAAACGTTAAATGGATTAGCGCGTGATGCGCCAACGATCCGAGATCCTGATTTGCGCACCTACTTTAAAGAAGAAGTGGGCGGGCTGGTGTTTGGTGGTTATGAACCCAATCCAAAATCGTGGGTGCTTGATGACGTACCTGAGAGTTTTGAATTTCAATTGTTCGATGATGACTTTGACCACTTTGAACAACACATGAGCAACGCGTTACTGCGCATTCCAGCATTGGAAGATACTGGCATTAAGAAAATGATCAATGGACCAGAAAGCTTCACACCTGACGGCAATTTTATTTTAGGGGCCGCACCTGAACTTAAAAATTTCTACGTGGGCGCTGGCTTCAATGCCTTTGGTATTGCATCGGGTGGTGGCGCAGGTTGGGTATTGGCTGATTGGGTGGTGAAAGGCGAAGCGCCAACTGACCTATGGAGCGTTGATATCAGGCGTTTCTCAGCACTGCACAAGGACCGTGTTTGGGTAAATGAGCGCACGCTGGAAGCTTACGGCAAACATTATACAGTGGGCTTTCCGCATGAAGAATATTTGAGTGGTCGCCCGCGCATCGTTTCTCCACTTTATCCTATGCTGAAGGCAAAAGGGGCTTGCTTTGGATCAAAGCTTGGTTGGGAACGACCAAATTGGTTTGCGCCAGAGGGGGTTGATCCGATTGATTACTATTCAATGGGACGGCAGAATTGGTTTGACCACGTTGGTGCAGAGCATAAGGCTGTGCGTGAGACGGCGGGGCTTTTCGATCAATCTTCGTTTGCCAAGTTTGAGATGAAGGGACCAGATGCAGAAGCTACGCTTAACTTTATTTGCGCTAATAAAATTCCATCTGATGCCGGTCGATTGGTCTACACACAGCTTCTCAATACGCGTGGCGGGATTGAATGTGATCTCACTGTGGCGAGGTTGGCAGTTGATCATTTTTACATTGTGACCGGAACTGGGTTCCGCACCCACGATTTCCACTGGATTGCAGATCATATCCCTTCAAAGATGAACGTTAAATTGATCGATGTTACCGAAGACTATGGAACGCTGTCTTTGATGGGGCCACTGTCTCGTGCTATTTTACAGAAGACAACACGCAACGACATTTCTTCTACTGGATTTAAATTTGGGGATGCGAAGATGATAGATGTCAGCGGACATCTGGTTCGCGCACTCAGAGTCACTTATGTTGGCGAGTTGGGTTATGAATTGCATGTGCCGATCGCTGGCTTAGGGGATGTTTATGAGGCTTTAATGCAGATTGGTGAACCATTAGAGTTAAAACTTGCGGGATACCGCGCCATTGAATCTCTGCGTTTGGAAAAAGGTTATCGTGCCTGGGGGGCTGATATTACGCCGAATGACTCGCCCCTGGAGGCAGGTCTTGGTTGGGCAGTTAAATTGAAAAGTGGCGTCGACTTTATTGGCCGAACCGCTCTGGAAGCTAAGTGCGTCAAGCCCCTGACAAAAATGCTGGTGGGCTTTACCACCGAGCGTGAAGATGTTGTGCTGGTGGGCCGTGAGACAATATTGCGCGATGGAAAGTTTGCGGGCTATCTCACTTCAGGCGGGTATGGCTATAGCGTCCGAAAGCCCATTGGCTATGGCTATGTGCGTAACCTAGCGGGTGTCACTGATAATTACGTGACCACAGGAAAATATGAATTGGTGGTGGCACAGGAACGCGTTAAAGCTATCCCGCATTTGAAGCCAATATATGATCCGATGAATGAAAAGATCAAGGTCTAACCACCTTTGCTAAAACTAACCGCGATGACGACAGTTGAAGTTTAAATAGAGATCAGTCAACAATAGTGCATTGATTCTGAGGGATTTGGGATGACATATTGCGTGGGTATGCTGTTGGATGAAGGCTTGGTAATGGCCGCCGACACACGCACTAATGCCGGCTTGGACAGTGTAGGTAAATTTAAAAAGCTGCATTGCTGGTCAAATCCCGGCAAAGGCGTTTTTACTTTGCTGACTGCGGGTAACTTGGCTGTCACGCAAGCCGTGGTCAGTTTGCTCAGTGAACATGCCAGCTCTAAGAACTCAAAAGACCCAGACAATCTATTTGCGGCTAAAACCATGTTTCAGGCAGCGCGTATTGTGGGCCGCGCCATTCGCGCCGTGCGCAAGATAGAAGGCGAACAGTTGGGTGCGAAGGCAGATGCCTTTTCCGCAAGCTTTATTTTTGGTGGGCAGATCGGCAAAGAAGTGCCGCGGCTTTTTCAAATTTACACGGAAGGTAATTTCATTGAGGCCACACCGGACACGCCATTCTTTCAAATTGGCGAACATAAATATGGCAAGCCAATTTTAGACCGTGTGGCGCGCAACGATATGAAGCTGGGAGACGCTGCTAAGATGGTGCTGGTTTCATTTGATTCGACGCTGCGATCAAACCTTACGGTTGGTCTGCCAATTGACATGCTGACTTATGAAGCAGGAACGCTGAAGTTTGAACACACCAAGCGGATTGGGCCGGACGATCCTTATTTCAAAATGCTTTCAACTGAATGGTCAAAGGCCTTGCGCAATGCCTTTTCGCAGATCGAGGCTTTCGACATTTAGGTGTGTCGCGCAGGCGGTTCCAAGGTTACATAAATTTCGCACATCTACCGATTGATTTGGGTGTAGTATCCGGCCTGATTTATATGTAGCAAAGCATGGGTTAGTCAGGAACTAGAATGAACGACACTCAGCCACAAAAACAGCCCCCACAAACATCGCAAAAGCCACCTTCGTCAAGGGGGCGTGGCGCTTTGACGAAATGGATATTTCTCATAGCCCTAGTTGTTGGCAGCTATTTCGGTTGGCAATATTGGCGCAATCACGCGCAAACGGTGGCACAAACTACCGCAACATCCACTGCATCAACTACTGGCGGCAGACCCGGTAGCTTTGGTGCAGGTGGCAATGGCCCTCAAACTGTGCGCAGTGCTGAAATTGTCGCCGCTGACGTCCCGATAACAGTCAACGCCTTGGGTGGCGTTACACCGTTGGTCTCACTCAACGTGCAAGCCCAAGTTTCAGGTCAGCTACAGAAGCTTGGTTTTACTGAAGGCCAGATGGTGAAGAAGGGTGATTTTCTCGCTCAGATTGATGATCGGCCATACCGTGCCACTTTGGCCCAAGCGCAATCGCAGCTCGACAAAGATACGGCGCTCGAAAGTCAGGCCACTTCTGATCTCACACGCTATCAGACCTTGATCAAGCAGGATTCAATTGCTGGCCAACAAGTAGAAGACCAGAAATTCCTCGTCAAACAATATGCGGCCGCCATGGGTTCAGACCAAGCTTTGATCGATGCGGCACAGCTGAACATTGATAATTGCCACATAACCTCCAGTATTGATGGCCGAGCTGGCTTGAAGCAAGTTGATGAGGGCAATAACGTCCAAGCGGGCAGCACTAGCATTGTCTTGATCAACCAAATGCAGCCAATCAGCGTGGTGTTTTCAATCCCAGAAGATAGCCTGTCACGGGTATTGGCGCGGATGAATTCGGGAGCCAGCCTGCCCGTCACTGCCTTTGACCGCGGCAATATCGACAAAATTGCAACGGGCGTATTGAGCGCGGTTGATGCCCAAATTGATTCAACAACGGGGACCGTCAAACTTCGTGCCTTGTTTGACAACAAGGACGATGCGCTTTTTCCGCAGCAATTTGTCAATATCAGCATGTTGGTTGACACGGTAGTCGGCGCTACTGTGGCGCCTAACTCTGCCATTCAACTCGGGATTGATGGCAGCTTTGTTTATGTCATCAATGATGACCAGACTGTCAGTGTGCGTGCGGTAAAAACTGGAACAGTAAACGGCGAAAGCACATTGATTGCGAGTGGCCTCAAAGTGGGCGAACGCGTGGTAGTAGACGGTGTCGACCGATTGAAAGAGGGCGTAAAAGTAATTGTGCGCGATACACCAGTTGCTGCGACTGCACCTAAGACGCCAACGGGTAAGGCACCATCCATTCCGGCCACACCAGATGCGCAAGCAAAACCCACCGCAGCACCCGCTGACGGTACAGCAAATGCTCCCGTCGATCCCAACGCACCCCCCAAGAAGCGCACGCACAAGGGTGATGGTTCGAACAAACCCGCCGATGGCGCGGCAGCGCCGTGAACCCGTCACGTCTTTTCATAGACCGGCCGGTGATGACATCACTTTTGATGGTCGCCATCGTCATGGTTGGCGTTCTGGCTTACCGGTTTCTGCCGCTCTCGGCTCTACCGGAGGTGGATTATCCCACCATTCAGGTTCAAACTTTTTACCCCGGTGCCAGCCCCGAAGTGATGACATCTTCCGTCACTGCACCACTGGAACGGCAGTTTGGGCAAATGCCCAGCTTAGCGGAAATGTCATCGCAAAGTTCCGCTGGTGCGTCAGTTGTCACGCTGCGCTTTGGGCTGGATATCGATATTGATGTGGCCGAGCAAGAAGTGCAAGCCGCGATCAATGCAGCTGGAAATTTGTTGCCAGGTGATCTTCCTGCACCTCCGATTTACGCAAAGGTGAACCCTGCTGATGCGCCAATTCTCACGCTTGGTGTGACGGCAAAGCTCACCAAACTGATTGATGTTGAAGACCTTGTTGACAATCGTCTCGTACAGAAGCTGTCGCAAGTTCCAGGCGTGGGCCTGGTTTCCATTTCAGGTGGCCAACGCCCCGCCATTCGTATTCATGCTGATCCTAACAAGCTTGCCGCTTACGGCCTAAATCTCGATGATTTGCGCACCACTATCGGAAGCCTAAACGTCAACACGCCCAAAGGCAATTTTGATGGGCCATCGCAATCTGCCTCAATCAACGCCAATGACCAAATACGTGACCCGAATGACTATGTCACGTCTATCATCGCCTATCGCAATGGTGCGGCTGTGCGCTTGTCAGACGTGGCGACGGTGGAGCGCGGGCCAGAGAATGACAAACTCGCCGCCTGGATGAACCGCGATCCGGCCATCATTATCAACATCCAACGCCAGCCTGGGGCCAATGTCATTCAGGTGGTTGATAGCATCAAAAAGTTACTCCCCTCACTCACTGCAAATTTGCCGGCTGATGTGACGGTTACACCGCTGACTGACCGCACCGTCACGATCCGCGCCTCAGTTCAAGATGTGGAATTTGAATTGACCTTGGCAGTGGCACTTGTGGTGCTGGTGATCTTCTTATTCCTGCGCAACATTCCTGCAACTCTCATCCCCAGTCTTTCTGTGCCACTGTCGCTGATTGGCACTTTGGCGGTGATGTATGAGCTCAATTTCAGTCTCGATAATTTGTCTCTTATGGCGCTGACTATCGCCACTGGTTTTGTGGTCGATGATGCAATTGTGATGATCGAAAACATATCGCGGTATCTCGAAATGGGTTACTCGCCACTCAAAGCCGCCATTAAAGGTTCTGAGCAAATTGGCTTCACCATTATTTCTCTCACCATCTCGCTGATTGCCGTGTTGATCCCGCTGCTCTTCATGGGCGACGTAGTAGGCCGGTTGTTCCACGAATTTGCGATTACTTTGGCGGTGACCATTGTGATCTCGGCCATCGTGTCTCTCACACTTGTGCCAATGCTATGTTCCATCTTGCTGAAACCCACTGCCAATCCTGTGGCACAAAGTGCTGGTCATGAGTCAGAGCAACGTGTTGTTGGCGGAACTTTCTTTGTGTTTCTGGCGCGCAACTATGGCCGCATGTTAAATGTGGTGTTGGATTTCCAATTCGTGACACTTTTGGTCGCGCTGGGCACATTTGCACTCACTGCCTATCTCTATGTTTACATCCCAAAAGGTTTTTTCCCTGTGCAAGATACCGGCATTGTTCAGGGCATTACCCAATCTACCCAGTCCACATCCTTTGCGGCGATGGCCCAGCACCAGCAAGCTTTGGCAGAAGTGGTTTTGAGTGACCCTGATGTGGCCAGCCTGTCATCTTTCATCGGTGTTGATGGTTCCAATGTTACATTGAATTCGGGGCGTTTTCTGATCAATCTAAAGCCACATAATGAGCGCACGCTGACCGCCAGCCAAATTATCACGCGCATTCAATCGGCATCCGTCCAAGTTCCAGGCGTCGTATTGTTTATGCAGCCGGTGCAGGATTTGTCGATTGATACAACCGTCAGCCCCACGCAATATCAATTTACGTTGCAAAATACTGATCCACTGCAGTTGCAGGATTGGACGGCAAGGCTTCTCACCAAGCTGCAACAGGTTCCTGAAATCGCTGATGTGGCCAGCGATTTGCAACAAAACGGATTGGCCGCCTATATGACGATTGACCGCCCGACGGCAGCTCGGTTTGGCATCACGCCAGCAACCGTCGATAATGCTTTGTATGACGCATTTGGCCAACGCATCGTTTCAACTATTTTTACGCAAGCCAATCAATACCGGGTGATTTTGGATGTGTCACCCGAACTTAAAAAATCGGTGGATGCGATGGGCAAGATCTATCTCCCATCATCAGCTTCTTCCACTGGCCAAGTTCCACTGTCTTCGATCAGCACAGTTGATGTGCGACAATCTCCATTGCAAATTTCTCATATCAGCCAATTTCCAGCCACGAGCATTTCATTCAATTTGGCTCAAGGCGCTTCACTGGGCCAAGCCGTTGATGCAATACGCGCCGCAGAAACTGAAATTCAAATTCCTCAAAGCTTCCTAACCAATTTTCAAGGTGCGGCAGCGGCGTTTCAAACATCTTTGGCCAATGAACTCTATCTCCTGCTGGCGGCAGTGGCCACAATGTATATTGTGCTTGGCATTCTTTACGAGAGTTTCATCCACCCTATCACCATTCTCTCCACCCTGCCCTCGGCCGGCATTGGCGCACTTCTGGCCTTGATGGCGGCCGGCTCTGATCTTGATATCGTCGGCATCATCGGCATTGTTTTACTGATCGGCATTGTGAAAAAGAATGCCATTATGATGATTGACTTTGCGCTTGACGGGCAACGCAACCAAGGCTTGAGCCCGCGTGACGCGATTTACAGCGCGTGCCTGCAACGCCTGCGGCCTATTTTGATGACGACAATGGCCGCCATGTTTGGTGGCTTGCCACTCATGCTGGGCACTGGCGTTGGATCAGAGCTCCGCCACCCCTTGGGCTTGGCCATTGTAGGTGGCTTGGCTGTGAGCCAAGTTTTGACCTTGTTCACAACACCGGTCATCTATCTGATGTTTGAACGGTTGGGCGCACGTTTTGGTGCGGCGTCCTCGCCTGTCTCATCTGTGGAAGTGCCATGAGCATTTTTGACAATGGCATTTCAGCGCTTTTTATCAAGCGCGCCGTGGCAACCACGTTGATAACGATTGGCATCGCGCTCGCTGGCGCGTTTGCCTTTGAGAAATTGCCAGTGTCACCCTTGCCGCAAATCGATTTTCCAACCATCTCGGTTCAGGCCAGCATGCCGGGTGCGAATCCTGATACCATGGCCTCCAGCGTGGCCAGCCCGCTCGAAAGGCACCTCGGGCAGATCGCTGATGTGACGGAGATGACCTCATCAAGTTCGACCAATTCAACTCGCGTTGTGCTGCAATTTGGGCTGGACCGCAGCATTGATGGTGCCGCGCGCGATGTGCAGGCGGCGANNTTCCGCCCGATCATGATGACGACCTTCGCGGCGATGTTCGGGGCGTTGCCGCTGATGCTCGGCACCGGCACCGGGTCGGAGCTGCGCCACCCGCTCGGGGTCACGATCGTCGGCGGGCTCATTTTGAGCCAGGCCCTCACATTGTTCACGACGCCGGTCATCTACCTCGGCTTCGACCGCCTCGGCAGCGCGGTGCGCCGGCGTTTCGGCCACATGCTCAATGCTGAGGAACCGGCGCCGTGAGCTGGCCCGCGAGCCTGCCGTGAGCCTGTCGACGCCATTCATCGAGCGGCCGGTCGCCACCACCCTGTTGACGATCGGCGTCGCGCTCGCCGGGATTTTTGCGTTCTTCAAGCTGCCGGTGTCTCCATTGCCGCAGGTCGACTTCCCGACGGTCTCGGTGTTCGCGCAGATGCCGGGCGCCAGCCCGGAGACGATGGCGACAACGGTGGCGACGCCCCTCGAGCGCCATCTCGGGGTCATCGCCGACGTCACCGAGATTACCTCGTCGAGCCAGGTCGGCTCGACCCGGATCACCCTGCAGTTCGGCCTCAGCCGCAGCATCGACGGCGCGGCGCGCGATGTGCAGGCGGCGATCAATGCGGCGCGAGCTGATTTGCCAGCGAGCCTAAAATCAAACCCCAGCTATCATAAAGTGAATCCATCAGATAGCCCGATTCTAATTCTTGTACTCACTTCCCCCACCCGCACCCAAGGCCAGTTGTATGATGCGGCCTCAAACATTTTGCAGCAACGGCTATCACAGCTTTCCGGCATTGGCGAAGTTGACGTTTCAGGAAGTTCACTGCCAGCAGTGCGCGTTGAATTAAACCCTGACGCTTTGTTCAAATATGGCATTGGTCTTGAAGATGTGCGTGCCGCTCTTGCTTCTGCTAATGCCAATAGCCCCAAAGGCGCGATTGAGAATAATTCCACTCATTTCCAAATTTACACCAATGACCAAGCCAGTCACTCAGAACAATATCGCGAATTGGTGATTGCTTATCGCAACAACGCTGCTGTGAAGCTGACTGATGTGGCCGACGTAGTGGATTCGGTTGAAGACTTGCGCAATGCCGGTCTATCCAACGGTGTTCCTGCGGTTCTGGTACAGCTTTTCCGCCAACCCGGCGCCAATATCATTCAAGCGGTAGACGATGTAAAAAACCAATTGCCTTATCTCTCTGCCTCGCTGCCTGCAGATATCACCCTAGCGATCGCAGTGGACAGGTCTCAGACCATTCGCACTTCGTTGCATGACACAGAAACCACATTGATTATTTCGGTGTTGCTAGTTACCTTAGTGGTTTTCATTTTTTTGCGAAATTTGCGCGCAGCTGCAATTCCCAGCATTGCCGTTCCAGTATCAATCATTGGCACGTTTGCCGCTATGTATTTGCTTGGCTTCAGTCTCGATAATCTTTCACTGATGGCGTTAACAATCTCCACTGGTTTTGTGGTTGATGACGCCATCGTAGTTCTCGAGAACGTATCGCGTTATCTGGAAGCCGGCAAAACTCGCCTCGAGGCCGCTTTGCTTGGCGCCAAGGAAGTGGGCTTCACGGTTATCTCAATGAGTGTTTCACTCATTGCGGTGTTCTTGCCGATATTATTGATGGGCGGATTGATCGGGCGTCTGTTTCGTGAATTTGCTGTCACGCTGTCAATGGCCGTGATGATCTCGCTGTTCATTTCGCTCACCGCCACACCGATGATGTGTTCGCGGTTTTTGTCGATGCCCGGCGATCACAAACATGGCATTTTGTATAATTTGAGTGAGCGTTGTTTTAACGCGGTACAAAATTTCTACGCCCGAACACTTGATGTGGCGCTGCGCCATTCATTTGCCGTGGCGATTATTTTCTTTGCCACAATCGGCTTAAATTATTATCTTTATACCCACATCCCTTATAGCTTGTTTCCGCCGCAAGATAACGGATTGATGATTGGCAACATTCAAGCAGACCAAGGAATTTCGTTTCAGGCGATGAAGCAAAAACTGAAACTGATGCAAGACATTGTCTCTGCCGATCCAGCGGTTGACCATGTGGTTGGTTTTACCGGTGGCAGGCAAGCCAATTCAGGTTTTGTGTTTGTGTCGCTCAAACCGCTATCAGTGCGCAAAATCTCAGTCGATGATGTGAATGCTAGGCTACGCCCCAAATTGGCGCAGATTCCTGGTGCCCGATTGTTTTTGCAAGGTGCTGCGGATTTGCGCTCTGGCGGCAGACCCAGCAATGCGGCCTATCAATACACTCTGCAAGCCGATGATACTGCAACGCTTTATGCATGGGGCCCAAAGCTGACGACGGCCTTGCAAAAATCTACTATGCTGACGGATGTAAATTCCGATCAACAACAAAACGGCCATGAGCAAGATATTAAAATTGACCGTGACGCAGTGAAAAGTCTTGGCCTCACCATCAGCGCCATCGACAACACGCTGTATGATGCGTTTGGCCAGCGCCAAGTCTCGGTGATTTACAATGCGCTGAACCAATATCATGTGATAATGGAAGTTGCCCCCCAATATTTGCAGAGCCCAGAGAGCCTGCGAGGCATTTGGGTTTCAACTTCGGGTGCTAATCCCACCGGCACGCAAAGCACCAATGCAAGGGCTGGAACTTTTTCGACATCAACNNCATTGCCGCTGATTCAGCACGCAACTTGGCCACCAACTCTATTGCCGCGGCGGGAAAATCCAGCGCTTCTGCGGGCGCATCAGTTTCGACCAGTGCCGAGAAAATGGTGCCGTTGAGTGCGGTTGCGAGCTTTGGGCCGGGCCTCTCGCCGCTTTCCGTCAATCACCAAGGAGGATTTGTCGCCTCCACTATTTCGTTCAACTTGGCACCCGGCCATTCATTGAGTGAGGCACAACAGGCGATAGATGAAGCAACGCTTGATATCGGCATGCCTTCTACAATTAAGGGATCATTTGCGGGAACGGCCGCGAGTTCGGCACAATCCATTGGGCAATTGCCGCTTCTGGTTTTGGCCGCACTGGTTGCAATTTATATTGTCCTTGGAGTTTTGTATGAAAGCTATATCCATCCGCTGACAATATTATCCACCTTACCGTCGGCAGGCGTCGGTGCGGTGCTGGCATTGAAATTGTTCAACACGGAATTCACTGTCATTGCTTTTATCGGAGTTATTCTGCTCATTGGCATTGTCAAAAAGAATGCCATTATGATGATTGATTTTGCTTTGCAGGCTGAACGCGGCGGGCTTTCATCCATGGAGGCGATCAGGACCGCCTGTCTGTTGCGCTTTCGCCCAATATTGATGACCACATTTGCTGCCATGTTGGGGGCGTTGCCATTAGCCTATGGCACCGGCGAAGGCTCTGAACTTCGTCACCCTTTGGGCATATCAATTGTCGGTGGATTGTTGGTGAGCCAAGTTCTGACCCTCTATACAACACCGGTTATTTATCTATACCTTGATCGCTTCAGCCTTTGGTTGCGCGGCAAATGGCGAAAGCTATATCTGGGACTACCGGAGGATATGATTGGGGGAACCGCGTGATGCGTAGCAGGCGCATGGCACATAGCATTGGATTGGTTGCAGCCAGCCTGATGGTTAGCGGCTGCACAGCCATGGGCCCAGACTATCTGAAGCCAGCAGCGCCGGTTCCATCGCATTACAAAGAGATAAATGGCTGGAAATTGGGTGAACCGCAAGAAACCGTCATCCAGCAGAATTGGTGGCAGTCTTTTGGTGATGTTGAGCTGAACGCACTTGAGCCACAGGTTTCAATCAGGAACCAAACGCTGAAAGTCGACGAAGCAAATTATGCCCAAGCCTTGGCGTTGATTGCTGAATCACGTGCATCATTATTCCCTACCTTCGGGCTCGACGGAACGGCGGAGCATTCGGGCACAGGCTTGGGTGGCGCAGGTAGCACATCGTCGAGCACAGTTTCACTCAATGGCAATGCAGCCTGGGTGCCGGATTTGTGGGGCCAGGTGCGCCGTCAGATTGAAAGCAAAGACGCATCGGCTGAAATGAGTGCGGCACAATTGGCTGCTGCGCGGCTGTCCATGCAATCGGCTTTGGCCACGGCTTATTTCCAATTGCGCACCGCTGATGCGCTGCATGATCTTTTAGGCAATGTGGTGAAAGATTATCAACGCTCGCTCGCCATCGCACAAAACCAGTATAAGGCCGGCACAGCGGCACGCGCCAATGTCATTTCTGCACAATCTCTGGTGCTTTCAGCACAGGCCCAGCAGATCAATTCGCAAGTGGCCCGTCAACAGGCCGAACACGCCATCGCAGTTTTGATCGGGCTGCCGCCCGCTGAGTTCTCTATCGCCCATGCACCACTGGCACGTATTGCGCCTCATGTTCCACTCAGTGTGCCATCAACCTTACTGGAACGCAGACCAGATATCGTGGCAGCTGAGCGTAACATGAAAGCGCAGAATGCGCTCATTGGGGTTGCCATGGCGGCGTACTATCCCAACATCTCGCTTTCTGGACTTTTGGGTGTTTCATCCGTCGGCAGTCAACTCAGTTTCAATCCAGTCTGGTCAATCGGTGCATCGTTGAGCCAAATGCTGTTCAACGGCGGCCTTACTGATGCACAAGTGGCAGCAGCACGCGCGTCTTATGATGCCAGTGTGGCCAGTTACCGCCAAACTGTGTTGACGGCATTCCAACAAGTGGAAGACCAACTGTCATCGCTTCGCATTTTAGGCCAAGAGGCGGTGGTGCAAGACAATGCGGTGAAGCTTGCCACGCAGGCCGCTGACATTGCCATTAATGAATATGATGCGGGTACGCAAAATTTTACCACTGTCGTGACAGCCGAAGCCAATGCCATAACCGCCAGAGAAAACGCCTTGACCATTCGCCAGGAACGCTACCTTGCGACAGTGTCGCTTATTGTGGCCTTGGGGGGCGGATGGAATGGGGCGGAGTGAGTGCGACGGCGTTGGAGCTGGTAACGAAACTTCAACTCAGAGCTTTTGTCTGATAAATTCTAATCCGCAGCCCGCCATGCAGAATAGTCTCACTAACTTGGCTGAATGGCAGTTTAGTCGCGCGCGCCAGAGGCTCTTCGTTGGTGATCACGCCAACGCGCCAGCCGGAGAATCTCTCAACCATCAGACCGCCAAAAATACTGTACAAATCTCGCAGCTTTTTCGGATCTCCAATGCGGCCACCATAGGGCGGGTTAACGATAACAAGGCCAGGCGGGCCCGCTGGTCGCTGCAAATTGCTGATAGCTGATTGCTGAAATTGCACAATATCTGCAACACCTGCACGCATTGCATTGGCTTTAGCCGCGACAACAGCTCCTGCGTTGCGATCGGAGCCATAGAAGGAACAATTTACTTTGTTGGTCTTAGGCGCGGCTCTTAATTCGTCCCAAGCTTTTGGGTCAAATCCATTTAATTGCTCAAACGCAAATTGTCGCTCACGCCCAGGTGCCAGACCAGAGGCAATTTCCGCAGCTTCAATGACAAAAGTGCCAGAGCCGCACATCGGATCAAGCACCGGCTCATCGCCCTTGTAACCACATTGGCGTAAGAAAAGCGCTGCCATGGTTTCACGCATCGGAGCCTTGCCCACGGCCTCTTTGTAGCCGCGTTTATGCAGGGCCGTGCCTGAGGTGTTAAGGCTGATGGTGCATTGTTCTTTATCAATGCGGACCATCACTTCAAGCAACGCATCTTCACTGATTACCATGCCGGCTTCTTCGGCCAGCGCACTTTCAATTCGCGCTTTTACCGCGCCCGAATGATAGACCCGTGACGCATGACATGACGCAGTGACATTCACAGAAGTGCCACGCAGTATGAAATCTCTCCACGGGAATTTGCGCGCCCGCTTATCAAGCTCCGACAAATGTGAAACCCGAAATGTGCCGATGCGCGCCAAGACCGCGCCTGTGCCGCGCAAATTCAAATTGGCACGCCAGACATCTTTCCAAGTGCCATTTAACAACACCCCGCCGGGCCTTGTGCCAGCCAATGCAAAACGTTGCTCCGCCGCCTCTGCCGCCAAGACCTTTTCAAGCCCCGGCGCGCAGACCAACATAATTTCAAATTTGTCTATTGCCATCAGGATATGTTCATACGCTTGGTGATAGCGCGGCTTAAGAAACGGGGGCTTAATCGCCCGGCCTGCACGAAAATTTTGTTCATTATACCAGACACAATGAATGCTTGGTTGCGCGCCAGGGCAGCCAGCCCATCATCCACGACCTTTTCAGCTGCACCTGCAAAGAACTTAAGTTTCACGCTGCTGGCACTGGCAGCATCAAAGAATTCAGTTTTGGTAGGGCCGGGGCAAAGACAGGACACTTTGATTCCATCGGGTTTCACCTCTTCGTGCAAAGCTTCCGAGAAAGATAAAACGAAGGCTTTTGATGCGTAGTAAACTGCCATGTTAGGTCCAGCTTGAAAAGCTGCGGTTGAACTCACGTTGAGAATGCTACCGCTTTTGCGGAGTTTCATTGAGGGCAAAACTGCATGGCACAATTGCATAAGCGCTGTGCAATTCAAATTTATCATCTCGGTTTGACGGGCCATATCTTGCGTTGCAAAGGCGCCAAGACCACCAAAACCCGCATTGTTGATAAGGCAGGTGATTTCCAATTTCTTGGTGGCGAGCCGCTTCATCAATTTGTAAACCGCCGTGGGTGCCGACAAATCCGCTACTTCCACGAAAACAGAAACACCATAGGCCTTGGTCAATTCCGCTGCCAACTTATCCAATCTATCCTTGCGGCGCGCAACCAAAACCAAATTGTTTTTCTTGGCGGCAAGTTTGCGCGCGAAAATTGCGCCAAGGCCGCTTGAAGCTCCTGTGATAAGTGTAACGTCCATGATGTTCTCCAACAGCCCGGCCCTATAGGCCAGTGGGCGTTGAGCCACCATAGGCCCAATCAAGTAATTGAACAGTGTGCAGTATCGGAATGCGTGTGTTATTTTGAAACTGTGTGATGCAGCCAATGTTGCCAGTTGCAATCATGTCAGGCCACAGCGCATGGATCGCAGCTAGCTTATTATCACGCAGTTTGTTTGAAATTTCTGGCTGCATGATGTTGTAGATGCCCGCTGAGCCACAACAGAGATGTGAGTCATGAGGCTCCGTCACTTCAAATCCGGCGCGACGCAAAAGCTCAAGTGGTTCAGATTTGATCTGCTGGCCATGCTGCATAGAACAAGCAGAATGATAGGCCACGCGGCCAGTGCCCTTGCCTTGTGGCAAATCTAGTGCTGCTAAAAATTCCGTTATGTCTTTGGCCTTGTCGCTGATGGCCATTGCTTTATCCGCATAGTCCTTGTCGCCCCGGAACATAAAGCCATAGTCTTTGATTGTCGTGCCACAGCCAGAGGCCGTGATAATAACAGCGTTAACGTTTTCAGCCGTCCACTGATCAATAGAACGGCGAGCGCGAGATAGCGCATCATGTTCTTTACCCATGTGATGAGTGAGGGAACCGCAACACGCCTCACCCGCGCTGACCACAACTTCATAACCCAACCGATTCAGCAAACGAATGGTGGCAGCGTTGATTTCTGGATCCAGCACGCTTTGTACGCAGCCTTGGAGCAACGCGACACGGGCCTTCCTAACACCGGTTGCAGGATAAGAGCCGGGCCCACCAAAGCCAAGCGGGCGCGGAAGGCGTGTAGGTGCTAAATCCAAAGCGGCGCGCAATCGGCCACTGGTAATGGGCGTGAATGTTTTGGCAAATCGTGTCACAATCAGCGACAGGCGGAACAAACTGGGGCGCGGCATTACGAAAGCCAAAATATTGCGCAGCAACCGTTCAAACATCGGGCGTCTATAGGTTTGTTCAATATGCACGCGGGCGTGATCCACCAGATGCATATAGTTCACACCAGAAGGGCAAGCGCTCATACACGAAAGGCAACTGAGGCAACGATCAATATGCTTGACTGCATCGGCTGTTGCAGGCTTGCCCTGCTCCAGCATTTCTTTCATCAAATAGATACGGCCGCGCGGGCTGTCATTTTCATCACTCAGTAAAACATACGTCGGGCACGTCGCAGTGCAGAAACCGCAATGGACGCATTTTCGTAGCACATCATTGGAAGCGGCAATTTTGTGATCAGCCAGTTGCGCGGCAGTGAAATTTGTTTGCATCAGAATTCCCGATACATCTTGTGTGGGTTGAACAGACGGCGGGGATCAAAAGCATTTTTTATACGAACTGAAAGTGCTGCCAATTCTGGTGCTTGTGGATGAAATACATCAGTCTCAGCGCGCGCCGCCTCATCTGCACGAAACAAAGTGGCCACACCGGAATTCATATAGCGCCGCACATCGGCGCCAGGCTTAGCGGCGAGCCAAGTCAATGCGCCAGCCCAATCCAAATAGTAATCATGTGCGAAGGGCAATGCGGCCAGAAATTCAGATGTTTCTGATGGTGGCATAACGATGCGCCAAATTTCCTGTTCGTTTTGATCTGCGAGGGGCTGCACATCACGCAACTCTTGCCAAAGTTTGCGTGACTTGGCCGCCGGCAAAACCTCATGTAACTTCATCCCCGCATGGAGCATATCAATACGCGCTTTCACTGAAGCCTTGATGCCTTCTATGCGCAAATAAACGCCATGTTTTGGCACATAGGCGGCAGAAGAAACTTCCGCCCCCGTGGCCAAGACTTGCGCCATTTGGGCGACAGCAAGAGAAACACCGTGATCAGCCAGAACACAAGTTTGTTCAGTTTCTGGCTTTGGAAGAACTTTGAAAATAACTGACGTAAAAGTCATTAGTGTTCCGTAACTTCCGGCCATCAAGCGTGGCAAATCGTAACCCGTCACGTTTTTCACCACACGCGCCCCTGCGCGAATGATCTCACCTTGGCCATTCACGCCCGTGAAACCCAAAATGTGATCGCGTGCGGCACCCGCTTTTAAGCGCCGTGGGCCAGCAAGATTGCAGGCCAAAGTGCCACCGATTGAGCCGGAGTGCTTTGTACTCAAAATGCCCGCATAATTCGGCGGTTCAAAAGCCAACATTTGATTCTGCGCGGCGAGTAGCTTTTCAACGTCCGACAATTTTGTTGCCGCACCACATTCGAGGATCAGCTCTTCTGGTTCATAGGCCACAATGCCCTTGAAGTTGGAAAGATCAAGCGGCGGCGCTGAAACTGGCCTACCTAGATTCAATTTTGTGCCCAGCCCAATGACACTGAACGGTGACGTTGCAGCCCTTACGGCCTCAGCCAAATCCGTTGCATCACGCGGTTTCATCAAAACCTTGGCAAATCAGGATGCGGCAGCGCGCCGCCACGCACCATCATGCGGCCTTGCTCAGCGCAGGCGTGAAGCGTGGGATAGACCTTGCCGGGATTGAGCAGATTTTTCGGATCAAAGGCGCATTTAATGCGCAGCTGCTGTTCCATTTCAATAGGATTGAACATTGTGTCCATCAGATCACGCTTTTCAACACCCACACCATGTTCCCCCGTCAACACACCGCCCACTTTTACACATAGGCGTAAAATATCCGCGCCAAATTCTTCCGCCCGCGCCAGTTCACCTTCCTTATTTGCATCAAACAAAATCAGTGGATGCAAATTGCCGTCCCCGGCGTGAAACACATTGGCCACGGCCAAGCGATGTTTCTTGGAAAGCTTGGCCATGCCTTTCAAAACCTCGGGCAGTTTCTTGCGCGGAATTGTGCCGTCCATGCACATATAATCTGGCGAGATACGACCCACGGCGGGAAACGCAGCTTTGCGCCCAGCCCAGAACAGCGTTCGCTCAGCTTCTGAATTTGAAACACGTAGGGTCTTTGATTTGTTGGCGGTGGCAATTTTTTCTACGCGCGCGAGAAGATCGTCTACCTCAACTTGTGGTCCATCCAACTCAACAATCAATAGCGCTTCCACATTCAGCGGATAGCCTGCGTGGACAAAGGTCTCCGCGGCGTGAATGGCGGGCTTATCCATCATTTCCATACCGCCCGGGATGATGCCTGCAGAGATAATATCGGCCACGCATTGACCAGCGGATTCATTTGAAGGAAAACCGATCAATGCAGCGCGCGCCGTTTGAGCTTTCTTGATGATACGAACGGTGACTTCTGTGACAACGCCAAGCAGGCCTTCTGATCCGGTCATCACCGCCAATAAATCATAACCCGCCTGTTCACAGAATTTTCCGCCCAAGCGCAAAACCTCACCCGTCATCAGCACCACTTCAATACCCAAAATGTTGTTGGTGGTGAGGCCATACTTTAAACAATGCACACCGCCGGAATTTTCGGCGACGTTACCACCAATGGTGCAGGCTATCTGCGATGATGGATCGGGTGCGTAGTAAAAGCCGTTGTGTTCAACCACTTTGGTGATGGCAAGATTGGTGACACCGGGCTGCGCCACAACACAACGATTAGTGAAATCAATATCCAACACGCGGTTGAATTTCGCCAGCCCCAGCAGAATGCCATCTTCCAGCGGTAAGGCCCCACCCGAAAGCGATGTGCCAGCGCCGCGCGGCACAATCTTAATATTGTGGGATTGAGCATATTTCAGAATGGCCGAGACTTGCGCGGTGGTTTCAGGCAACACTACAAGCATGGGCAATTGTTTATAGGCGGTGAGCCCATCACTTTCATAGGGCCGCATTTGTGTGGCGCTTTCAATCACCGAAGCGTGTGGCACAATGCGGCGCATTGCAGTTACGATTTCGGCACGCCGCGCCAAAACCGATTGATCGGGTTCGGGCATGCGCAACATTAATGCACCCGTGATCCAGCCACATAGGTTGCGGCCACGGCGCGATCATCACCCAACAAGGCCAGCGCAAAAAGCACGTCCCCAATGGAATTGGAAAGCTCGTGGCGACTGGCCAGAACTTGTGTGGCTTCTGGATCAAGTACAATCACATCGGCGAACTTGCCGACATCTAAGGAGCCAATTTGCTGATTCATTTTCAAGATGCGGGCGATTCCCAGTGTTGCCATGTGGAACAGTTCAGCGCCGGACAGTTTAAGACAATTGAGCATTTGCACCTTATAGGTCTCGCCCATCGTATGCAGCATGGAATAGCTGGT
>PLXI01000229.1 GCA_003151375.1 Hyphomicrobiales bacterium
CGGCACTGGCATTGCGCCATGGCGACAGCGTGAGTGCCAACCGAGAAATCACTGCCTTGGGCGTCTCCAACTTGGCCAGCGCTTTAGTGCAAGGCATGCCGGTGGGTGCAGGGTTCTCGGTGGGCTCAGCCAGCGAAGCAGCTGGTGCAACCACAAAAGTGACAGCTTTGGTGGCCGGATTGGCGCTTGCAGCATTGGTTGCTTTTGCAACACCTTTGGTAGCGCATCTGCCAGAGCCGGTTCTNNCCTCGCACCTTTCATTCGTCTATGGCACTTAAAGCGCGATGTGGTGCTGGCAGCTGCCGCGGCCATCGCGGTTATCTTCTTCGGTGTGCTCAACGGCATGTTGATCGCCATTGGGCTTTCCATTGCACTCGTTGTTCAACGCCTAGCCAGCCCGCGCGTTGCCAAGCTTGGGCGCTTAGGCAAGAGCCATGATTTTGTCGACATCATGCGCCACACTGATGCCGTTGAAATTCCAAACCTTGCCATCTGGCGGCCATCGGTACCGCTGCTCTTTGCCAATGCCGACAGCATTTTCCGCTTCATTGGAAATGATGCTTTGGCCCGCCCCGCTTTGAAAGGAATTATCGTCAGCCTCGAAGAAAGCATTGATCTTGATAGCACCAGCTTTGAAGTGATCGCTGCCTTTGATGCCGCGATGACCAAGACGGGCAAAGAGCTGCGCTTAGCGCGCGTGCATGACAGCGTGCGCGATGTGTTGGCCTCAGGCGGACTTCACGCACTCACCGCCCGTTGCAATTATAGCGTGGACGACGCGGTGGCTGCTTTGACGAAAAAGACGCCTGCAAAATAGGGCAGATAGTTAAGCAACCTATCCCCTAAACCCCATTGCCAAAACAAACAGCTCGGCTGAGCCGTCGCGTGAACTCAAAGGCTTCACATGGCGCACTGATGCAAAATCTTTTTTCATCAGGTTCAGCAACTGCCCTTCTGTTCCGCCGCGCAAAACCTTGGCCAGATAAGTGCCACCGGGTTTGAGTATAGTGCGCGCAAAATCATAACCATNNCAAAATCATAGCCCGCTTCCGCCAGCGCCACGATGTTGATGTGATCGGTCTGCCTATGGCCCGTGGCATGTGCGGCCATGTCAGACAAAACCACATCGGCCTTCTCGCCGCCTAAGGCCGCAATCAAAACTTCTGGTGCATCCTCATCATAAAAATCTTTTTTGAAAATCGTAACAGACGGAAGTGGATCCATGCCATGCATATCAATCGCCACCACGCGGCCCTTGCCATCCTCGGCCTTCACCCGTTTGGCGGCAACTTGGCTCCAACCACCCGGCGCTGCGCCAAGATCAACCACGCGCCCACCGATTTTTAAAAATTTGAACTTGTCGTCAATCTCAACCAGCTTGAAGGCCGCACGGCTGCGATAACCAAGTCGTTTGGCTTCGGCCACATAGGGATCATTCAGCTGGCGTTCGAGCCACTGCTTTTGCGCAACAGTGCGGCCCTTGCCGGTCTTCACCTTCACCTTTGGTCCGCGCCCTTGTGGTTTTTCGCCCGGTCTTGCCATTAAATAAGTCTTGCCATTATCTATTGCTCCACACGCCATCAGCTTGCATTAACTGAATGAGAATTCCTTCACGAAGGCCACGGTCTGCCACGCGAATGCGCGGTGACGGAAAAGCCAAACGAATTTCTTCGAGGATGGCACAGCCCGCCAAAACCAGATCGGCGCGTTCGCGCCCGATGCAGCCATTGGCCACGCGCTCGTCATAGCTCATCTGCAGTAAGTTTTGCGTCACTTCTCCAGCAGCCTGATTGGAAAGCCAAGCGCCATCCACCTTGCCACGATCANNCTTGCGTCACCTCTCCGGCGGCCTGATTGGAAAGCCAAGCGCCACCCACCTTGCCACGATCATAATGGCGCAGCCCCATATGAACCCCAACGATTGTTGTCACCGTGCCACTGGTTCCCAGCAAATGGCCCGGCACAGGATCAGTGCCAGCAAAACGCGCCACTTCGTCCACGAAGGGTTTCAACAATTGGCGCACCTCTGCGCACATGGCTTCGAAGGCGGGGGGCGTTACGTCGCGGCCACCGTTCAATCGCTCAGATAATGTAACCACACCAGCAGCCAATGAAACCCAGGCTTTAATGTCGTAGCGTTCAGCTGACCGCTCCATCCACATGACTTCAGTTGAGCCGCCGCCAATATCAAAGATCACTGCTGATTGCGCTGATGTGTCAATCAACGGTGATGCCCCCGCAGCAGCCAAGCTGGCTTCTGTGGCGCGGTCTATAATCTCGAGTTCAAGCCCGACTTCCTCTTGCACCCGATCGATAAATTCAGCACCGTTGGTGGCCTGCCTGCAGGCTTCCGTTGCAATTAAGCGTCTGGACCCAACGCCATGCCACTTCAATTTATTGGAACAGACGCGCAGTGCTTCAATGGTGCGCTCCATGGCGGCCTCGCCCAAAGTGCCACTGCGGCCCAAGCCCTCGCCCAAGCGCACAATGCGTGAATAAGCGTCAACGACCTGCAGGCCGGCAGTTCCCGGCCTTGCGATCAACAAACGACAATTATTCGTGCCCAAATCCAATGCGCCATAAAGGGGTTGCGCCCCGGGTTGCCGCGCTCGCGCACTGGCTGCCTGCCCATTGCCACTTGGTGCACGTCGCCGACCGCCCTTTGGGCGTCTAGCTTGCGCATCCACGATTAAAACCTTTCAGGTGTCAGGCCGAACGACGAACACTCAAACCCACCCCACCTTATTCATAAGTTGCCCTAAGCTTACCACATCGCCAGCTTGCGTAAACACCTTCCTGCATTAACCACCCGTTGACCTCGACCCCTTAAGGTCACGCCGTAGGGATCGGCAAATATGCGTAATTTCGGCAATAATTGGTTTAAGGAAGGCTCACTTATTTCAGACTTCAGTGAAGGTCTGGGGCTGGGAATCGGCAACCAAAAGCAGGCCATGGCCCTAAAGGCCGCGCGCGTTGACGCTGAGCTCGCCTCAAATGCCAAATCTGCCTTCATCGCCAATATGAGCCACGAACTTCGTACCCCGTTGAATGCCATCATTGGCTTTTCAGACTTGCTGGGCACCGACAAGGTTCGCATTAATCCTGAAAAATCACAGCAATATGCAGGCTATATCAACCAAGCCGCCCTCCATTTGTTAGCCGTTATCAATTCAATTCTCGACATTTCCAAGATCCAAGCAGGCAAACTGGAAGTGGAATTGGCACCACTGGAGTTTGCGAAAATACTCGAACCTTGTATTTTGCTTAGCGAAACCAAGGCTAAAGAAAAGCAGATCATCGTCACGCGTTCAATTCAGCAAGACATGCCACTATTGATGGCTGATTCACTGCGCCTGAAGCAAATTCTCATCAACCTGCTCTCTAATGCCGTGAAGTTCACGCCTGAAGGCGGCAAAGTGCACATTGAAGCTGGCGCCAAGGATGCAAGATTTGCGATCATATCGGTCACAGATTCAGGCGCTGGCATGGAGCCTGAAGAAATCAAAACCGCTCTTCGCCCCTTCGGCCAGATCGAAACCGGACTTAACAGACGCAATGATGGCACTGGCTTAGGCCTGCCCATCGCGCAGGCGTTGGCGCTGATGCATGGTGGCAAACTCAATGTTATCTCCAGCAAGGGCCACGGCACAAAAATCGAACTCCTTATCCCCTTTGCCACACTATAAAAACTGAAAGCAAAACCGAGATGAACCCTTCCTCCTCAAGCCAAAACAATCAAATTGTCACTGACACCGAATATAATGCAGCCGAACGTCTGGGACGCATTGTGGCTGTCACCGGTGGCAAGGCAGTTGTGTTGATGGACACACTGGACCAACATACTAACGACACAAGACATCGTGCAGAAATTGGCACTTTGTTGAAGGTAGAAGGCCCCAACTCAATCTCTCTGGCTTTAGTATCAGCGCTCAGTTCTCCCATGCCAACCCACAGCACCGGCGAACGTGAAACCCGCATTGTGGAAGTGGAGTTCATCGGCGAGTTCACCCGCAAGGACGATGGCACCGTTGATCGCTTCCGCCGCGGTGTCTCTAGCTATCCAACATTGGGCGATTCAGTTTATCGTTCCGACCGAAGTGATCTTGCATTGGCCTATGCTTGCGACACCGAAGGTTCAGTGCGCGTGGGCTCCATCCATCAGGATTCCAGCATCCCTGCTATGGTAAAAGTTGATGAAATGTTGGGTAAACATTTCGCCATATTGGGCACCACCGGCACGGGCAAATCCTGCACCGTGGCGTTGGTATTGCGCCGCATTCTGGAAAAGAACCCGCAAGCTCACATCCTGCTTCTTGATGTGCACCGTGAATATGCCCAAAGTTTTAAGGGGATTTCAGAAGTCGTCACCCCGGACAACATGGTACTACCCTTCTGGCTTCTCAACTTTGATGAAGCGGTAGAAATTCTGATCGGTGAAAAAGTAGGGCGTGACACAGACATTGAAATTCTGCGTGAAATTATCCCGATCGCCAAAGCCCGTTATATGGGCAACTCGCGGCGCGATAAGGCGGGTGCCATACGCCAACGCGATTCACTGGTTGAAAATAACATCGGTGTTGATACGCCTATCCCTTTCCGCACCTCTGATTTGATTTCAGTGCTGGAAGAATATCTCGGTAAATTGGATTTGAAGGGTGAACTTGCACCTTACAAACGCCTCAAGGCCAAGCTGGAGGCTATCAGCCGTGATCCGCGCTATTCTTTCATGTTCGGTTCTCTCACCGTGCAAGACAATATGGCGCAAGTGTTGGCGCGTATTTTCCGCATCCCTGTCGGCGGCAAACCCATTGCTATTCTTGAACTTGGCGGTCTTCCATCTGAAATCATCAACGTGGTGGTTTCAGTTCTTGCCAGGCTGGCCTTTGATTTTGGTGTGTGGAGTGGCGGTCGCGTACCCATCACTTTCGTTTGCGAAGAGGCGCATCGCTATGTGCCTAATGATGCCACAACTGGCTTTGAGCCAACCAAGCGCGCCCTATCACGCATTGCCAAAGANNTACGTCTGACCAATGATCGTGACCGCGCCATTCTTCAGGCCGGCATTTCCGATGCCGCCGCCAGCTTGCTTGAATTCATGCCCACCATGGGTGCAGGCGAAGCCGTATGCTTTGGTGAAGGCGTGGCACTGCCCACGCGTATTAAATTTGATTTGTTGCCGGCCAACGAATTGCCGCGTTCCAACACCGCGTCCTTCTCAAAGAATTGGGCGCGTGAAATTCCTGACGATTCATTCTTGCATGAAGTCGTCAATCGCTGGCGCGCCCAAACTTACAACCCCGACAGCCAAGGCTATGCAATAGATGAGTCAGGCGCTGTTGAAGAAGTCGTGGCCGTCGCCGCCCCAGCCCCAGTGGTGCGCCCATTGCCGCCGCCGCCCGCACCACCACGGCCGAGCATCCTGCGCAAAGATGTTGACTTGAGTGCGGCAGCCGCCGCCCAAAGCAACACCCAACAGAGCCTCGCCAGCCTGATCAAGCAATTCCGCACCTGATTTAAGGGTTGCGCCAGCTTTGGCTTGTTTGTATTGAACCCCATTCCGGCTGATGGGAGATCGTCTAACGGTAGGATCGCGGATTCTG
>PLXI01000222.1 GCA_003151375.1 Hyphomicrobiales bacterium
AGGGTAGTCCGATCAAATCGGTCGCTGATCTCAAAGGCAAGAAAATTGCCCTGAACAAAGGATCAAACGTCCATTACTTCTTAGTGAAGGCCTTGGAAAAAGCTGGGGTAGCGTATGCTGATATTCAACCCGCATTCCTAGTGCCCGCTGATGCACGCGCCGCCTTTGAAAAGGGCGCGGTGGATGCCTGGGTGATCTGGGATCCTTTCTTTGCCGCAGCAGAGGCAAGTCTGAGCCCAACAATTCTTGCCGATGGCGAAGGCCTCGTAGACAATATTGAGTTCTTCCTTGCTAACAAGAATTACACAGTGGCAAACCCCAATGTGGTAGCGGCTTTACTGAAGAATCTGACCGAACTGGATAATTGGGCAACTGCAAATCAAGACGCAGCGGCCGATCTTTTGGCCACAAGCATCGGCCAGCCCAAGGAGGTTTTGAAAACGGTTCTCACACGTCACGGTTTTGGCGTGCAGCCAGTGGGCGACGACATCATCGCAAAGCAGCAAAAGATTGCAGACACCTTTCTGGCATTGGGCCTCATCCCAAAAGCGATTAAAGTTTCTGACGCTCAGTGGAAGACGCCTGTATGAGTTCCGTGCAGGGTCTAAACGTTCTGTGGTTCATCCCCACCCATGGGGATGGACACTATATTGGAACCACAACGGGGGGCCGCGCCACCGACTTGGCCTATTTGAAGCAAATAGCACAAGCCGCTGATAGCTTGGGTTACTACGGCGTTCTGTTGCCCACCGGTAAGAGCTGCGAAGACTCGTGGATCGTGGCTTCAGCTCTGGCACCTTTGACCGAACGGCTGCGCTATCTTGTGGCAGTTCGGCCCGGACTTCTGTCGCCCACTGTTGCTGCGCGTATGACATCCACACTCGACCGACTATCAGGTGGACGGTTGCTGATTAATGTCGTGACCGGTGGCGACCCCGTAGAGAATCGCGGTGATGGCTTGTTGCTGTCGCATGCCGATCGCTATGCACTGACCAAAGAATTCCTCGACATCTACATTCCACTGCTCGAGGGCAAGACCGTCACTTACAAAGGTCAACACCTTGAAGTGGAAGACGGGCGCATTCTCTATCTGCCGCAACAAAATCCGCGCCCACAGCTTTACTTTGGCGGTTCTTCAGACGCTGGTATTGATGTGGCGGTTCAAACTGTCGACAAGTATCTCACTTGGGCTGAGCCCCCGCAGCAGGTGGCTGAAAAAATCAACATGGTCAAAAGAGCGGCGGCAAAATATGGCCGTAAGATAAGCTTCGGTATCAGGCTCCACGTAATTGTACGCGAAACTTCCGAAGAGGCCTGGAAAGCAGCCGACAAACTGATCAGCCATCTTGATGATAATACAATCGCTGCCGCGCAGGGCGTTTTCAAACGCATGGAATCCGTGGGCCAACAACGCATGGCCGCGCTCCATGGTGGAAAACGTGACAAGTTGGAAGTGAGCCCCAATCTTTGGGCAGGAGTGGGCTTGGTGCGAGGTGGTGCCGGCACGGCCTTAGTGGGCGATCCAAAAACCGTTGCACAGAGGATCAATGAATATGCTGATCTTGGAATTGATAGCTTTATCTTCTCCGGCTATCCCCATTTGGAAGAGGCTTACCGTTTCGCAGAACTGGTTTTCCCGCTTCTACGTCTCGCACATCCAACCAAACTCAGTTCCACCAATGCCAATATGGGCCCATTTGGTGAAACAATAGCCAATATCGCGCGGCCCTCTGAACTTAAAGTTGGGCAATCTTGATGGCCATAGCTGGTCGTGCATCGCGTGATCACATCACACCTTGGATTCTCCCCATTGTGTTGATTGCGATCTGGGAACTTGCGGCCCGGCAAGGCTGGATCACCCAACGCCTCTTGCCAGCCCCATCAGATGTCGCGGTGGCATTTTGGGCCCGACTCTGGGATGGTAGCCTGATCAAAGATTGCCTCACCAGCAGCGAGCGCGCCTTGGAGGGCCTAGCGATCGGTGGATTGCTCGGTCTTATACTTGGTTTTATCAACGGCCTTTCGCAGTCCGCGGAACAGGCCACTGATACGACGCTGCAGATGCTGCGGAACATTCCTCCCCTGGCGATTATTCCCATGGTCATCCTTTGGTTCGGCATTGGAGAGGAAGCCAAGATATTTCTGGTTGCCTATGGGGTACTATTCCCGATTTATCTCAACACCTATCACGGTGTGCGCAACGTCGATCCCGCTCTCGTCGAAATGGCCCAAGTCCCCCATCCGGTGACGGACCCAGGTCCCGTCCGCGATCTTCGCGGCGGCGTTCGCCTCGGGACGCCGAAAATACTCGCGCGTGACGACGGCGCNNCGCTCTCGTCGAAATGGCCCAAGTTTACGGTTTGTCACAATATGAAATTTTGACGCGTGTTATTTTTCCAGGGGCACTTCCTTCGATCTTAGTTGGCCTTCGTTTTGCGTTGGGCTTCATGTGGCTGATTCTGATTGTGTCAGAAACAATCTCGGCGTCCTCCGGTATTGGATTCATGACGATGAACGCGCGTGAATTCATGCAAACTGACATCATCCTGCTTGGAATTCTTCTATATACCTTGCTGGGAAAGTTGGCCGATGTCTTCACGCGCCTGCTTGAGCGTTGGCTCCTATCTTGGAACCCGGCTTTTCAGGGCAAAGGTGCAACAGCGTGAACTTTAACCCAACAATACAAAGCTGGGTAGGTGAGGCCTCGCGGCATTTTGATTCTGTCCCCTCAGTTGGTCNNCGCTTTGGCGAAAGAGAGATTCTCCATGGGCTTGACCTTTCAGTAGCCCCCGGTGAATTCATTGCCGTTGTAGGCCGCTCCGGTTGCGGCAAGACAACATTGCTCAGGCTTATCGCTGGGTTGATCGAACTAAGTGGTGGTGAAATTCACATTGGGCAGGAACCCGTTCGCGGACTCAACCCCCATGTGAAGTTACTATTTCAGGAGGCACGGCTGTTGCCGTGGCAAACTGTTCTGAAGAACGTTGGTATCGCTCGAGGTGAAAACTGGCAAGCGCGCGCCAAAGAAGTATTGCAGCGCGTGGGCCTTGCAGGCCGCGAGAATGATTGGCCATCAGTTCTATCTGGCGGCCAGAAACAACGCGTCGCCTTGGCGCGCGCATTGGTGAGCCGCCCAAGCGTCTTACTTTTGGACGAACCATTTGGTGCACTCGATGCGTTGACGCGGTTAGAAATGCACGATCTCCTCAACCAAGCGTGGCAACGCGTGGGGTTCACAACAGTGCTCATTACTCATGATGTGGCCGAGGCAGTGGCCTTGGCGGACCGCGTGATCGTTATGAAAGACGGAAAGGTGACGCTAGATCTCAAAATCACCTTGCCACGCCCACGCCGCGCCGTTGGCGACTTTGCGACGGCAAATCTGCAAGCTGAAGTTCTAAAACATGTTTCCTGATTTGCCACTGCGGCTAGCGAGAATTGAATACAACTCAACCGACCATTCAAGATTATTTCAAAATCGAGCACACCGACATGGCCTATCAATTCACTTGTGGGCATTTGAGATCAGCACATGAACATTATGCAAAAGTCTAAGAATTTCGAGAATAACGCCTCTTCGTTTGAGCCTCAACCGAGGCTGCGTGACGCCATGCGACGTCTGACGGGGGGCGTGTCTGTGATCACCGCAGGTGTTGGCGACACTCGAACTGGACTAACAGTAACAACGGCATATTCTCTATCAACAGAACCATCTTTGATGGTGATTAGTGTTAACCGGAATTCGTCCAGCTATCCCGTCATCAGGCAACATCAACATTTTTGCGTGAATATACTCAGCGCGGAGCATCGCAGTGTTGCCGAACGATTCAGTGGCGTTGGTGGGATCAAGGGCAAAGCCCGCTATTTGGGCCAGAGTTGGAGCAGGCTCGAAAGCGGCGCCCTAGCGCTTGACGGTGCGCTAGCAAATATTGACTGCGCAGTAGAGGAGTTGATCGAGCGCCATAGCCACGGGCTTTTCCTCGGACGCGTTCTCTCGGTTCGCTTATCAGAAACACCAGGGCCTCAACTTATTTATCAACACGGAAACTATGGCGCCTACCACGCTCAAGTGATTGCATAACTTTATGCTTCATACTTCTATCGCTGTCATCCACTATGCGGCATCGATTCATGGTCACCACCTACTCACAACCACTACCGGACCAACACCTTGGTGCTATTGCAACGCAACCAAAGCATAAACGATCACACCAATAAGCCCCAAATTTGAAAATGCTGAATGCTGATGCCACGATTGGGACAACGCCCTGAAAGATCGCAGTGAAGTGCCCTCTTTGCTCAAAATAATACTTGATCAAACCACGGGAGCAGACAAGTTGAAAATCTCCTGCGCATTCACAAAGGCGTTAAGTCAACCGACCTTTTCTTCCTGACCAGCGAGTATTGAAGGTCACTTTGGCACTGCATGAGTTAGTATTGACTGCCATGTTCTGTTGCCTTTTTGATACTTGTGGAATGCATCTCTCGCCCGTTTTGGGCTTGGGGTATCGATGGGGGTAACAAATATTTTTACTTCTAAAATCACAAAATAAACCAGAAACTTACTTGACCAGTTCAATTCCGGCTCTGGCACCATTTTTATTTCTATAAATAGTTTATATTCTTATATTTCTGTTTGGCGCATTCGGCTGTTTTCGAAGCTGAAGCGGTCGATTTAATTGATCGGCGAAAAGTCTCAACCAGGCCAAGAGCGGACAGCACTATGGACACAAAACCAAGAAATGAACATCGGCGCTTTGAGTCGTCACCCGTGCTTGTCATGTGGATGTTTTGGTTGAACTGACCAAGCCGCTGGCTCATCGTCTTTGTCGGCTTCGGCCGCTACTTGGTGGTTCTTTGATGCGCCCGAGGGCATGATGCGCTTTCGCGAATTGATCACCGAAACCGCAGGGTTTTACAACACTGTTGGCTTCAACGACGACACAAGGGCATTTCTCTCAATTCCGGCGCGCCATGATGTGGCCAGACGAGTAGATTGTTCTTATCTTGCGAGGCTCGTTGCCAGACACCAGCTTGATGAGACGGAAGCTCATGAACTGGCCCACGATCTCGCTTATCAACTCGCGAAATCGGCCTACAAGCTTTGAACATAATACCGATGAAAGCGCCTCTAAAATGCAAGAGACGTAGCGTTGGTTTGGCGCGGACCCAACAGTCAATTTGCAAGGGCCGACCTATGCATATGCGCAAGGGCGGTATTCGAAGTTAGGGCTGGCATAGACTTTGCCTGAATTTATAGTCACCATTAAACTGAACGCCACTTAGAAGCGCGGTATTTTGGTAGAAAAGGATTTGTCATGTCGAAGCCGTTCGGAACAGCCGCAGAGATTGTTGATGAGTATCTGAGGATCATCATGATCCCCGAGCCCGATGCCGCACGCAAATTTACTTCTCCCACATTGAAAATCATTTTTACCGGCGGACGGCGCATGAGCGATCCCGCAGATACTGCTGCGTTTAATGCCAAACGCTATCTTTGGGTCAAAAAGCGTATCGAGCGCACGGAAACAGTGGCCGGGGGCACACCCGCCGAAACGGTGGTTTACAGCCTGGGTACACTTTACGGCGCATGGCCGGACGGTACATTGTTTGAGGGCAATCGCTATGTCGATCGCTATGTTGTCAGCCATGGGCTGATCACACGGTTGGATGTTTGGAACGATAGCGCCGAACGTCTCCTCACCCCTGAGCTCGCTGGATGAGCACTAGCTATTCCGGCCCTTTGCCGCACCATGGCAGATTTGACTATGTACCGATTGTGCGGCGATCAAATTATCGCTGGCCGAACGGTTCCAGACTGGCGGTGTATATTGGTTTCAATCTTGAACATTTTGCTTTCGGTGAAGGGCTCGGCGCCACTATCGGGCCAGCATCGCCCCAACCCGACGTTTTAAACTATTCTTGGCGCGAATATGGCAACCGCGTTGGCGCGTGGCGCTGTCTCGAACTCTTCGACCAATTGGGCCTGCCCACGGCAGCACTGGTAAACACCGCGGTTTATGACCATTGCCCAGAACTGATTGCAACCTGTGTTCGGCGCGGGGATGAAATCGTCGCCCACGGACATACCAATGCGGAGCGCCAAGGGGTCCTCAGCGAAGCCGACGAATTGGCTTTGCTGAAAAGGTGCAACAATACGATATTGAACCATAGTCACATCAGCTCGCGCGGCTGGCTGTCGCCGTGGATTTCTGAAAGTCTGGTTACGCCCGATTTGCTCACCGAAGCGGGCTATGATTACACTCTAAATTGGTGCCACGATGATCAGCCTATGGCCATGCGCACTCGAAGCGGCAAGGTTTTGTGGTCAATTCCCTACCCTCAAGAACTCAACGATATTCCGATGATCATGGGCAGGCAATTAGGCGCCAAAGATTTTGCTCAGATGATCATCGACAATTTTGACGAGATGCTTGATCAGGCACAACACCAACCGCTTGTGATGGGGATTGCTTTGCATCCCTATATTATTGGCCAACCCTATAGGTTGCGGCATTTGCGTCGCGCCCTGCAACATATTGCGGCGGTCCGCGACCAAGACGAGATTTGGATGACCACACCCGGCGCTATTTTCGATCATGTTAAAAGCTAAATCCAGATGACCTCCTGCTTGGCGCATTCGAGGAGGGCAATGGTGACTAGCCCACACGTTTTGGCCTCTGAAGCCGGTCTTGATATTCTACGCTCGGGCGGCAATGCCATTGAAGCCGTATTGGCCATCGCAAGTTGTCTGGCAGTCACCTATCCGCATTTTTCCGGCTTTGGCGGCGATTCATTTCTCATCTTGTCCAACGCAAAAAACCAAGTGCAAACCATATCCGGAATTGGGCAGGCCGCACAAAATCCTGGTGAATATTTTGGTGCAATTCCGACGCGCGGCGCGAGATCAATGTTGACCACAGCGGCCACAGTGGATGCTTTTGGCAAAGCTTTCGAAATCAGCCGGACGCAGTTTGGAGGAAAATTAAGTTGGGAGGCTCTGCTGTCCAGCGCCATTTTACTCGCACGTGAAGGCTTTCCAATTTCAGAGTCACAACGGTTCTGGCTCGCATTTAGAAAACAGGAAATGGAAAGTATGCCGGGGGTTTCCCAATTATTCATGCCAAATGGTGCGATCCCTGAAATGGGCGCTCACATCGTCCAGCCGCAGTTGGCGGCCACGATCGAAATGCTGGCCAAAAATGGATACCGTGATTTTTATGAAGGTGCGTTGGCCAAGCGCATCGGCAAGGGATTGAGTGAGGCGGGCTCGCCTCTAAAAGCTGGCGATCTCACTAAAACTGCAGCTCGCATTGAGCCCCCGATGGCAATTGGCTACAGGGGCGGAACCTTGGTTTCACATCAGCCACCGACCCAAGGTGTTACAACGCTAGAAATCATGGGTATTCTCGAGAAATTCGACTTTTCTAAAATCGTTGAGGGGAGCGCCAATTATTACCATCTTCTTGTTGAAGCGGTAAAACAGGCATTCATTGATCGCGACCTCATCGCCGATCCGGTATTTTCCAGTTTCGAAGCTGCAACTTTGCTTTCGAATATTCATTTGAGCAGTCGCGCGGAAAAAATATCGATGACGCGAGCCATTGCTTGGCCGCATAAATTTCAAACGGGTGACACTGTCTTTGTCGCAGCTGTAGATGAACAGGGCAATGCGGTTTCTATGTTGTCGACCATCTATTTTGATTGGGGAAGCGGTGTAGCAGTTGGTGACACAGGATTGCTTTGGCATAATCGCGGTGCCTCCTTTTCATTGGATCCTGCAAACTCAAATCGACTTGAGCCAGGTAAACGTCCATTCCACACACTCAATCCCGGCGTGTATTTCAAAGATGGAAAGGCCCGCATACTTTATGGAACGCAGGGTGCTGACGGACAGCCACAAACATTGGCTGCGATCCTAACCCGTTTGATTGATTATAAAATGGATCCGTGGACTGCGCTTTCCAAGCCACGCTTTCTGTTGGGAAAGACATTTTCCAATTCTGAGGATTCACTTAAAGTGGAGGCTGACGTCGGCGAAAATGTCGTGGCTGAATTGATGCGGCGCGGCCATCAAATTTCTGCCATCCCCACACAAAGCCCCTTGGTCGGACATCCCGGTGCAATTGTAATTGACACCACTACGGGCTTGATGACTGGTGCACATGACCCGAGAAGTGACGGACGCGCCTTGGGTTTGTGATTCAAGCTGGCGCGAAACGCGAAAATTCGCCCGTGTATTTCTTTGGTGAGGGCGCTGCATAACCGCCGCGCTTGGAGGTTTCTATCCCGGCTTGATGAAGCATTTGAATAAGGCCCACCGAAACGGCCACACCGTCGACAATCGGCACACCATGCTTGGCGGAAAGATCACGCGCTAAGTCTGCCATGCCAGCACATCCCAGCACGATAGCTTCGCAACCGTCTTGTTGCAGAGCCGCGACAATCTCTGCTGTAATTTTTCTATATGCATCCGAATGTTGGTCTTCCAATGAGAGCACGGGCACTTCTGCTGCGCGCACTTTTGTGCAGCGTGCCGCCAAGCCATAACGCACCAGATTATGCTCAATGGCGGGAATCGAGCGCCCCAAAGTGGTGATCACAGAAAACTTTTCGGCAATCAGGCTGGCAGCATGAAAGGCTGCTTCACCAATCCCGATCACGGGCGCTTTGGCGATGCAGCGTGCAGCATCTAGTCCCGTGTCATCAAAGCAGGCGATGATATGGCCCGCGACACCTCTTGCCTCCGCCTCGACAATGCGTGCCAACATGCCGGGCACAGCGAAGGCTTCATCATAATACCCCTCTATGGAAACGGGGCCCATCTCCGCCTGGCTGACCATGAATTCAACATTCGCACCTGCGGCGGCCTTTGCGGCCTTGCCGATCTTGTCTGTCATAGAAGTGGTGGTGTTGGGATTGACAACATGGATTATCATCTCATCACACGCCCTTGCCAGCGTCGGAGCCCAAGCGGCTGCGCCTCTTTTGCAAGATGACGATGAGGCTTATTGCAATCCCAATGACCACAAATGAAATGGCAGAGATCATTGTGCCGAGAGCATAAATATCCGGATTGGTGACTGTAGTGGTTAGTCCCTGCAATTCCAGCGGCAGTGTATTCACTGGGCCAATGGCTTGGCTCGACCGTGCCAACTCGTCCCAAGATAAAGTAAAACCAAACAGCCCAATACCAATCACCGATGGCAAAATGATCGGTAAAATCACATGGCGAAAGCATTGCCATGGTGTGGCTCCAAGATCGCGCGCCGCTTCTTCGAGCCTACCATCGAAGCGATTGAAAATGGCAAACATGATCAACAGGCCAAAAGGCAGCGTCCAACTTAAATGCGCGCCAAGGCCAGAGGTGAAAAGGCCCATGCCAGTATTCCAATGGGGAAACAAGGTTTTGTGCAGAACATCATCTGCCACACGAAATTCCAACGCGATGCCGAGTGAAGTGACAATAGATGGCACAATCAAACTAGCTATGGCGACATAGAATAATATCGCAGCGCCCCAGAATCTTTTGCGAAAGGCCAGTCCGGCGGAGACAGAAATAACAACCGTCAAAACCATCACCACCAGACCTAACGAAAGCGAGCGCCGGAAGGCAGAACCAATGTCCACCACACCGTTGCCCGCAAAAAGTTTAGAAAACCAATGAAAAGAAAATCCGTTCATCGGGAAAGTCAGTCCACCGTGTGGCCCCTGAAATGAGAGAACGAAAATTGCAATCATGGGCCCATAGAGAAACAACACATAGGCGCCAAAGAATATTGCCAGAAAGTAGAAACTTGTGGGACGTGTCTCACCCATCTCAAAGCTCCTTGCGAACATCAACCAGCTTATTCAACATGGTGATGATTAGGAAAGTGATGACTAAAAGAATAACCGCATTGGCCGCAGCGACAGGAAATTGCAGGGCGTTAAGCCGCGTCTCGATCATCTTGCCGGCGGATGCCACTTGCTGACCGCCCATAACACCAACGGTCACAAAATCGCCCATCACAATCGTGACGACAAAGATTGAACCAATGACAATGCCGGGCTTACACAGAGGAATGACCACATTCCACAGCGTCTGCCAACCGGTGGCACCCGCATCATAAGCTGCCTCGATCAGACGCTTGTCTATGCGCATCATGGAATTGAATATCGGCACAATCATAAAGAAAGTGAAGAGATGAACCAGAGCAAGGATAATTGAGAAATCAGAATACAGCAGCCATTCGACCGGTTGGTTAATCAAGCCCATATCCATCAATGTACCATTGACCAAACCATTGCGCCCCAGCAGTGGGATCCAAGCGATCATACGGATCACATTGGAAGTCCAAAACGGAATAGTGCAAAGAAGTGAAAGAGCAATTTGCCAAGTTTGCGATTTCACATGGAAAGCGAGAAAATAAGCAACGGTGAATCCGATCACCAATGTAATTAGCCATACGGTGAGACAGAATTTTAGTGTCGTCAAATAGGTTGCAAAGATTGTACAAAGTTCTGGAAGTTTTGTGTAGCAACCGTCGAAACTTTCCACATAACCGCGAAACGTGAAGGATGGGATCATTTCATAATCATTATAATTCCAGAAGCTCACCATCACCACAAAGCAGAGCGGAATGACAAAAAATATCAAAAATGCCAGGCCCATCGGCGCGGCCTGAAGACCTGTAATCCAGCTTTTGTCCTTGGCTTTTGTTGTCAAAATTTCTTGCCTTTAACATCAAGATGGCTCGCCCCGCGTCATTGCACGAAGCGAGCCACATATTTATTCAGCTAGGCAGCAATAAATTCATTCCATTTGCTGACCATATAGTCGTTCTCATCCATCACNNTGGCTTTAGCAGTAGAAAGAACCGCAGAATAATAGCCCTGGCGATTAAGATAAGCGCCTGCCCAGCCCGAGAGGAACCAATTGACGAACTCGTAAACCCACTCCTTCTGTTTGTCGGTAACACCTTTCGACATGCAGAAACCTGAGGCCCAAGAACGGTAACCTTCCTTCAATGGCTGGAACGTGCAAGCAATGCCCTTGGAACGCACTGCCGTGACGGCGGGTGACCACATAGACTGGATCACAGTTTCGCCTGAGGACATCAAATTCACGCTTTCGTTGAAGTCTTTCCAGAAGGCACGGAATTGCCCTGCCTTCTTAGCTTCAGTCAACACGCCAATGGTCATGTCGATTTCGGTCTTGGTCATGTTGCCTTTGTCGGGATATTTGTATTTGCCCATGGCTTCCACAACCATTGCCGCATCCATGATGCCAATCGACGGAATGTTCAGAATTGAAGCCTTGCCTTTGAATTCGGGATTCAACAACTCAGCCCAAGATGTGATGGGGCGCTTAATCAGATCAGGGCGGATGCCAAGTGTGTCGGCATTGTAAGTTGTCGGGATCAACGTCACCCACTGAGTTGGCGTTGCAGAGAATTTCGTTGAACCTTCACCCTCAACAAACATGACTTTCTTTGGCGCTGTTCCTTGATCGCCGATCTTCTTGCCATTAGGCAACTCTCCTTTGGTGAAGATTGGCGTGATATTGTTGAATTCCTTGATCTTCGAAGCGTCCATCGACAGAATATTGCCCGATGGAACCAGCTTTTTCAGACTGAAATATTCAGTATCAAGAATGTCGAATGAATTCGGCTGAGTAGCAACGCGCTTGGTGACGTCGTCAGTGGTGGCGACGATATTTTGAATGGTGATGCCGAGGTCGGCTTTCACTTTCGCGACGATGTCGTCGCTTTGGTTCACAGCTGTTCCGAGATAGCGCAGAACTTTTTCTTCTGCGGCGTGAACTGCTGGAAAGCCGGTGACTAAAGTAGAACCAGCTGCCAGACCCGCGGCACCTTTGAGCAAGGTACGGCGGCTGACTTTGCTTGTAATGGAAGTCTTCAACATGTTTATCGTCTCCTTATTGGCCCAACCGGGCATTGCGCAAAAACCAACCAACTTCACCCAAGCGCGTGGGCTGAAGCTGGATCCCAAATGGCAGTAACAGTGGCCCCCACCGACAAAGGGGCCTGATCAAAATCGGATTCACTCAAAAGAAGAGCCAATTCTTCGCCCATCGCTCCGCGCAAATTGACGTGGAATACGTTACCCTGATATTCAATGTCGGAAACTTGTGCGGTAACCGCTGGAAGTGAGGTACGAGACTTCAACGGCTTTATTTTTATGCGATCAAAACGCACCGCATATTTCTGCTTGCCATGTCCAAGTACATTGTGGCCGCCAATAAACTTCGCCACGAATTCGCTTTGGGGACTGTTGAAAATTTCCCGTGCCGTGCCGGCTTGTGCAATCTTGCCACCATTCATCACCACAATCTTATCGGCCAAAGCCATAGCTTCATCTTGACCATGGGTGACGTGAACGAAGGTGATGCCCAGTTCGCGCTGCAATCTTTTCAACTCTGCTCGCATACGAATACGCAGGAACGGGTCTAATGCAGAAAGCGGTTCATCAAGCAGCAGCACCTTGGGTTCCGTAATAAGCGCACGCGCCAAAGCCACGCGCTGTTGCTGGCCACCGGAGAGTTGGGCCGGCAGCCGCTGCTCATATTTGGTCATATCTACAAGGGCCAAAAGCTTGCGCGCCTTTTCGTGGCGTTCAACTCTATCAACGCCGCGCATTTTCAAGGCGAAACTCACATTGTCGATCACCGATAGATGTGGAAACAGCGCATAAGATTGAAACATCATTGCCGTACCGCGCTGCGCTGGTGGCAATTCGGTGACATTCTCATTTCCAACTAAAATGTCACCACTCGACACATCTTCATGCCCGGCGATCATGCGTAAGGTGGTCGTCTTGCCACAGCCAGATGGCCCAAGCAGGCAGCAATAGCTGGCCGATGGAATGAGCAGGTTAATGCCGTCAACAGCAGCCGTTTCCTGGTACAGCTTTGAGACATTGATCAATTCAACAGCAGATTTCCCCATCATCAGATGCGAATTCCCCTTCTTCCGGGCCCCTCCGGAATCTCCGAAATGCAAATTATTAACAAGTTCCTCGCAAGCCGTGTGCCAGTCACTACAAATTGCTCAGTGCACTGATTTTTATAAGATCATTCAATAAGTTGTCAGTCGCTGCTGAAAAATGAGGCGAATGCCTTCAGCCTCGTGATGCACAAAAATATTTCTTTGCCTGAAGGATGTGCTGAAATTGAAGGCATCGGAAGCAGCGCTTCTAAAAACGCCTATTGAAATTCAGCGTGACGAATGTGTGGATCCGGTGCCCAATTTTTACGGCGAAAATTGAGTGCGCGCGGAACGGTGCATCCTGCCCCACCGCCGCCCCATCAATGCGAGGAACGCGCCTATCCCCACCACAATTGCCCAATAGCCGCTTTTCATGTGCCTAGCCTTATGTTGCTCCTCGCTGTCTCTCACGAGCGGCACCAACTGGCTTTGATCTGGATCAAGGAGTTTTAGAACTTCTGCACTACAATTGATCCGCATGAATGACGTTTCTGGCCATCAACAGCTCTCCTTGGAGTTTCGCGTCCATCTCGCGCGACAGGAAAGTCTGTGTGACCGGCTGGAGCGGCTGGCCGACAGCTTGCCCGACGCCTTGAATGTGCAGGAAAGTCTCTATGTGGCGCAGAGCCTGCTGCCCACCGTGGTGATGGCGCACCGGTTTGAGGAAGACAAAGTTTTCCCGCTGCTGCGTAAGGCTACGTTACCTTCCACCCTTGATCGGTTGGGCTTCGAGCACATGGGCGATGAGGAATATGCCAATGACATCATCTTGGCTCTGCGCGCTTACGTGCCTGAACGACGTAGCGCCAACGCCGAGACACTGGCTTGGATGATGCGCGGCTTCTTCGAAGCGCTGCGCCGGCACATAGCATTTGAGCGCGAACACATTCTGCCTTTGCTGGAAAAGGAGATGTTGTCGTGACATTGAACATTGCCGACATCTTGGCGCGGCAACCTTCGGGCCTGCCCCGTTACACCAGCTATCCGCCGGCCAATCATTTCAGGCCGGACGGTGGGCCAGGCCTCCTGGATGGGTTGGTGAGTGCTGCACGCGGCGCTGAAAAGCTCTCGCTTTACATTCACATTCCCTATTGCGACCGCATGTGCTGGTTCTGCGGTTGCCACACCAAGCAGACGCTGCGCTACGAGCCGCTGGCCGAATATGTGAAAGTGTTGGTGCAGGAGATTGCGCTCTGGGGTGAGAAGCTAGGCCGCAGAGTGCCTGTCTCCACTCTGCATCTGGGCGGCGGCAGCCCGAGCCTGCTGAAGCGCGAGGAGCTCGCGATCATCAGGGCTGCGCTGCATGCGGCATTTGATTTCTCGCAAGGGCCGGAGGTTTCGATCGAGATCGATCCTTCCGATGTGAAGGATGGCACAGTTGCTGATCTCATGGCGTTCGGCATGACGCGGGCCAGCATCGGTGTGCAGGATTTTGATCCGGCGGTGCAGGCTGCCATCAACCGACCGCAGAGCTTTGAACTGACGCAATCGGTTGTCCATACGCTGCGCGCTGCGGGTGTCCGCTCAATCAATATCGATGCGCTTTACGGCCTGCCATTGCAGGACAAGGCAAAGCTCGCATGCACCGTCATGCAGGTCCTGGAGTTGGAGCCCGACCGCATTGCGCTGTTTGGCTATGCGCATGTGCCGTGGATGAAGCCGCACCAGAAATTGATCGACGAGACAACATTGCCGGGCGCTGCCGACCGGATCGCGAGCGCGGCGCTGGCGGCACGGATGATTGCGGATTTCGGCTATCGCCCCATCGGCATCGACCATTTTGCCAAGCCAGATGACTCGCTAGCCCGCGCCGCCAGGCACGGCAAGCTGCACCGCAATTTCCAGGGCTACACCGACGACGATGCAGAAGTGCGGCTTGGCTTTGGTCCTTCCTCCATCGGCTGCTTTCCGGGCGGCTATGTGCAGAACGAAGTGGCCACTGGGCGCTACACTGCATTCATCCAGTCGGGCCGGCCGGCGCTGGCGCGCGGTCTGGCTCTCACCGAGGATGACCGGATGCGTGGTTATGTCATCGAACGGCTGATGTGCGATTTCACCGTGGGCTTTGACGAGCTGGTGCAGCGGTTCGGCCTAGCGGCGCTGCCGCTGATCGGAGACGCCTGCAGCATTGCGTCTGGCGAATATGCCGAGCTGTGCTGGGTCGACGATTCCGGGCTCTATATGGAAAAAGAAGCGTGGCCGCTGGTGCGGATCATCGCGGCGCAGTTCGATGCCTGGCTAAAGCCGGCGGAGCAGCGCTATTCCAAAGTGGTCTAGGTGCCGGCCGCGGCCTGCAGCTTTTCCAGATCGGGCACGATGACCGTGCGATTGTTCTCGATCTCGATCACCCGCGCCTGTCGGAGCTTGGTGAGCTGACGGCTGACGGTTTCGATGGTGAGACCGAGGAAATCGGCCATGTCGGAACGCGTCAGCGGAATTTCGAATGTGACGGGGCCTTTTTTCAGTTCTATTTCCGGATTGATGTGTTCGGCGATGAAGCAGAGAAAACCCGCCACGCGTTCGCCCGCCGACTTGCGGCCCAACGCCAGCATCCAATCGCGCGCCTCGTCCAATTCCTTCAGCGTCTGGGCGTGCAGGCGGTGTTCAAGTTCCGGGCTTTCCTGAGTGAGCTTGTTCAGCACATCGCGCGGGAAGGAGCAAACCCGCACATCGGTGGCCGCTTCCACGTCGAAATCACTTTTCTCGCTGAACGGGCGGCCGAGGAAATCGGGCGCAAATTGCAGACCAACGATCTGCTGGCGGCCATCGGCGGTGAGCTTGGCCAGCTTGATCACCCCGCTCATGATATTTGCGTAACGTTCCACCTTGGCGCCGTCGGCAATCAGGCCTGCCGAGGCATCGAATTTGTGCTTTGTCGTGTGCCGGGCCAATTCGGACAGCTGCTGCGGATTCAGCGCGCCGCAAACTCCCTTGTGTCGGGCCTCGAAGGCTCGGCAGACAATGGGAATGGCAGAGTTGTGAATATCAGATCGCGGCTCGGTCACGGCAAAATCCATTAACATGGAATCGTGCGCATGTCTCACACCTCAACAAACCAATAAAATGTGGGGCGAAATGTGGGATGATTTAAAATGGCGGAGAGGGAGGGATTCGAACCCCCGGTACACTTGCGTGTACTTCGCATTTCGAGTGCGACGCGATCGACCACTCTGCCACCTCTCCGCGAGGGGTTTGTACCCATGGTCAGGCGGCGTGATAGCTTAAGCCCATTGTGCCGCCAAGCCCCTATTTTGGGGATGGTAAGCCGCTTTTGGGCAGTGGGTCAGGGAGCAGCGCTTTGAGCCTTCACCCGTGCTTGTCGGGTGGATGTTTTGGTTGAACTGACCA
>PLXI01000154.1 GCA_003151375.1 Hyphomicrobiales bacterium
AAGGGCGAGTGTTATTTGGTTCTGGATGATCTGTTGAAGTGGCAAGAAGGCCTGCTGCTTGTGGTGCTGCCACAAAACAATGAAATGCAGAAAGAGCCAGAGGCGAATTTCTGGAACAAGAAGTTGGCGCATGAAGAGGTTTTGAATTCTCCAACGGTACATTCTCCACGCGATATAAGAGCACTTCTCCTAACGCTCCGGCCTGCCACGCCTGCCCATATCTGGCTCGGCGTTTCCATGCTTCATCATGGTGATGACCAACGCCGTCTGCAACACTGGCAAGGAGTGGCGAGCACCGCCGGTGTGCCGCTGATGGCGACCAATGACGTGCTCTACCACTGCATTGAGCGGCGTGAGTTGCATGATGTTGTCACNNTGTATTCGGGAGCATGTCACACTGAATGAAGCTGGCCAGCGCCTAGAGCCCAATGCCGAACGGCATTTGAAATCAGCCGATGAGATGGACGCGCTCTTCAGCGAAGTTCCGGAGGCCGTGGTGGAAACAATTCGTTTTACAGACATGATTGGGTTTTCACTGGACCAGATCAGCTACAACTATCCAGATGAGCCGGTTCCCAAGGAAAAAACGCCACAAGAACATTTGGACTATCTGGTCAGGCAAGGTCTACAGCAGAAATATGGAGCCGTAGTCCCTGACAGGGTGCGTTTGAGCATCGAGAAAGAACTGGCGCTGATCGCCAAGATGGAGATTGCGCCATATTTTCTCACCGTCCATGACATTGTGAGTTTCGCCAAAGGCAAGAACATTCTCTGTCAGGGCCGCGGCTCGGCCGCCAATTCCGCTGTTTGCTATATTCTAGGCATCACAGCGGTCGATCCCATGGCCATTGAGCTGCTTTTTGAACGCTTCATCAGCGAGGAGCGCAAGGAGCCACCCGACATTGATGTCGATTTCGAGCATGAGCGGCGCGAAGAAGTCATTCAATATATTTATCAACGTTATGGCCATCACCGCGCGGCCCTGACGGCAACCGTCATCTGCTACCGCCCGCGTAGTGCCATCCGCGACGTAGGCAAGGTGTTCGGCCTGACAGAAGATGTCACATCGCGCATGGCCAATAACGTATGGGGCAGCTGGGGCAGTGGCCTGAAGGAGCGTGAAGTCCGTCAGGGCGCCTTGGACCCACAAAACAGGCTGATCGCGCAGGCGATTTCGTTTGCCAATGAGCTCATCGGCTTCCCGCGTCATCTTTCACAGCATGTTGGCGGCTTTGTGCTGACACAGGATAGGCTCGATGAAATCGTGCCCATCGGCCCCGCCACCATGAAAGACCGCTTTTTTATCGAATGGGACAAGGACGACATTGATGTCTTGAAAATGATGAAGGTTGATGTGCTGGCGCTGGGCATGCTCACCTGCATTCGCAAGGCTTTTGATCTCATTCGCGTTCATGAAAATGTGGATCTCGATCTGGACAAAGTGCCGCGCGAGCGACCGGAAGTTTATGAGATGTTGCAAAAGGCCGATGCCATTGGCGTGTTTCAGGTGGAAAGCCGGGCACAGTTAAGCATGTTGCCACGGCTAAAGCCCGAGTGTTTCTATGATCTCGTGGTTGAGGTCGCCATTGTGCGCCCCGGCCCCATCCAGGGAGACATGGTGCATCCTTACCTCAAGAGAAGGAAAGAACAGAAAGAATCGAAAAATCCAAAACCTATTGAATTTCCGCATCCCAAGGACGGAGATCCGAAGGAGCTTGTTGATGTTTTGGGCAAAACCTATGGCGTACCACTGTTCCAGGAACAGGCCATGAAACTGGCCATTGTGGCGGCACAGTTCACGCCGGAACAAGCCAATGGTCTTCGCCGCGCCATGGCCACCTTTCGCAATGTCGGCACCATCGATAATTTTAAGGGCATATTTGTGGGCCGCATGGTGGCGCGCGGCTATGAACCAGATTTCGCCGCCCGCTGCTTCAAGCAGATTGAAGGTTTTGGGTCATATGGTTTTCCTGAAAGCCACGCTGCGAGCTTCGCCCATCTGGTTTACATCTCGGCCTATATCAAAAACAAACACCCGGCAGCTTTTGCCTGCGCATTGCTCAACTCCCAGCCCATGGGATTTTACGCGCCAGCCGAAATTGTCCGCGATGCGCGCGAACATAGTGTAAAAATAAATCATGTCGATGTGAATTCCAGTACTTGGGATAATACTTTGGAGATGGATGCCAGCAGCACAGGCGGGCTGGCGCTGCGGCTGGGTTTCCGCCAAATCAGCGGGTTCAGCGAAGACTGGGCCAGCACGCTAGTTCGCGCGCGTGGCAATAGCTTCCGCGCAGTAGAAGACTTGGCCAGAAAAGCCAAACTGCCCAAGCGCGCCCTTATCATCCTAGCAGAAGCCGATAGCTTCCAGTCCATCGACAAGGATCGACGCGAGATTCTCTGGGCTGTGCGCCGTTTGCCGGACGATGAGGATTTACCGCTCTTTGCCGCCCAACATGTTGAAGAGCAGCCGGCAGAAGATATTGAGCCCTTGCCTGTGATGCCACTAAGTGAGCATGTTCTGGCCGACTATCAGATGTTGCGGTTGTCGTTGAAGGCCCATCTCATGTTTTTTCTGCGTGATTTGTTCCGCAGCGAGGGTGTTTTGAGTTGCGCCGAAATCAACGCGGCCCGCAATGGCCATAAGGCCAGATGTGCAGGGATCGTGCTTGTGCGCCAAATGCCGGGCGATTCTGGTGTTGTCTTTGTCACGCTCAGCGATGAGGAGGGTGTTGCCAATGTGGTGATTTGGCCCAAGCTGGTTGAAACTTTCCGCCGCGAAATCATGGGTGCACGGTTGATGTTGGTTGAAGGCAAGGTGCAGCGCGGCGAGGGCGATGTGGTACATCTGGTGGCTGAGCGAATTTTTGATCGCTCACATGAATTGCATCGTCTTTCCGAAGATGAAACCCAAACGCTTCCTGCGCGCACCAGTCACAGCCACCCGCGCAATGTGCGCACCGTGCCGAAATCGAGGGATTTTCATTAAATGGAGGAGGAACTGACACATGATCAGAGTTGGAATTGGCGGATGGACCTATGAACCTTGGCGCGGCCTGTTCTTTCCGGAGAAACTGCCCAAAACCAAGGAGCTGTTTCACGCCAGTAGGCGTGTCACCTCCATAGAGGTCAACGGCACGTTCTATGGTACATTCAATCCAAAGACTTTTCGTAAATGGTTTGACGAAACGCCGGATGATTTCATCTTTTCGCTGAAGGCCCCGCGCTTTGCCGTCAACCGCCGCGTTTTGGGTGAAGCCGGTCCCTCAATTGAAAAATTCTTTGCCAGCGGTGTGGGTGAACTAAAATCGAAACTCGGCCCCATCCTGTGGCAATTGACACCATTCAAGAAATACGATGCAGATGATATTGAAGCCTTTCTTTCACTGCTGCCTAAAAATATTGAAGGCCTGAAGCTTCGCCACGTTTTGGAAGTGCGACACGAAACCTTCCTATCCAAAGACTTCATCGCACAAGCACGCAAAGCCAATGTCGGGATTGTGTTAGCGGATTCCCCGAAATATCCGCTGCTTGCTGACCTCACATCCGATCTTGTGTATTTGCGGCTTCAAGATGCCCAGGCTGAAATCGAAACGGGCTATTCGGCCAAGTCATTGGACAAATGGGCGGCACTGGCGCGGTTATGGGCACGCGGAGACGAACCAGAGGAGCTTCCACTTGTGGCACCAAAAACCCACAAGCTCGCTTCGCGTGATGTATTTGTTTACTTCATTAATGGTGCCAAGGAGCGTGCGCCCGCCGCCGCCGAAGCTATGATCCGTCGATTGTCGGAATAGAAGATGTTGATGGGTGAGCAACTCAATTGGTGACAAAAGGATTTCAACGTTCGCTCAGCTCCAAACTCTCAACTGCCAAAGCCGACCCGCTGTACCAACGACATTCGAGTTGAACATTCGCGCTCTCCAAAACTGTCTCGGCATGGTTTACCTGAGGACCTATGGCAAAAAACGTTGGAAATGTTCACCCATCGCTAGGGATTTTGATCCCCAATTTGCTGGGTTGGACACGGTGGAAGAAAAATGATTGAGAAACAATATGTTAAAAATGGGATGGCGCGCCCGAAAGGATTCGAACCTCTGACCCCTAGATTCGTAGTCTAGTGCTCTGATCCAGCTGAGCTACGGGCGCACAGTTCGTAAATATTACCACACCGTNNGGCGCATCGCGAATTGTTCATTCGTGGCGCTCAATTAGGCGAAGCGGGCAGGGATTGCAAGCGCGCTATTGATGAAGCTAAAGGCACCGAATTCAGTGCCCATTGCGGTCTGGAAAACTGATTTCAAATACTGTGCCGCGCTCACCTGTTTGCGCAATAGATATTCCGCCGCCATGGGCTTGTGCCAGTTCTGCCGATATCGCCAACCCAAGGCCGGTGCCGCCCTGTCGTGCCGCGGTTTGGAACGCCTCAAACATTTTGCCCTTCAAAGCGGGTGGAATGCCCGGGCCAGTATCTGCAATGGAGATCAACACCAAGTGGCTTTCGCGCTTTGCACTGATGCGCACCTCATCTTTGGTTTGTGGCCTGCTTTCGATGGCTTGAATGGCATTGCGAACCAAATTGGTAAGAATACGCGAAAGCTGCTCGTGGTCAGCATCTACTAAAAGTTTCGCGGCAACATCATCAATCAATTTAATATGGCCAGCCTGAAGCTTAAGGCTTTCAAACACATCGTCGATAACGGATTTGAGTGCTAGCATTTCGCGCCTTGGCGGCAATTCCTGTGCGCGGCCATAAGTGAGAGTTTGATTGAGGAAGACAATGGCGCGGTCAAGCGACGCGATTAGCTTTGGCGCAAAGCGCTGCACGCGCTGGTCTTTGACTTCGCCCAATCGGTCTGAAATCAATTGCGCAGAAGTGAGCATGTTGCGTAAATCATGACTCACTTTGCTGACGGCAAGGCCCAGCGCCGCAAGTCGACTTTTCTGCTGCAACAGGCCCTGCAACTGCTTCTGCATGGATTCCAAAGCATGCTCGGCGAGGCCCAATTCATCGCGCCGCGTCGTTGGCATTATGATGCGCGATGCATCTTCGGGTGCCTGCGTAAAGCTCATCATATTGGCCGAAAGCATGCGCATGGGCCTTACGAGAACTCTATTGAGCGCAGCAAAAATCAATCCTGCCACGATGAGCGACAGAACCACCGATAGCCCCAGAACTCGTAATGCAAAATTTAACATCGCATCACGCAACGGCCATTCATGTAATGCGATTTCGATAGAATTGCCGCTCATCGCCGGTGGCTGGTCGATCACATTGATCAGTCGGTCGTGCGATTGAAACATCACCATCATCGCAGGAAGAATTGAGGTGTAAGACACGCTACCGCGTAGATCAAAGGACTCTTCCACCATGGCCGTGCTTTCGCTGCGCAACACCAATGAGCGCCGTCCTTCGCGCATAACTGCCACGGCTTCAACACCTGCATCCATCAGCAAAGTATCGCGCAAAGCGGCATCAACCATTTCATTGGGTGCAGCTTCGGTGGCCAATGCGGCAATCTCTGCCTGAGCCACGCGCGTTTTCAACCATTGCACACGGAAATTGGCAATTGAAGGCAAAAAGATCAAAACCTCGCCCAGCATCACAAAGATAATGCTGAGCAACAATACCTTGCCGGAAAGACCAGTCAGAGGGTTTGGTTTGATCTGTGGCGTTGGGTCTAGCATAACTTCGGGTTTAGCCGAAGATTTTCAACAAGCCTAGTATGCGGCGCGTCAATGGTTTTTGCGCAAGGCCAGCATAGTTACTGATGGCGGCACGCTTGCCAATTTCTGACAAGGTGGGATAAGGCAAAACCACATTCGCTAATGCTGATATCTTCATGCCTTGAGTGATTGCTAGTACAAATGGCGCGATCAATTCACCTGCCGATGGGCCTACGATCGATGCGCCGATGATGCGTCCTTTTCGCACAATTATTTTGATCAGACCGTTGGTTTTGCCATCTGTTTGTGCACGGTCATTCTCAGCAAAGTTCCATTTCAAAACTTTTACCTCAGCGCCATGGGCCTTACGCGCTTGCGCTTCATTTAAACCAACCTGCGCTAATTCAGGATCAGTGTAGGTCACCCATGGGATAATATCTGTGCGGTTTTTAACTGGAAGCCGGAACAACGCGTTGCGGATAATGAGCCCGGCATGATAGCCCGCCACATGGGTGAATTGTAAACCACCTGCCACGTCACCTGCTGCGTAAACATTTCTGTTGCTAGTGGAGCGCAGGCCTTCATCCACCATAATACCGTTCTTGTCATGCATAACACCGCCTGCTTCGAGATTAAGGCTTTCGATATTTGGCACGCGTCCGGCTGCCACAAGAAGGTGGCTGCCTGAAATAATCTCACCTGTGCTTAACGACACAGAAATGCGCTTTTTTACGAGAGTCATTTTTGTGATCTGAACCGATTGGCGAATTTCAACGCCTTCGGCTTGCAACGCTGCAATCACCACACTGACCAACTCAGCGTCATCTTTCGCCAAAACCTTGGAGGCTTGCAGCACCGTCACCCTACAGCCAAGACGCCGGTGCGCCTGTGCCATTTCCATGCCGATTGGCCCGCCACCGATAATGATGAGATGCTCTGGCTTCACGCGGTTTTTAAACAGCGTTTCATTGGTAAGATAGGCCACATCCTTCAGGCCCGGAATGGCAGGAATGCTTGGACGACTGCCGGTGGCGATTACGATTTTGCGCGCAGTATAATTTTGGCCTGCAGCTTCTAACGTGCGTACGTTAACAAATTGCGCGCGCGCCCTAACCACTTTTACGCCAAGTCCTTCAAAGCGCTCTACACTGTCATTGGGAGCGATCTTAGCAATCACGTCACGCACATGATCCATCACTTTTGCATAATTGATTTTGGGCTCCATGGCCGCCACGCCGTAAGGCGCGGAGGACCGTTGAGTATGAGCATATTTGGCCGCCGCGATTAAAGCTTTGGAAGGCACACAGCCAGAGTTTAAGCAATCGCCACCCATCTCGGCTTTTTCAAACAATACAACCTTTTCACCAAACTGCGCAGCCGCGGCTGCAACTGATAGGCCCGCAGAACCAGCGCCGATCACCGCCAAATCGTAAATCATCTGGTCTTCCATTTTTTCATCACAACCGGAATGAGTGACACCACGCCAAGTGCAGCAAACCCCCACAGCAGCTGTGGGGTAATCAGGCTAGAAGCGGAAAAGACATAAGGGCAGGCGGCATTTGGGTCGTTCGCCACACATGCGGCCTGAGTGGCGCGGGCACTGTCAAGCACACTTCCCAGCCCACGTCCAACAATGGCAAAGGCGATGCAGCCTGGAATAATTCCAATTGCGGTTGCAAGCGCAAAGGTGCGCAGGCTCATGCGCGTCAACCCCGCCACGGCATTGATTGCAAAAAACGGGAAGGCCGGAACCAATCGTAAGAACAAAAGGTAGTTGAAGGCATCTGCTTCAAAACCATGCGCCAGTTTTTGTAAAAGCGGGCCAGCGCGTTCGGCCAAAATAGCACCGATTGAAGTCTGAACAATTTTGAACATAACGACCGACCCGATTGTGGCTGCCACAACAGTGATGGGTGCACTCAAGGGCCAACCAAAAATAAAGCCGCCGACGATGCTCAGCACAGTGGCACCGGGTATGGAAAGAGAAGCCACCGCAACATAAGTGGCGAAATATATGACCAGCGCCAATATAAAATTCTGTGTTACAAAGTTTTGCAACAAGGCTTGGTTTTCGCACAGGCTTTGTAAAGTGAGATAACTTTGCAATCCCAATGTATAAATTGCCCCGCCCACCAGCAGCATGGCAGCGAGAGGCAGCAGGCGACGGATTGTGTTTTGCGAAGGTTGGGCAGTTTCAATTGGCATATTCAAAACATGGCCCGTTTTATCTGCGCTGAACAGGGGGCCTCACGGCCTCGTGAAAACAGTTGTCATTCTCGCAAAACCAGTGGGTCGGTGGACGTCTCTGACGCGTTTTCCATCCATGGTCCGTCGCAGCGTTGACATTTCCAGCTTTTCTGCCCATAAGCAGGCCAACTTTTGTAAAACCTTTTGGTTCTGCCTCTTCTGATGGAAATTAATGTTTAAATTCCAATGGTTTAGGTGGGCTGTCTGAATCGGAGTAGAATACCGTGAAACGCACTTATCAACCCTCAAAACTGGTCCGTAAACGCCGCCACGGCTTTCGCGCGCGTATGGCCACTGTGGGTGGCCGCAATGTGCTCCGTCGCCGTCGTGCCAAGGGCCGCAAGCGGCTCTCGGCCTAAACCATCACATTTCAACATGCAGCGCATGAAGCGGAGGCAAGATTTTCTCGCCGCCGCGAAAGCTGTTTCAACGGGCACGCCAGGTTTTCTGTTGCAATCGCGCGACCGAAAAGATGAAGCGGGCCCTCGCGTGGGATTTACCTGCACCAAGAAGCTGGGCAACGCCGTTGCCCGCAACCGTATCAAGCGGCGCTTGCGTGAAATTGTCCGCTTGGGCCTTGGTCCATTGGCTCAAGGTTCACATGATTATGTGTTGGTTGGCCGCAGCGCCGCCGCTACAAGGGACTTTCAAAAACTGCAAGCAGACCTTATCTCTGCATTTAGCAAAATTCATGACCAGCAAGTGGAACGCAAATGAGCCAGCCGCAAACGCCGAAGATTGACCCTAAGAACATGATCACCGCCGTGGTAATTTCCATGGCCATCATTTTTGCTTGGCAGTATTTTTATCTAGCGCCCGAGGCCAAGAAAGCAGAGCAACAAGCCGCGCAAATTGCCCAAGTGCAGGCCGCGGCCCCCACTATTGGATCAACCATCAAGGATTTGAACACCACATTGTCCGCCACCAAGCGCGTGAAAATTGATACGCCAACTTTGGCAGGCTCAATCAATCTCACCGGCGCACAGCTTGATGATCTGCGTCTCGTGAAATACCATGAGACGATTGATGACAACAGCCCAGAGGTTACATTGCTCAAGCCCTCCGGAACCGCCAATGCTTATTTTGTGGAGCAGGGCTTTCAAGCGGACGCTGGTCAAAGCTTGAAACTGCCGGATTCAAAAACTGAATGGCAAGCCGCAGACAGTGCCGTCTTGCAGCAAGACAAACCAGTGACCTTGACTTGGGACAATGGCGAAGGTTTGAAGTTCAGCCGCACGATCTCCCTCACAGATGACTATCTGTTCACCGTGCACGATACCATTGCCAACAGTGGCAGTGCGACGCTTAATTTATTGCCTTTCGCGCGCGTGCAACGCCAAGATTTACCGGAAATCGGCACCGATACATTTTTCCAAGGCGCTCACGGCGTACAAAACCGTGGGCTGGAAGAGCATGATTACAAAAGCCTGAAGAAGACCCCTGACGCACCCATTGTGATCGATAACACCGGCGGTTGGTTGGGCTTCACCGATAAATATTGGGCAACAGCGCTCATTCCGCCAACGGATTTGAGAGTTAAAAGCCGCTATCTGAACGTGGCCAATCCGAGCCGCGACATATTCCAAGCGGACTATTTAGCGCAGACGCCGATTTCGGTTCCCGCAGGCGGCAGCGCAACTTTTGAAGACCATATTTATGCTGGTGCTAAGGTTGTTGAAACCATCAATGCCATTGGCGCGAAATATAATGTTGAGCGTTTTGACTTGATGATTGACTGGGGTTGGTATTCACCACTTACCAAATCCATGTTCTACCTCTTGTCGTTCGTGAAGGGCATTGTTGGCAATTTTGGGGTCGCAATTTTGATAGTGACAGTGCTGGTGAAGCTGGCGGTGTTTCCGCTCGCCAGCCGTTCCTATGCTTCAATGAGCAAGATGAAAAACCTCAAGCCGCAGATGGATGCTCTGAAGCTCCAATATCCTGATGATAAGCAGATGCAACAAAAGGCGGTGATGGAACTTTATAAAACCAATAAAGTGAACCCCATGGCCGGTTGCTTGCCTATTGTGATTCAAATTCCGGTATTCTTTTCGCTTTACAAGGTTATCCTTACCACCATTGATTTGCGCCATTCGCCCTTCATTGGCTGGATTCATGATCTTTCGGCGCCAGACCCGACAAGCCTATTCAACCTTTTCGGCCTCATCCCATGGTCTCCGCCGCACGCCTTGATGATCGGCTTCTGGCCGCTTTTAATGGGCGCTACCATGTGGGTGCAAATGCGTTTGAACCCCACCCCACCCGATCCCGTGCAAGCGCAGATGTTCAACTGGATGCCAGTGATCTTTACCTATTCCATGTCTGGTTTTCCTGCAGGCCTCACAATCTACTGGGCTTGGAGCAATTTTCTCTCCATCGTGCAGCAAAGTTATATCATGACGAAGAACGGCACCGAGGTCGAGTTTTTCAAATATCTGCCTTTCTTGAAAAAGAAGCCGACGCAAGCGTGAGCGAGCGTTTCACGCCAGATCAATTACTAGCGGGTCGTCGCCTATTCAATGGCACGGCCCGCTTTCGTTTGGGTGTGGCTCAGCTAGAGCAACTGCCCGAAGTGCGCGGTGTTGAAATTGCTTTTGCTGGTCGCTCTAACGTGGGCAAGTCTTCGCTCATCAATGGCTTGACTGGTGTGAATGGCTTGGCACGGGCTTCCAACACGCCGGGGCGCACGCGTGAGCTCAATTTCTTTGATAGCGGTGATAATTTCACTTTGGTAGATATGCCTGGCTATGGCTATGCCAAGGCGGCCAAGAAGGATGTGCGCCAATGGCAAAATGTTTTGAAAGGTTATTTGCGCGGACGTGTGGGCCTGTTGCGTGCCTTTGTATTAATTGACTCGCGCCACGGCGTGATGACGCCAGACATCGAAATGTTTGAAATGTTGGATGACGCAGCGGTGCCTTATCAACTGGTCATCACCAAATGCGACAAGATCAATCGCCATGAATTGGCTGAACTTGAGGCCGAAACTCAAACCCGGATTGCCAAGCGCGCTGCTGCCATTCAGTCTATTCATCTCACTTCAGCTGAGCGCGGCTTTGGGATGGATGAGTTGCGTGCTGAAGTTGCCGGGTTGGTTCAATCCTCGGCCAATTGATCGTCGAGAAGAAGTTCCGCTTGGTTGTCAGATAAGCCAGTTACTTCATGAACTCGATGGTTTCGGCATCACCGGTTTCGCTGTCAATCAAATCAACTGTCGTTGAATCGTCAGTGTCCGCGACACGCATAATCTGCATGTCATGTTCTGTACCATCTGCATCAAAGACCGCAATAATCGCGCCCTCTGTAAAAACAGTGCCGTCATCAACGGTCACTTCATCTCCTGTATCAGTCACAATCCCATCCATAGCCATCGCTGGGCTGCTGGCGAGTACTAGAAATGTTAACAGCGCGGTTACGTAACGCATTGCAAGGACCTCATAATTTTGTTCAGATGAAAAATTATTAACATTCTGTTGGCATCCAGTAAACCAGCATTGTTAGCCATTTTGGATGGGAAAATCAAAATCATAAGCGTGAAACAAATTCCAATTGATTTGTACTGGTTTAGATCGTTGGGTCAATATAGCTGAAAAAATGATGGACTCCCGTCCGCGGCCTAGCTACGCCTTGATGTTGGAAGGCCTCAGTTAAGAAGGCCGAACCGTAAAAAACATAAAATCAGGGAGCAATTCATCATGTCGACAATGACCCAAGCCGCGTCAGGTTCTGGCGGGCTAACGAAGAACGAGAAGTTCGTTATTCTCGCTTCATCGCTTGGTACCATGTTTGAATGGTACGACTTTTTCATTTACGCAGTTCTGACGCCGTTCTTTGCCACACTGTTCTTTCCGCCCGGCAACCCGACTTGGGCTTTGCTTGGTGCATTAGGTGCCTATGCAGCAGGCTTCATCGTTCGCCCCTTCGGTGCCGTGTTCTTCGGCCGCTTGGGCGATTTGATTGGCCGCAAAACGACGTTCCTCGTCACCATCACGGTTATGGGTCTTGCGACCTTCTGCATTGGCTTGTTGCCTGGCTATGCGTCGATCGGCGTTTTAGCCCCAATTCTGTTGTTGATCATTCGCATGTTGCAAGGCTTGGCAATCGGCGGCGAATATGGTGGTGCGGCAACTTATGTGGCTGAACACTCACAAAATGGTCGTCGTGGTTACACCACAAGTTGGATTCAAACCACGGCAACTTTGGGCTTATTGTTAGCTTTGGTTATCGTTTATGCGATGCGGTCTTATGATCCAGTCTGGTTTGCTGGCAAATCGGGCAGCTTTGCTGGCTGGCGTATTCCCTTCGTGGGCTCGATTCTTTTGCTCGCTTTCTCGCTCTATATTCGTATGAAGTTGAACGAATCCCCCGTGTTCGAGAAAATGAAGGCGGAAGGTCGCGGCTCGTCCACGCCATTCCGCGATTCATTCTTCAAGTCACCAAACAACAAGATCGTTCTCCTGTCCTTCCTTGGAGCCGTGATGGCGCAAGCTGTGATCTGGTATACAGCCCAGTTCTATGCCTTGTTCTTCATCAGCGGCCCGCTCAAGGCAAACTGGGATTCAACTTACTGGATCATTGGATGGTCTATTGCTTTAGCTACGCCATTCTTTATTGTATTTGGTGCATTGTCAGATCGTATTGGCCGCAAGCCAATCGTGATCGCCGGTAGCTTTGCTGCAGCAGTATTGATTTTCCCATTGTTCCATATGCTGTCAGGTGCGGTAAATCCTGCACTTGACAAGTTCAATGCGGATAACGGTTCCAAAATTGTTGTGACTGCCGATCCAGCTCAATGCCATTTCACCGTTATTCCTATTCCAACTGTGTCAGTATCTGGCGATTGTGACCGTGCGAAAGGAATCTTGACTTCAAATGGTATTCAATTTGTCTCCATGGACGGCGCTGCCGGTTCTAAGGTGACTTTGGATGCGAACGGCAACAAGGTTGAAGGTGAAAACGCCTTCGCTTGGAACGCTGCACTCGCTAAGGCAGGTTATCCAAACATGGCCTTCTCTGAAGGCGATGTTGCACTGAACAAAGACCAAACCGACGCGCTGGTTAAGGCACAAGCAGATAAGAACGCCGCTGATGCAGGCAAGATCATCGGTGATGCACGCAAAGGCGCTGTGGCTCCAATGAGCAGCATTGCTGCCCCAACCGTTGGTGCAGACGGTGCTTCAACCGTACATGTATCAGAAGTGAAAACCAGCTTGGCTAAAGAATCGGATATCAGCTACACGAAAGCTATCTTTGCCGTGTTTGCCCTCATGGTGCTTGCCACCATGACCTACGGCCCAATCGCTGCTTGGTTGGTTGAGCTGTTCCCAACGAACATCCGTTACACGTCGATGTCATTGCCTTACCACATGGGCAATGGTGTGGTTGGTGGCTTGCTGCCGCTCACCGCCACGGCTTGGGTTGCTTATAGCGGCAATGTCTATCAAGGCCTGTGGTATCCGGTGATCTTCTGTGTTGTCGGTGGTGTTATCGGCTTGTTCCTTCTTAAGGAAACCAAAGACATTGATATCGCAACGCACGAATATGTGCTTTAGCTCAAAAAAGATAACCCCGGCGTTCGCGCCGGGGTTTTTTATTTCACCAACTTATCGCGCAATTCAGATACCGCATTGGCATGGGCATCAAAGCCCTCATATTTAGCCAACACATGTGCATGTTTTGCCAGCGCTGCATAACCTTCGCGTTTCACTTGAGCGATTGTCGTGCGCTTCATAAAATCAAACACTGAAAGTGCCGAGGCCGTTTTCGCCCAGCCACTGGTTGGCAGAACATGATCTGGCCCGATCACATAATTGCCCAAAGTCGTGGGCGTATATTTGCCGAGTAAAATTTCGCCTGCGTGTTTCAGCTTGGGCAAATAAACGTCTGGCGTTTCCGACAAGATTTCCAAATGTTCCGGTGCATAATCATTGCAAAAGGCGATGGCCTCAGTCTCATTACGCGCCAAAACAATACCGCCTACTGGCCCGCTTAAAACAGTCATCGCAAATNNCCATCGCCAGATATTTCGGCAACGCAGCAAGCGTTTCCCTTGCTACGCGCTCAGACCATGTGACCAGGTATCCAGAACTATCTGGCCCATGTTCACATTCCACCAATAAATCCAGCGCGGCCAATTCGCCTGACATTGTATCGTCAGCCAGTACGATCACTTCGGATGGGCCTGCAGGCGATCCCACATCAAGCACATGTGAAACCAATCTCTTTGCAGCCACCACCCAAGGGCTGCCGGGGCCAACGACCTTTGAGACTTTGGAAATGGTTGAAGTGCCATAAGCTACGGCCGCGATTGCCTGTGCACCGCCAGCTTTATAAACTGCATCAACGCCAGCCATCCGCGCCGCCACCAAAGTGGCGTCATCAATTTTGCCATTGGGGCCGGGCGGGGTGATGATAATAGCCTTTTCAACGCCAGCCACTTTGGCTGGAATGGTCGTCATCAAAGCCACCGAAGGAAATGCACCTTTGCCGCGTGGAACATAACAGGCAACTGACGGAATGGCACTCCATCTTTCGCCGCCGAATGAGCCAGGGGAGACTTCCATCATCCATTGAGTTTCCGGCTTTTGCTTTTCGTGAAACTTACGAATGTTAGTCGCTGCAAATTCCATCGCTGCTTTCACTTCTGGTGCCAGCGTGCGTTCAGCCTCAGCAAATTCTTCTGACGTTGCAGCAAGTGTCTCTGCCGTCACCGGAGATTTATCAAATTCTCGCGCAAACCGTGCCAAGGCGAGATCGCCTTCACTGCGCACTGCCGCAATGATTGGCTTAACTTTAGCCTCAAAGTCAGACAAATCACCCTCCACCCGGGTGAGCAGACTTTGGCGCTGGGCGAGAGAGAGTTTTGAAAGCTCATGGAAATTGATTTTTGTCATGGCCACCCTATAGCCGCATTCGCAATCAGGGTGAATAGTTAGGTTGCAACAGGCCCGGTTGAACCACGTACGATTAAATCAACGTTCCATAACTCATGGGGCAATTCGCTTTGAGGTTTTTCAATGAGTTCAAGCAAAAGTTCGGCCACGCGGCTGCCCGCGTTGCGTATCGACGATGATGTGGTGGTGAGCGTTGGCACGAGGCCCTCAGCGTTCAAAAACGGCAGACCGTCATCATGGCCAATCAGGGAAATATCTTTGCCAATCTCAAGGCGCAGTTCATGGGCGGCACGCATGGCACCAGAAATCAGAAGCATTGATGAAACGATCAGAGCCGTTGGTCGGTCTTTCATTTGCAAAATGCGCTTAGCTTCGCGGTATCCATTCTCTTCGGTCATCAGGCCGCTGAACATCAGAGCAGGATTATGTGGCAGGCCCTTTTCTCGCAGAGCCTTTTCATAGCCCTCACGCCGATGCAACGCATAGGTGAGTTTTTCTGGCCCATTGAGAAGTCCAATGCGCCGATGTCCAAGATCGGTCAGCAGTTTGGTGGCTTTATGGAATGCACCAAGATTGTCGATGTCGAGCCAAGCATAACCATCTTCGAGGGAATCTAAACGCCCATGCACGATATAGGGAAGTTTCAATTCATTGAGCAGCGCCACGCGCGGGTCATCGACATGTGGTGCTTGCACCACCACGCCGTCAACCGCACCGCCTTCGGCAAAACGCCGATAGACGCTCATTTCATCTTCTTGCCCTCCGGCGTGGAGCAGCGTCTCAAAGCCATGCAGCGCCAGAATATCAGCGGCCCCGGCCACAAAATCTGAAAACAGCGGGTCTATCATAACAGTGCGGTCT
>PLXI01000139.1 GCA_003151375.1 Hyphomicrobiales bacterium
CTTTCCACCAAGAACACCATCCTCAAAGTCTATGACGGAAAATTCAAAGATATCTTCCAGGAGATTTTCGAAGCTGAATTCGCGGGCCAATTTGAAAAAGCTGGCATCACCTATGAACACCGCCTGATTGACGACATGGTAGCCTCTGCCATGAAGTGGAGCGGCGGTTATGTCTGGGCTTGCAAAAACTATGACGGTGACGTGCAATCTGATCTCGTGGCCCAAGGCTATGGTTCATTGGGTCTGATGACTTCGGTGTTGATGACGCCGGATGGAAAGATTGTTGAATCTGAAGCAGCTCACGGCACTGTCACCCGCCATTACCGTTTACATCAACAGGGCAAACCAACTTCCACCAATTCAACCGCGTCAATTTTTGCCTGGACTGGCGGCCTTAAGCACCGCGCTAAACTCGATAGCAATAACAAATTGATGAAATTTGCTGACACCTTGGAAAAAGTGACAGTCCAAACCATCGAACAAGGCAAGATGACGAAGGATTTGGCAGTTCTCGTGGGGCCAGATCAAAAGTGGCTCACCACCGAAGGCTTCATTGACGCGGTGGAACATAACCTACAAAAGGCGATGGCTTAAAAAGGCGGCGGCATAAGCGCCATCCATAAACAAAAAAAGGCGGGGTCAAACCCCGCCTTTTTATTTGATAAATTTTAAGCTGCTTGCTTTTCCACAATATCCAACAACTGGATAGGATCAGTAGGCTTTGAGAAAACACCCATGGCCCCACCCGCGCGGGCGCGGTCAAGCAATTCACTTTCAGAATAGCCGGTCATGAAATAAATCTGTGCTTCAGGGTTAAAGTGGCGAATTTCAAGGAAGCTTTCGACGCCGTTTTTAACCGGCATCATGACGTCAAAAAATCCGACGTCAAATTTATGAGCGGCGTAAGCGTCCACGGCCTGTTGGCCATCATAAGCGATAATTACGCGGTGATTGTCCGCTGCAAACAAGTCCGCAATCGAAGCGGCGTTCTCAGCATCATCATCCACAACTAGAATGTTCAATTGTCTTGCCATAGTTTCTTCTCCTCCAATTAAGCTGCAATTTGGTTAAGTTTACCTATCAATCTTTCTGGATCGAAAGGCTTGTTCAAAATTCCTGTCACGATAACATCGTCCAACCCATCGCCATCAAACCTCCCAATACTGGGTTGAGCCAGTATGACGGTTGCGGGCATGTCGTGTATCTTGCGCAGCCGTGAATAGTGGCACACGCTGTCGATAAGTTTTTCTCTACTGTCCATGATCATCACATTGGACATGTTGGCTTGGTCCAAATTCCGCGCGGCAGGGATGACCTCAAATTTGGCCCCACTCATTTCCAAACCGCTACACAATGCACGGGTGAATGCCGGGCCCTGCCCCTGCGCCACCACCAATCCATTGGGTCCAACACTTTGCACCATTTCCAAAACAGCTTCAGGCGGAACAGGTTTGGTCAGCAAGCCAAGCGCACCTTTGTCCACCGCCTGCTTCAACAAATCTTCCACACTATAGCCAGACATCATGAAAACATTTGCGTTCGGGCGCAACTTTCGAATTGCCAGAAAGCTTTCAACGCCATTCATGCCGGGCATCATCACATCTAAAAACGACACATCGTAATTTGCCTCGTGATAGGCAGCAATTGCTTCCTCGCCACTATACACAACGCGCACCCTGTGTCCTTCCAACTCAAACAGCTCGCCCATAGAATTGGCATTATCGCGGTCATCGTCGACAACTAAAATATCAAGCTTTTTCATCATGCGGCCTCTTCTGCTAATTGTTGCACCAGAGGCAGGCGCAGAATGAAACTGGCCCCCTCACCCGGACTGGATTTAATTTGCAATTCACCCCCATGCTGAACGGCAATCTGCTCAATGGCAGGAACGCCAAGCCCAGTGCCGAAACTTTTGGTCGTGAATAGCGGATCGCGCGTTTTAGCTAAAACTTCTGCGCTCATTCCTGGGCCGTTGTCGGTGACGGAAATGATGGCGAATTCGCCTTCGATCAGGGTAGCCACTTCAATGCGTGGTTCGGCTGAAGAGTTCTCCAATGGCTTGTCGCCATTGCCCACCATTGCCTCAGACGCATTTGAAATGAGATTGATGATGGCGCGCTGCAAACGCGTCTGGTCAAACGGCACCATTTGCCCACCCAAGCCCAAAACGCAAGATACAGTGATGCAATCCGCAAGGCGCTTGGCTTCTTCTTCCACGATGCGCACCAGCCACGCATCAAGATCGCCTGGCTGTGCACTAACTTTCTTGGTGCGCGAGAAATCTAATAACTGGGTAATGATCGCATCGCATCGACCAATACCATTATTGATGCGTTGCACTTGTTGTTCAACGCCCATCCCCTTGTCTTGTAATTTGCGACCGAGAACAAATGCGGCAGTGCGTATGGCACCCATCGGGTTGCGCAATTCATGGGCGATAGTGGCGGTCAACTGGCCCATCTGTTCCATGCGGCCTTTTTTTACCAATGCTTCTTGCGCATCTTTCAGTTGTTGAACGCTGCTGGCGAGATCTTTGTTAAGCCGTGAGACCTCATCATTGATCCGCTTGAGCTCGGCGTTTTCAGATATATCAACAACGCTAACAATCGCACTGCGTTTGCCGCCCTTGGCCAAATAGAGCCAACCCGAACTAATCACTAATACACGACGGCTATGCCCCTTGTGGTCGGTCAATTCACATTCCTGCCGAGAGGCATCACCTGGAAAGCCAATTGGTTTGCCAAGCGCCTCATGAAATGATGACAGAGTGTGCTCTTCGGTACCAAAATTGAAACTGGCTAATAAAAGCGGATTAGCAAAACTCACTGAGCCATTTTCTTCAAATTGAATCACGCCCACTGGCACAGTTTCAGCCAAGGCGCGATATTGTTCTTCACGCTTCTTGATTTCGGTAATATCAAAATTTGTGCCTACCAAATATGTGCTGCCATCAGGCAAAACCATTCGGGCTTTGTGTGAGGCAACCGGACGTGCAATTCCATCCGTGGAATGGTTTATTTCCTCCACGATTGAAACCTCTCCGGTTTTGATTACATTCATGTCCAGAGCAAAGAACACTTTAGTCGCGTCAGCGGAATAAAAATCTGCGTCCGATTTGCCGATCAATTCGTCTTCACTGCGACCGATCAATGCGTCATGGTGTTTGTTCGAAAAAACAAAGCGAGTCTCAGCGTCTTTGACATAAATTGGAACAGGTAAACTATCGATAACCTGTTCGAGGAATTTCGCATAATCCCCCTCATTTTTGCGTTTACTTTCTAACATGTACTTTCCCTTCCCATAATAGAACTAATATCAAGCAGCCTCAGCAGCTATCGCCAGCGGCAACAAAATCGTCGCTGTCGTGCCTCGCCCAAGTTTAGATGTGATTTGCATTGTGCCGCCATGCTGGGCAGCAATTTGTTCAACTGCTGGCAAGCCGAGCCCTGTCCCAAAACTTTTTGTGGTGAACAAAGGTTCGCGCACCCGCGCCAAGTTTTCAGTCGAAATGCCTGGCCCATTGTCCGAAACTGACAGTTGCAACATGTCGCCAACAATCGCGCTGGAGACTTCGATATGCGGATTAGTCGTGTTAAATTTCGCACTGCCTTCGCCGTTGCCCACCATCGCTTCGCTGGCATTGCCCAGCAGATTTGTAAGCGCGCGCTGCATGCGCGATGGATCAAATGCAAGAAGCCTACCCTGCGTGCCAAGTTTACAGGATATGCTGACGGCCTGCGGCAAGCGTAAAGCTTCTTCCGTCAATGTTCTTTCCAACCAGGCATCAAAATCGCCCGCGGTGGGTGAAAGTTGTTTTGTGCGCGAAAAATCCAGCAACTGAGCGATGATGTCATCACAGCGCATGATGGCATTGGTGATACGCTGAATTTGACCTTCAACGCCAAGCCCTTTGTCACGCGTTTTGCGTTCTAACAAAAAGATTGACGTGCGCGCTGCACCTAATGGGTTGCGCAATTCATGAGCCATGGTTGCCGTCAATTGACCCATTTGCTCCATGCGGCCTTTTTTGACCAGCTGCTCTTGTGCATTTTCCAGTGCCTTCAAATGCTGGCTCGCTTCTTTGTTCATGGCCGCAAGATCGCTGTTCAATTTCTCCATTGCGGTTGTGCCGCTTTCGGCAGCATATCGCGCAACTTCGGCCTCTTTTCGCGCTATCTCGACGTCATCGAGTCTTGCTGCCGTGGAATTGAACATGCGTATCGCCATGCCAAGGCTGATAATTGCGGAAATCAATGAGAGGCCTATGGTTTGCGAAATTGACCAGCGCAAATTAGACAGGCGCACGACACTGATGCTACTTAACCGTTTGTGCAATTCAACCCACGTGCTCAACACATCCGGAAGCCATGTTTTATTCGCGGCGCGCAAAGCAGCTCCAGCTTTTTGCATTTTGCTTAACGGATCGAGCTGGGGATCAAAGGCAACAGATTTGAAAATGTCTGCCCCGGCGATCAGTCTATCGCTGCTGGCTTGTAGGAAATCATAATCTGCCAATTTTCCAGCAGCGGCTTGGGCCGATCCAATGCGGCTTTTGAACTCTCGGGTATGTTGCGAAAGAGCAGCTGACAGCGTGTCTAGCGCCTCAACATTTTTGCTTGCTTCGTCGCTGTACCACATCGAGGCATCGGCCAGTACTTGCATTTCTCGATAGTTGACGAGAATTGCCGGAAGCAATGTCCCACCCGCCCTCGCCATAGCGTTGGCCTCGCGGTTGGCTGCGTTTACTAAAGGACCATCTCCAAGCGCAATGATCAACTCATGGGCGCGCGTCAGTGTTTCACTGCGGTCCGATGGTGTTTTTGTCATGGCGTCGCGAAGCGCTTCGAACTCTGGCGTCACTCCTGCGGTTTCAGCTAACTTCGGGCCGTTTGTTAAAACAACATTTTGTTGGTCAGACACACTCCAACCACTGGCCAAATCGACCATGGTGCGAAAAGTCATATCAACCAAGTCAACGGCCGCAATATTGGACTTTGCCAAGCTGAGGTCATTCAACGAGTTGAGTGTTAATACCGAACCAAAATATGCAATGGGAACCAGCAGGCAGAAAATCACCAGCCCCAATTTATATCCAGTGGCACGTAACGCCAACTTTTTAACCATTCACCACCCCGGCAACCGGCTCCTAAACCACACAACAAAACACGGCAAAGCCATGACTTGCTGCACAATCGGCGGGTTATGAGGTATCAATAGTAAAGAACGAGCTAACGCATGTGCCGGGCTCCAGGGTGAGCCCAGCAATATCAGCCCGCGATCAAAACCTTGGCGGCAGCGAGAGCTTCAGCGGCATGAGCACCATCTGGCCCACCAGCCTGAGCCATGTCTGGCCGGCCACCGCCGCCTTTGCCGCCCATGGGCGCGCAAGCGGCTTTGACCAAATCGACCGCGTTGAAGCGCGATGTAAGATCCGCTGTCACCGCGGCAACCACAGCACCTTTGCCGTCTTCTGCCGTGGAAATCAAAATGACAATGCCTGATCCCAAAGTCTTCTTGCCCTCATCAGCCAAAGCTTTCAAATCACTGGCTGGAATGCCTTTGAGAAGCCGTGCCATCACTTTAATGCCATTGATGGTTTCAACATCAGTTGCCGCAGCAATGCCTGAACTGCCACCCATGGCCAGCTGGCGCTTGGTCTCGGCCAATTCCCGCTCCAGCTTTTTGCGTTCATCCATTAATGTATCAATGCGCGAAACCACATCGGCAGGCGCAACTTTCAACGCGGCCGCAGCGGCGTGAAGGCGGGTGTCTTGCTCATTGAGATAAGCCCGCGCTGCTTCGCCAGCCAACGCTTCCATCCGACGTACACCTGCTGATGATGCGCTTTCGCTAACAATTTTAATGAGGCCAATATCACCTGTGCGGCTAACATGTGTGCCACCACAAAGTTCCACCGAATAGATCGCACGCTTTTCGTCTGGTCCGTTTCGGCCCATTGAAACAACACGCACTTCATCACCATATTTTTCACCGAACAAGGCCATCGCCCCCTCAGCGCGTGCAGCATCAACTGACATCAGTCGTGTCACCACTTGATCATTCAGCGCCACTTGACGGTTGGCCATGGTTTCAACCAGCGCCAAATCTGCCGCACTGATGGGTTTGGTGTGGGAAAAATCAAACCGCAGCCGAGAAGGATCAACCAAAGAACCCTTTTGCGCGACATGCTCGCCCAACACGCGCCTAAGTGCCTCATGCAACAAATGCGTGGCCGAATGGTGCTGACGATTGGCAGAGCGCCGCGCATTATCAACTTCCAACTCAACCGCCTGGCCAGTGCGGAACGAGCCTTTTTCCACTACGCCGTTGTGAACAAAAACATCGCCCAAACGCTTTTGCGTATCAGTCACACGAAACAACGCGCCATCAGCGTGGCGGATTACGCCATGATCCCCGGTTTGGCCGCCGCTTTCGCCATAGAACGGCGTTTGGTTAACCAGGATCGCACCGGATTGGCCTTGGCTGAGTGAGGTGACATCCTTGCCATTGTGAGTGAGCGCCATCACTTCGCCTTCAGCGCGTTCAGTATCATAGCCAAGGAATTCAGTGCCGCCCACACGCTCTCGAATATCAAACCAAAGAGTGTCGGTTTTTTCTTCGCCAGAGCCTTTCCACGCCGCACGCGCATCAGCCTTTTGTTTGGCCATGGATTTAGCAAAAGCCTCACCATCAACGGCAATGCCGCGAGATTTCAGCGCGTCTTGTGTTAGATCAAGCGGGAAGCCAAACGTATCATAAAGTTTAAATGCAGTTTCGCCAGAGAACGTATCGCCCTTTTTCAGAGCAGATGATTCATCAGACAGCAATTTCATGCCGCGCACCAAAGTTGTGCGGAAACGGTTTTCCTCCAACTTCAATGTTTCGGTAATCATCGCCTGCGCGCGGATGAGTTCAGGATATGCGGCGCCCATTTCGCGCACCAATGCGGGCACCAATTTCCACATCAATGGTTCCTTCATGCCAAGCAATTCGGCATGGCGCATGGCGCGGCGCATAATTCGGCGCAGCACATAACCGCGGCCTTCGTT
>PLXI01000035.1 GCA_003151375.1 Hyphomicrobiales bacterium
AGTGATGTCAGAGGGCCGCATTGTGCGTGACATGAAACGCGAAGAATTCGAAAATCCAATTCAAAAGAAACACACCGCCGGTGGCGACATGCAATTCGCCGAGCGCAAGCTACAAAAAATACTTCAAGAGGTCCGCAACCATGGTTAACATAACCGCTGCATCACTGCCCTCCCGCCTGGGGCTTACCAATTGGCGTCAGAACATCATTTATATCGGCTTTGTCGGCATCTTCATGTTCTTTTCAATAACACTTGGTCATAAAGGTTTTCTGGATATTAATAATCTTCTCAACATCGTGCGCCAGACAGCGCCGATTGCCATCATGGCCGTTGCAATGACCTATGTTCTTGCGGCGGGCGAAATTGACCTTTCAATTGGCGCTGTTGCGGGCCTGGCATCCGTGACGACGGCGATGTCGATGGATATAGGCGGCGTACCACTTGGAATTTTCGCCGGTGTTGTGACGGGAATTGCAGTTGGCGCGATCAACGGTGTGATCAGCACGCGTATTGGCATTCCAACCTTTCTCACCACGTTGGCCATGATGGGCATTGCCAAGGGCACCTCCATGTGGATAAGCGGTACCAAGGCCGTGCCAATTTTAAGTGATGGCTATAATTGGTTTTTTGGCGGCGGTTATATCGGGCCATTGCCGGTCCTGCTATTCTGGATGCTCATTGTTGCAACCGTCGGCCACATTGTTTTGCGCAAAACAACCTTTGGCCGCTGGGTGCTGGCCACAGGTGGCAGCGAAACAGCGGCACGATATTCCGGCGTGAACACGCGCAACATAAAATTCAAAGTTCTCGTCATCTCCAGCTTAGCCGCAGCTGCTGCAGGAATGCTTTACGCTGGTCGCTTTCAAACGGGCCGCTTTCAATTGGGTGAGGGTGATGAGCTTTCAGTGATCGCTGCTGCTGTACTGGGGGGAACGAGTCTGTTTGGTGGCAAGGGTACAGTTGTGGGTTCCATCATGGGCGCGCTGATGATTGGCCTTATCAACAATGGCCTCATTCTCGCCGGCCTGGAGTTTAGCCAACAGTTGATTGCTCGTGGTGCCATCATTATTCTTGCCGTGGCAATTAGTCAAAACCGGAAAACATTTTGATGCGCCCCAACTGCACCATTGTAGGCACCGTTGTCGCCAGGCCGGAAAAGCGCGAGGAGCTGTTCAATATACTGTCCTCGTTCGTGGCTCCAACCCGTGCGGAACCTGGCAATGTAAACTATGCGCTGTTGGTGACGGCTCTCAAACGCGGCTCTCTTTACCGCATACCACTTTCACCTGACGGCCAAACCGTGTCCGGACCAATCGAACGCAATTTCCAAACTGACAACCGTTATCGCGACACCGCAATCAGTCCTGATGGCCGCACTATCTACATCGCGACCGACCCTGGCGGCTGGCATGAAACGGTGGCTGGAGGCATCGGCGACAAGGTCGCCAACCTGGCGCTATTCTGGCGTTCACGCACAACGGCAACTGAAGGCACATAGGTATGGGCGCACATCATCTGCATTGGTCGCACGGTCAGGCCACAGTTTTGACCACCGCCGCTATGTTGGCTGAGTGTTGCTTCACGCTGCCATCAGGCAGCTTTTCCCCCTTCGCTCGCGCACCTTGGTTTGGGAGTCTCAACGATCCTAAAATCTCAGGCCATTTACGGGAGCTGGGGGGCGATTTCGCCTGTCTGCCTTTTGGCATTGGGCGTGAGGCTGCTGACCCGCCGCCTGACTGGGCACCATTGCTTACCCAGAAAGGCGAAGGCCCGATTCATGGTCCGGCAGCGGATGAGGACTGGCAAATACTTGCCGCGAGCGCCAGCGCCATTACGCTCGGCCTGCACTATCCCGAACACTCACCTGTGCTGCGGGTCGAAAGGACTGTGGCAACTCACCCAGGCGAACCAAGGCTGGATTGCGAGTTGCGTATTTTCGCCCGTAGCAAGGCTGCAATTTCAGTTGGCCTGCACCCGATTCTGCGACTGCCCAACAGGCCAGGCCGCCTGCATATCACTGCGAATTTTGACTTCGGCCTCACGCATCCGGGCTATCGCGGGCACGAATTCATGAGCCTTGATCAGGTTCGCAACCGGCACGGCCTTGTTGACCTCAGCCATGTACCCTTGGTGCCACAGACCGATATCAACGCGCAGCTGTGTGGCATGCGGGGGCCTCTGAGGGCCATCTATCTCGACGAGGGTGCGGGGCTGGAAATCGACTGGGATCGCTCCCTGCTGCCCTCCCTGCAGATCTGGCACACAGATGGCGGCAAAAGCGATGCGCCTTGGCACAACGCCTATCGCGGCATCGGACTTGAACCCATCGCCTCGGCATTTGACCTCGATACCACAGTCTCTTGTGCACCCAATCCAATCACTCAGCGTGGTGTTGCGACAGCAATCCAACTCGATCCTGCCACCCCCGTCACGATCTGGCATAGTTTCCGTGCCTTCACCGCCTGAAAGGACCTGTCATGCCAGCTGACCTACGACCCGAAAATGAACGCTTGATGCGTTACTGACCTGCTCCCCACAAGTTAGTCCATTTAGAATTAGATTTTTCCAATAAAGTTCCGTTGAAGCGCAAACGAGAGTTCGATGAAGAAGAGCAATTTTACGGAATCGCAGATCGTCTTTATTTTGAAGCAGGCAGAGGACGGCACAGCGATTTCGGAGGTGTGTCGCAAGGCTGGAATATCAGCCGCGACGTTCTGCAATTGGCGCAAATGAGTTCGTTATATTCAAGAATGAAATTGTTCTTTCGCAAATCGTTCCAGGAAGCTGCGCAGCACGGCAGGTTGCTCAAGTTGGGGGAGATGACCGCATGAGGCAATCAATTCAAAGCAACTGCCAGGCATGGCCGCAACAAAAGCTTTGCCATAAGCAGGGCTAGCAACGCGGTCGCTCTCTCCCCAGATCACTAAGGAGGGGACATTGACCACCGACAGTCTTGCAGCCAAATCAGGATCCTGCATGTTCAGAGCGCGACCATAGACAGCCAGTGCGGCAAAATTGGCTTGGAGCATGGATTTTTTCTCTGGGCTAAGCGCTGCCATATCAATGCGGAACTTGTTGGGTTCATGGAAGCTAAAATCGGCAATCTGGTTGGGAGCGATGGAGAAGACATCAAGGACATCCTCGCCCGACACGGTGATGCCCACAGCATCAACCAATATGAGCCCAGCCATGGTTTGAGGCCGATGGACAGCCATTTCCGCCGCAATCCAGCCCCCCATGGAGAAGCCAATGACAATCACATTCTCAAGCTTTGCGGCGGCCAACAGACCCACATAGGCCGCTGCCAGCTCTTTGATTGAAAAAATCCGCGCGGACCGCTCCGTGCCGTCAAAACCCGGATGCGTAGGCAGAATGACATTGAACGAGTCAGCAAGGCTTTGCGCAAAGGCAGCCANNCATGCAAAACGAGTAGGGGCTGACCAGTCCCAAATTGCTCTAGCTTCAGCCCCATATTTTGAGCAAGCACCGATAGAGATTGAGAATCGCTGGCCATGTTGACATCTCCATAATTGCAAGTATCATTATATAATATTATTTATATAAGGAATATTATACAATGTCAACCCCTTTGGAGGAACTTGGTCGGGCCGTGAAGCAACTACAACATCGGCACCACCGCCGACTGGACTCTCGTCTGTTGGAAATTGGCTCTTCACTCGCACAGTGGGATGCTCTTCGGGCCATACACCGAATCCCTGGCGTCTCTTCCCATGCCTTGGCTGAATATACGTTCCAAACTGACCAATCCTTTGGCGCAATGGCCGCCGCTCTTCTCGAAAAGGGCCTTGCGACCCGTGCCCCCGGTAAGGGCCGCGCTCTCACTTATGCACTCACCCCAACTGGCAAAGACATTCTTCGCAAAGGAACATCATTCGCCGAGAAGGTTCTATCAGAATCCTTTGCCCCTTTAGGCGAAGCCGAACGCAAGCAACTCCATGGTTTGTTGTTGCAGACACTCGGTGGCCCGTGATCACAGCAGCAAGGCGTGTCAGGTTGAGAGTTTAACTGGTGAAAATTGATTTGACTTTGAACGTACATATGCACAGCGCTTAAAGACGGATTCATTTTTCTGAGGATAAGTCACTGTACTTCACAAAATGTGCGGTCCCTTACTGTACATGTAGCGCGCACGATGCCTTATAACATATTGGTTTCATTGGAGTGTCATTTTGATCCATCACTAGGATGCTTTTGTGAAAATTGCGGCAATGGCAAGAAGGTTCCTGTAAACTTCGGTGCAATAGCCTTCATGGATCGAAACTGAATTTCTCGACCTTGTACTTCCAAGCATGTCGTTACCGCCCTCAACTGCACATGTTTTACATATGCTTACTCAGGTAAAAAACATTTCAAAATTTTTGGATTATGAGTTCAATATGTTGCCGTTACTTGTGATCTCAGTGAAAATCCCGCGATTTTTGAATGACCCGGACCTGACGTGGATGGCGAACTGCGGGCGGATAAGGGGCGGGACCGGGCTTCTTCACTTCATCTGCTCGCGCCAGAGAATTTTTCAACAGCGCGCCATCTTCTGTCAAAAGTGCCAGCCAAGACGTTTTGTCTTCAACGCTGGCCGCCACCACATGCAATACGTCATTTGATTTCTGCACACGCCCGCGAATGAGCATCAGCCGCGCGCCCATCACGATGGATCGGTAGCGTTCCAGCACTTGCGGCCAGATCACTACATTGCAAACTGAGAACTCATCTTCCAGCGTGAGGAACACCACGCCTTTGGCCGAACCCGGTCTTTGCCGCACCAGCACAATACCCGCCACCGAAACCAGCGCGTTGTTTTTGACAAGTTTGAGCTTGGCATTATCCGTCACGCGCTCAAGCTTGCAGCGCTCACGCAGAAAACTCATCGGATGGGCTTTGAGTGACAGTTTTAAAGTCTGATAGTCATTCACCACATGCTCGGATAGCGGCATTTCTGGCAGCAGAACTTTTGCTTCTTCACCCTGATCACGCGCATCAGCAAACTCAAACAGCGGCAGGGGCTTGGCCTTGGCCAAGGCTTTCACCTCCCACAGTGCCGCACGGCGGTCCATACCAACAGAGCGAAACGCATCGGCACTGCTGAGCTTTTCAAGGGCGGAGACGGGAATGCCTGAACGATGAAGATCAGGAATGGCCTTGCTTGATTTGATCTTCTTAGCATCCGCCTCTCTCAATCCATCCACTTCACGCAATCCAAGCCGCACAATCGGATGTTCGTTCTCTCCTTCCAAGGTTGAATCCCAGCTGCTGAAATTCACGTCGGGTGCCTTGACTTCCACACCATGCTCGCGGGCATCCCGCACGATTTGAGCAGACGCGTAAAACCCCATGGGTTGTGAATTGAGCAAGGCCGCCGCAAATATCGCTGGATAATAACATTTGAGCCAGGACGACACATAGACGAGATGTGCGAAACTCGCGGCGTGGCTTTCAGGGAACCCATATTCGCCAAAGCCTTTGATCTGGTTGAAGCAGCGTTGGGCAAATTCAGTGTCATAGCCGCGCTCCACCATGCGGCTGACCATCTTCTGTTCCAGTCGGCCAATGGTGCCGCGTCTACGAAACGTGGCCATCGCCTTGCGCAGCTCATTCATTTCACCGGGTGTAAATTCAGCCGCCACCATGGCCAGCTTCATCGCCTGCTCCTGAAATAACGGAACACCTTTAGTGCGACCGAGCACTTGGCGCAGTTCATCGGGTTCACCAAATTCGGGATGGGGGGAGGGATATTCCTCAGGCTCAATTCCATCACGTCGGCGTAAATAGGGGTGCACCATGTCGCCTTGAATGGGGCCGGGCCGCACAATGGCCACTTCGATGACCAGATCGTAAAAGCAGCGCGGCTTCAGGCGCGGCAACATATTCATCTGAGCGCGGCTTTCCACTTGAAACACGCCAATGGAGTCCGCACGGCACAGCATGTCGTAAACGCCTTTGTCTTCGCGTGGCACCGTGGCCAGAGAATAGTGCAGGCCATACCAAGCCTCTATCAGTTCAAAAGATTTGCGAATGCAGGTGAGCATGCCCAAAGCCAGCACATCCACTTTCAAAATGCCAAGTGTGTCTATGTCGTCCTTGTCCCATTCGATAAAGGTGCGGTCATCCATCGCGCCATTGCCAATGGGCACAGTCTCATCCAAGCGTTCACGCGTGAGAATAAAGCCACCCACATGCTGGGACAGGTGGCGCGGGAAACCAGCGATCTCATCCGCCAACTCAATGACGCGGGCGAGCAGCGGATCATCGGGATCAAGGCCAACTTCTTTCAAGCGGCCATTGTGCATTTCTTCGCGCATGGAACCCCAAACAATTCCAGCCAGTGCTGATGTGACATCTTCTGAGAGGCCCATCACCTTGCCCACCTCACGCACCGCACTGCGGCCACGATAGGTAATCACCGTGGCGCATAGACCAGCGCGCTCGCGGCCATAACGCGCATAGAGATATTGGATCACTTCTTCGCGCCGCTCATGCTCGAAGTCGACGTCGATATCGGGCGGTTCATTTCTCTCGGCGGACAAAAAGCGCTCAAACAAAAGCTCCATGCGCGAGGGGTCTACAGCAGTGATCCCCAGACAATAACAAACGGCACTGTTCGCCGCCGAGCCGCGACCCTGGCAAAGAATATCTTTGGAGCGCGCAAACTCCACAATATCGTAGATAGTGAGAAAATAGTCGGCATATTTCAACTGCTCAATGAGTTGCAGCTCATGGCGAATCTGCGCCGCGACTTTTCCGGCAGCTTTTGTGGAAAGCGAATTTTCGCGCCTTCGTAGGTGATTTTTTGCAAATAAGACTGCGCGCTTTCCCCGGCGGGGATCCATTCCGAAGGATAACGGTAGCGCAATTCCGAGGGACAAAAAGTGCAGCTCGCAGAGATCCGCAAAGTATTTTCCAAAGCTTCCGGCAAATCCGCAAACAACTGCTGCATTTCTCCAGGCGACTTCAGCACCCGTTCGGCATTGGGAAACAGCTCGTGCCCCAGTTTTTGCAAAGGTGTATTTTGCCGAATGCCGACCAGTACATCCTGCAAGGGCTTGCGCGCCTGGGAATGAAAGTGCACGTCATTCGTAGCGACTAGGGGAATTTTCCAGCGACGACTCAGCCATTCCACTTTTTCTTGGCGCTCCTGATCGAAGCCATCGAGAAAGCGATGAATTTTTAAAAAAATATTTTCTGGCCGCAGATGAGGCAAAAGTTTTGCTAGTTGTGCCTCTTGCGAAACTAAGAAAATCAAGCCGTCCAATTGAGAAAATTCTTTTTCCAGTCGCTCCCAGGATAAACAAGCGGAGGCTTTAGCCCTCCCCTCGTGACTGGCGGTGAGCATGCGACAAAGTGAGCCATAGCCCTGACGATTTTTTGCCTGCACGGTAAGGCGCGGATGATTTTCTAAATTCAAACTGGCTCCCACGATCAGCTGCAGCTGGGGAAATTTCTTTTTTTCCCAATAGGCCTTGGGAATACCGTAGATGCCGTCGTAATCATTGATCGCCAAAGCGGGCAAGCCGAGGGCGAAAGCTTGCACTATCAATTCTTCCGGACGGGAGGCTCCGCGAAGGAAAGAGTAATTGGTTTTGCATTCTAGCTCCGCGTACACTTTAATCAAAGATCCCGTGCAACAATAACTCTTCGTCTGTCTTATAAATCCATAACTCTGCCTTATCTGTTTCCACGCGAAAGTAGTCGCGGAAAAATCCGCCCAACCACCATTCGCCGGTGATACGTTCGGGTCCCTGGAAAGAATGAATTTGCCAGGTTTGCATTTTCGAACGCAGTTCCCGGTTTTTTCTTTCCAGCGGCTGAGGCGGTTGAAACAGTCGTAGCGGACGCAAAGGCGCAGGCACAATCACCGCCTCTTCCTTCCCCTCCCCCCAGCGCCAGGAAGCTTCGGGCAATTGTCGCGGACTGGGAATGGCGTGCTTCACCGCTGAATCGCCCAGACGTTCGCGCATCCGGGCAATCAAGGCGCCGCGAAGTTCTCGTGCCTCTTCTTGTTTGGAAAAAAAATCACGATTGCTGTCCAAATTAGGAGCGGTTTCCTGCACCTCGAGACTC
>PLXI01000263.1 GCA_003151375.1 Hyphomicrobiales bacterium
CCTTCTCAGTGGGCGAAGAAGAACTCTCTGGCCTTGATACCAAGAACCTTGTCGGCCATCTTGCTGCTTGGAACTATTTTGAAAGCGTGGATACGCCAGAAAACAAAGCCTTCATTGATTCTTGGCACAAATATATCAAGAACGACAAGCGCACCACCANNCAGAAGTTCAAAAATCTGACAGGCGGCACGGCCGAGATGTTCCCGAACCACCATCTCAGCAAGCCAGTGTTGATCGGTGAAATCAGAGCCGATGGCCAGTTTGACGTAATCAGCAAAACCGAGCCAGTGCCAGGTGCGGCTTGGACGCCATATCTGCCTGAGACTGCTGATTTGATCTCTGATTGGAAGACGCTGAAATGCGGCATGTACAATCAAAAAACCAAAACCTGCGTTCAGCTGAAATCTAACTACTAATGCACCGAACCCACTGCGGAGGGNNCTCCTTCCGCAGTGGGCTATCTCATTGGAAACTTGAAATGCGGCAGTTTTTTCTTTCATTCGTGGTTGTTCTGCACGTCATTGTTCTGTTTGGCACACCAGCGAAAGCGCAAGACAACCCCTTGCAAAGCATATTTACCGCACAGCATGATGCAATTGTGAAACCTTCTCGCAGCTCAGCGGACGCTTTGGTTGCTGCATTGTTAAAAAGTGGATCACCGCAAGCGCGCGTGTTCCTCGAAAAATGGCGTGACCGTGAAGTCTGGGTGCGCAAATCTGATGGCGCGTTTTTTCTCACCAAGCCCGATGGAGATAACCTTCAGCTGATTGATATCGCCAGCGGCGCAGTTGTCGGAAGCGCGNNAATTTCAACTTTCAGATCCCGATCCAAAAACGCGCAGCGACGCGTTGGATTCCATTGCAAAAGATCCGCAAGCCGCACAACTTGCAGCGCTTCGCGCGTCAATTGCAACTGAGCAAGATGCGACATTGAAGGCTCGTAAAATTAGATTAGAGCGGCTTGTAACTCTGCGCTTTGATGATGACATGAACGCTCGTGTGGCAGCCATTAAGAGCTTCGCTGGTGACACACATGTTGATGTACGCTCTGCTCTCAATCCTATTTTGGCAACGACAACCAAAGTGGCCGCAGGCTTGCCTGAAACGGAAAACGTGGCACGCAGATTGACGCCGGGGCCAGACTCGACTTTGAGCATTGATGCGGCTTATGCCATGCTGGTTGCAGCGAATTTGGCCCCGCCCAGCATTTCTGACAGTGAGCGCGATGCTACGCTTGCAGCAAATCTGAAAGATGGAAAAGTCGGTGGATTTGTGCGTGAAGATTTGAACACACCGCAAGCGCGTGATGAAGCTTACGATGCATTGGTAAAAGCGGGCACTGCTAAACCTTTCGTGCGCGCGGCAGCACGCGCGCAGGCCGTGAACAAATTCACTTTTTATGATTCCTATAACGAACCCTTGCAGGCAGTAACTGCAGCGGCACTCTCAACTGTTAATGCGATCGACGACACAGTGAAGATCGATGAGATTTTAGAACTTATTTTGGATGCCATTTCACTGGCTTCAATTTATTTCCTTGCGGCCATCGGCCTGGCCATCACCTTTGGTGTGATGCGCGTTATCAACATGGCACATGGCGAATTTATCATGATTGGCGCTTACACGGGCTATGTTGTGCAGCAATATGTGCCAAACACCACGGCTTCAATTCTCATTGCCCTGCCCGTGGCGTTTGTTATCACTTTCGCGGCTGGCATTGCATTGGAGCGGCTGGTCATTCGCAAACTCATTCATCGTCCGCTGGAAACACTTCTGGCCACCTTTGGCGTTTCCATCGCCCTACAACAAATTGCCAAAAACATATTCGGCACACAGGCGCGGCCACTCACTTCACCTGATTGGTTGGGGGGTGCCTTGCATTTCAATGACAACATTTCGATCAGCTATATCCGCATTGCGATTTTCGTCATGGCTATCATTTTCTTTACCTTATTGTTGCTGCTGTTGAACAAAACTAGACTGGGCCTCGAAGTGCGCGCGGTTACACAAAATCGGCGCATGGCAGCTTCCATGGGCATCAACCCAGACCGCATCAATATGCTCACTTTCGGCTTAGGCTCAGGCATTGCAGGCATTGCTGGTGTAGCCATCGGGCTTTATGCACAGGTGACTTCTGAAATTGGTTCAAATTATATCGTGATGAGTTTCATGGCCGTGGTGGTGGGTGGTGTTGGCAATATTTGGGGCACGCTGGCAGGCGCTGGCCTTACAGGCGTGATGCAGAAATTCATTGAGTGGTTCAACCCATCCAACACATTGGCCGCACAGACCTTCATGGTCATTTTCATTATCGTGTTTATCCAATTCAGGCCGCGCGGCATTGTGGCCCTCAAGGGCCGGGCGGCGGGTGATTGATCATGCCGTCAATTAGATCTGTGGGACCTGTGAGCATTTATCGCTCTACAATTATCTTTGTTGCACTGGTTTTGACTTTTGCAATTCTTGTTACATTGGCTTCGCATGCCATTGGATTTGGAATACTTTCGACCAGCTTTATTAAAACACTCGGCAAAACACTTTGCCTGTGTCTCATTGCCATCGCCATGGACGTTGTCTGGGGTTATTGCGGAATTCTTTCACTGGGGCATTTCGCCTTCTTCGGTTTGGGCGGCTATATGATTGGCATGTGGCTGATGTTTGCGCGCACCAAAGACATTGTTTTAAAATCCATCGCCAACAATGCCCTGCCCGCCACGCCACAAGAACTGAGGGATGCCATTGGCACACAGATTTTTGGCGTTGTGGGTGGTGCAAGAATTCCGTGGATCTGGCATTTTGCCGATAGTCTGACCGCCCAGCTTGCGCTTGCCGTTTTAGTGCCTGGGCTTTTAGCTTTGGTTTTCGGATGGTTGGCTTTTCGATCACGCGTTACCGGGGTTTATCTTTCGATCCTCACCCAAGCCATGACACTGGCGCTGTCGCTTTATCTTTTCCAAAACGATAGCGGGCTTCGCGGCAATAATGGTCTTTCAGGATTGCAAAACATTCCAGGGCTTGATCTGGTTTCGCAGGATGTCATCTCGCTGTGGTTTTTCTGGGCATCGGCGTTGGCATTGATCGCGGGTTATTTATTCTTTGCATGGCTTCTCAACGGCAAGTTTGGAAAAATCGTTCGCGCTATTCGCGATGACGAGACGAGAGTTCGCTTTCTTGGCTATCCGGTGGAAACTTACAAACTTTTCGTGTTTGTGCTGACAGCTGTTGTGGCAGCAATCGCCGGTGTGCTTTACTATCCGCAGGCAGGCATCATCAATCCAGCGCAAGTCGCACCCATCGCCTCAATCTATTTGGCGGTATGGGTTGCCATTGGCGGACGCGGACGGCTTTATGGTGCAGTTATTGGTGCGGCATTTGTTTCACTCGTATCAAGTTGGTTTACTGGCGGCCAGGTGCCGGATGTTCCGCTTGGATTTTATACCATACACTGGGTTGAATGGTGGCAAGTGGTGCTTGGCTTCGGCTTTGTTCTGGTGACACTGTATGCGCCCAATGGTCTTGGCGGTCTGGTTGATGTGTTTGTTCGCAAGGAAACATCGGCATGACTGCTTTATTGGAAGTCTCGGGTGTTTCAGTTTCCTTTGACGGGTTCAAAGCCATCAACAATCTTTCTTTGAATATCGCCGAAGGAGAATTGCATGCCATCATCGGCCCCAATGGCGCTGGCAAAACCACATTCATGGATATCGTCACAGGCAAGACCAAACCAGATTCTGGCCGCGTGCTTTGGGGTTATCCATCGGTAAGCCTATTGTCGCTTTCTGAAAGTGCCATTGCGCAAGCGGGCGTTGGCCGAAAATTTCAGCGCCCCACCGTATTTGAAGCACAATCTGTGCGTGACAATCTTTTAATGGCATTGAATAAGAAAAGATCGCCGCTTTCGGTGCTTTTTTACAGGTTCACTGCCGATGATTTCGCCAAGATCGAGGCAATGGCAAAAGAAATCTCATTGACGGGTGTTCTTGATCGGCGCGCGGGAGAATTATCGCACGGCCAGAAGCAGTGGTTGGAAATCGGGATGCTGTTACTGCAAGAGCCACGGCTTTTGCTGGTGGATGAGCCTGCTGCGGGCATGACATTGGCAGAGCGTGAACGCACCACTGACATTCTGAAGCGTGCCGCAAAATCTCGCGCGGTAATCGTGGTTGAGCATGACATGGAGTTCGTGCGGCGTTTGGAATGCAAAGTTTCGGTTTTGCATGAAGGTTCAGTTTTGGCTGAAGGTTCGCTGAGCAAAGTGACGGCTGATCCGCGCGTGATCGAAGTTTATTTGGGGCGATCATAATGTTGAGCGTTCGCAATCTCACCTTGCATTATCGGCAATCACAAATTCTCTACGGCGTTTCTCTGGATGCTGAGCGCGGCCAAATAACGTGTGTGATGGGCACCAATGGTGTTGGCAAAACCAGTTTGCTGAAAGCCATTTCCGGCGTGCATCCGCGCTCTGGCGGCAGCATCACTCTTAATGGGCATGAAATTGGCAAAGAACGATCCGACGAATTGGCCCAATTGGGCTTGGCCTATGTTCCACAAGGCCGTGAGATATTCCCGCTGCTCACGGTGCGTGAAAATCTCGAGACTGGTTTTGCCTGTTTGCCACGTGATCAACACCTTATGCCCGATCACATCTTTGAACTTTTCCCGGTGTTGAAGGAAATGCAAAAGAGACGTGGCGGCGATTTATCGGGGGGCCAGCAACAGCAACTCGCCATCGGCCGCGCACTCATCATGCGGCCAAAGCTTCTGCTTCTCGATGAGCCAACCGAGGGTATTCAGCCCAACATCATTCAACAAATCGGCAAGGTGATCGAATTTCTGCGCGACCAAGGAGATATGGCCATCGTTCTGGTCGAGCAGTATTTTGATTTTGCGTATCGGATGGCAGATCAGTTTGTCGTGCTTGGGCGCGGCTCTGTTGTGCTGAGTGGCAAAAAGAAAGAGATTGATCGCGACCTGCTTTTGTCGCGCGTTTCTGTGTAATTCAGTTAGCACAATCACACGCATTTAAGGCTGCCGTCACCGGCTGCTCATCAGCAAACGACGCATGACTCCCTCCAAGTTTTCCGATTTTTGCGGGCGCAAAGAAAAGTAATTGACTATTTTTTGAGTCTGATAATATAGTAATACTATTGAACGGGACCGCATTTGGAATGGTTTTCTACTGAACCAGTCGTTGCGGCCTTCGGTCGATGCATAACAAAAATACTAATTCACAATGGGAGAAATATCATGATTTTAAACAAATTGCTCGGTGGAGCAGTTGTTGGCGCAGCGCTTTTGTTGGCCGGCAGCACCTCAGCTATGGCTGTAACCATCGGCTTCTCGCAAGTTGGCGATGAAGGCGATTGGCGTCCAGCATGGACAAAAGACATGCAGGATGAAGCCAAGAAGGAAGGCATTGATCTGAAATTTGCCGATGCTCAAGGCAAAGAAGAAGAACAATTGAAGGCAATTCGCGCTTTCATCGCACAAAAAGTTGACGCCATCATCTTGGCTCCAGTTGTTGTAACGGGTTGGGACAAGGTTTTGGAAGAAGCCAAAGCTGCAGGCATCCCAGTGTTCACCGCTGACCGCGACGTGGATGTTAAGGACAAGTCATTGTTCGTAACCCGCATTTCAGCTGACTTTAACCTCGAAGGCAAACTTGCTGGTGCTTGGTTGGCCCAGGCAAGCAAGGGCACCTGCAACATTGTTGAGTTGCAAGGCACCACCGGTGCTGCTCCTGCAATTGAACGCAAAAAGGGCTTTGAAGCTGTCATTTCTCAATTCCCAGCTATGAAGATCGTCAAGACACAAAGCGGTGACTTCACTACTGAAGGCGGCAAGAAAGTTATGGAAGCTTTCATCAAGTCAACCGACAACCTGAAAGACATCTGCGGCGTGTTTGCTCATAACGACAACATGCAACTCGGCGCCATTCAGGCGATGAAAGAAGCAGGCTTGAAGCCAGGCGTTGATTTCAAGATGGTTTCAGTTGACTACGTGCCAGCTATGAAAGACACGTTGGCCAAGGGTGATGCCAATGCTTCAGTGGAACTGCGTTCTGCTATCGGCAAGTATATTTATCCAGTTGTTCTTCAATACCTGAAGGACAAGAAGGAATTGCCAAAGTGGATCGTCATTCCAAGTGATCTGCATACTGCAGCCACTGCACAAAACTAATACAAACTTATCCTCCACCAGTGGCGGCGGCACGATTGCTCTTTATTGAGCTTCGTGCCGTCGTTCTGGTCGTGATATTTGCAAGCGTCCTGCGATCGGTCTATCCGGTATGTGGGTTGCTGTGCTCAGGGGACTTATTTTGGTATCTCGTATCCAGCTTAAAGCTATTTCTAAATCCTTTCCGGGCGTGCGCGCGCTGGATGAAGTTGATTTTGACGCTGCCGCCGGCGAAATTCACGCACTTTTGGGCGAGAATGGTGCTGGCAAGTCTACCCTTATAAAAGTCATGACGGGGGCGCTGCAAAGTGACTCTGGAGAAATTTTTCTGGATGGAAAACCAGTCACAATTACAAGTCCGGCAGATGCGCGCCGCCAGGGCATTAATGCAGTATATCAGGAAGTAAATCTCGTACCCACAATGTCCGTGGTGGCTAATCTTACTTTGGGCAAGCAGCCGCGGCGCTATGGATTTGTTGATTGGTC
>PLXI01000101.1 GCA_003151375.1 Hyphomicrobiales bacterium
GGCGTTTGCACATCTTGTAAAAGATGGCAGAAGCCTTGGAAAAGGCCCGCCCAGGTTTAGGTGAACATGCCCCGCGCATCGAAACCATCAAGATCCCATCGGACAAAATCCGTGAAGTGATCGGCACTGGTGGCAAAGTTATCCGCGAAATCGTGGAAAAGACGGGCGCTAAGATCGACATTCAAGATGATGGCACAGTGAAAGTAGCGTCCTCTTCGGGTGAATCAATTGCGGCCGCCATGAAGTGGATCAAATCCATCGTATCCGAGCCAGAAGTGGGCGAGATTTACGAAGGCAAGGTTGTGAAGGTCATGGAATTTGGCGCTTTCGTCAACTTCTTCGGCGCCAAGGACGGCCNNACGGCCTTGTTCACATCAGCGAACTTTCCCAAAACCGCGTGCAGAAAACGTCTGACGTGGTCAAAGAAGGCGATGTTGTGAAGGTCAAGCTTGTCGGTTTAGACAACCGCGGCAAGATCAAGCTTTCTATGAAAGCTGTGGATCAAACCACTGGCGAAGATTTGAGCAAGAAGCAGGGCGGCGAAGCACCTGTTGAAAGCGAAAACGCATAATCGTTCTTTATTGAACTAGAAAAACGCGGTGCAGAAATGTGCCGCGTTTTTTATTGCCCTTGAATCACCGGAACTTTGTCTTGCACCCCCATCGGCAACAGCGGCACCAACATTGCGCGCAGGGGCCGCCAAGCGACCGATAGCAGCAGAACCAAAACCCCAACCATCAACACGCCCCAGCCAGAAGCCAAGCTGTGCGCGCTTCCATCTGAAGCACTGAATGAGCTCGCCAAGTTGCCGAACGAAACCATCAGATAGCCCAGCGATGAGACGAGCAAGGCACGCCGATCAATCGCCAGCGCCACCAAGGCCACACAGGCAAATAAGATAAAGGTCGAAGCCGCGCCACCAGCACCGGAACTGCGCAAATTGGCCATCAGAGAATGAATGATCATTGGTGCTGCCAGCATGTGAAGCCAAAAAGCGCGGTCTGCCAATTGTGTGCGGCGCAGGCGGTCTTGCATGTCAAAAAACATGGCCAAAGCAAATGTTGCCAGACCCAGCACCAGCAAAACATAAAGTGCAATATCGGCAAAACGATTGCCCATGATTGCGGCTAGGCCGCCCATCAGTACACCCACAAGTGCCGCCACTCCTGCTGCAACCGTAATGGGCACATGGAAACGCCGCCAATGCAGGCCAACGCCGACTAAAGTTGCACAAGCGCTTGCGGTGAAAACCAGCGGCGCGTGATTGCCCCACCAAGGCGCCCACATCGTCGCAGATGGTGAATCCGGAAACAAATGGGCAATTCCAATGAAGATGCTACAGGCGAATATCACCAAGAGCATAATGGAAGGCAAAGCCATGCGCATCCGCTTCGTGAAAAGTTCTGCCAGCCCCCATGCGGCCACAGGCGCAATGGCATATGCCCAGATGCCAGCAACGTAAAACAGCGCGCCAAAAAACAGCGCCAAGCCAATGGCAACAAATATATCGTTAAAGCCGGTAACCAGCCGAAGCCGCTCATCATCCGCCGCATCGCCGGCGGGCGTGGTCAATATAAAAGCCACCAATCTTTCTGCGGCAGTATTTTCAATCACCCCCGCCTTGACAGCGTTTTTAAGATCGGCTCCCGAAATGACCAGGCCGTCGTCGATGTGACTCATTGCTGTTTTCCTTGTTTAGGCAGGCATATAGCACTTTTTTATTGCATCTGCTAAGAGGCCCCGCTTGAAGGATCACCCGCATGCGTAAAGCCGAAATTGCCCGTTCCACCACCGAAACCTCGATCAAAGCCAGCGTCAACTTGGACGGCACTGGCACCTTTGCCGTGAAAACCGGCGTGGGCTTTTTTGATCATATGATGGAACAACTGGCACGCCATTCGCTGATCGATATTGAGATCGCAGCTTCGGGCGATTTGCACATTGACGATCACCACACGGTGGAAGATGCAGGCATTGCCTTGGGCCAAGCCGTGGCCAAAGCCTTAGGCGAGCGCAAAGGCATTCGCCGTTATGGCTCATGTGATCTGCCAATGGATGAGGCGCTCAGCCGTTGCGCGCTGGATATTTCAGGCCGCCCATTTCTCATTTTCAAAGTGAACTTCCCGACCGCCAAGATCGGCACGTTTGATACTGAGCTGGTGCGCGAATGGTTCCAAGCTTTCGCCATGAATGCTGGCATCACCCTGCATATCGAAAATGTCTATGGTGCCAATTCGCATCACATTGCCGAAAGCTGTTTCAAAGCTCTGGCGCGGGCTTTGCGTGATGCGCTGGAAATTGATCCGCGCCAGCAAAACCGTATTCCCTCCACCAAAGGTACATTGGGTTAAGCGCGTGGGCAAAACTGTTATCATCGATTACGGCTCCGGCAATCTGCATTCAGCGCATAAAGCGTTTGAACGTGCTGCCGCCGAAGCCAAATTGAAGGAACAAATCATCGTATCAGCCAAGCCCGAAGTGGTGGCTGAGGCCGACCGTATTGTGCTGCCCGGCGTTGGCGCTTTCAAAGATTGTCGAGGCGGCCTTATGGCGCTTGACGGCATGGAAGAGGCGATGCGTGCAGCTGTGATTAGCAAGGGCCGTCCCTTCCTCGGGATCTGCGTTGGTATGCAATTGATGGCCACGCGCGGGCTGGAACATGAAACCACCAAGGGCCTTGGCTGGATTGCAGGTGATGTGAAACCCATCGCACCCAAAGACCCTGCGCTGAAAATTCCGCACATGGGCTGGAACACGATTACGCCAACTGGGCAACATGCGTTGCTGGATGGCATAAAGACGGGCGACACTGGCCTCAACGCCTACTTTGTTCATTCATATCATGTGGAATGCACCTTGCCTGAAGACGTGGTGGCCACTGCAGACTATGGCGGCCCAGTCACGGCCATGATTGCCTATGAAAATATGGTGGGCACACAGTTTCACCCTGAAAAAAGCCAAGCCCTTGGTCTGGCGTTGATTGCCAATTTCTTGCGGTGGAAGCCTTGATCCTCTTTCCCGCAATAGATTTGAAAGACGGCAAATGCGTGCGCTTGAAATTGGGCGATATGGCGCAGGCCACTGTTTATAATGAAAGCCCGGCAACACAAGCTTTGGCCTTTGAGCAACAGGGCTTTAAATGGCTGCATGTGGTTGACTTGAACGGGGCATTCGAAGGCCATTCGGTCAATGGCGCAGCGGTGGACGCGATTTTGCGCGCCACAAAAAATCCAGTGCAGTTGGGCGGCGGCATTCGCACGCTTGAACACATTGAAAGTTGGCTTTCAAAAGGCTTGGCCCGTGTAATCTTAGGCACAGTCGCAGTGCGCAATCCGGCTCTCGTGATTGAAGCCTGCAAAAAATTCCCCGGCAAAGTCGCCGTCGGCATTGATGCCAAGGGCGGCAAAGTGGCTGTCGAAGGTTGGGCCGAGGCTTCATCACTCGGCGTTATTGAACTCGCCAAGAAATTTGAAGGCGCAGGTGTTGCGGCAATTATTTACACAGACATAGACCGCGATGGCATTTTGACTGGCATCAATTGGCCCGCAACCTTGGCGCTGGCTGATGCGGTTTCCATTCCGGTGATCGCCTCAGGTGGTCTTGCTTCGCTGGATGATATTCGCCGCATGACACAGCCAGATGCGCGCAAATTGGCGGGGGCCATAACCGGTCGTGCACTTTATGATGGCCGCATCAAACCCGACGAAGCACTATCAATTTTGAGGGCCGCGTGATGCTGAAGATGAGAGTGATTCCCTGCCTTGATGTCAAAGATGGCCGTGTGGTCAAGGGCGTGAATTTCATTGATCTGCGTGATGCAGGTGATCCAGTGGAAGCGGCCAAAGCCTATGACAAAGCGGGCGCGGATGAATTGTGTTTTCTTGACATCACTGCCACGCATGAAAATCGCGGCACGATGTTTGATGTGGTGAGGCGCACGGCAGAAGCTTGCTTCATGCCGCTGACAGTTGGCGGCGGGGTGCGCGCCATTGATGATATTCGCAACTTGCTGCTTTCCGGTGCTGACAAAGTTGCGATCAATTCTGCTGCCGTATCGCGGCGCGCGTTTGTGAAAGAAGCAGCTGAGAAATTTGGCAGTCAATGTATCGTTGTGTCCATCGATGGTAAGGAAACAGCGCCCGGTAAATTTGAAGTATTCACCCACGGCGGCCGCAAAGAAACTGGCATTGATGCTGTGGAGTTTGCGCGTGAAGTAACAGCATTGGGGGCGGGCGAGATTATGCTCACCTCCATGGATAGAGACGGAACCGGTAAAGGTTTTAATCTTGCCCTCACCCGCGCTGTGGCCGATGCCGTTTCCATTCCGGTGATCGCCAGCGGTGGCGTTGGCACGTTGGATCACTTGGTGGAAGGCATCAAAGAAGGCCACGCCACAGCGGTCTTGGCGGCCTCGATTTTTCACTTCGGAACCTTTACCATAGCTCAGGCCAAAGCCCACATGGCCAAGGCTGGGATTCCTATGAGGATGGCAACATGAGCACGATTGAAAAACTGGCCGCCACGATAGCGTCTCGCGCCAAGGCTTCACCAGACTCGTCTTACACTGCCAAGCTTCTCAATGCGGGCGTTGAAAAATGCGCCAAGAAATTTGGCGAAGAAGCCTTTGAATTGGCGCTGGCCGCTGCAGTAAATGACCGCGCTCACACCGCCCAAGAAGCAGCTGATGTGATTTATCACTTGCTGGTTTTGATGCAGGCCACTGGAGTTTCATTGAAAGAGGTTGAAGAAATTCTAACCCATCGTGAAAGCCAAAGCGGCTTGCAAGAAAAGGCCAGCCGCAATGGCTGAGTTGGACGAAGATTTCGCGCGCGAAGTCTCTCCCTTCCGACGCTTTGCCCGCGATGAATGGGCCGCTTTGCGCGCTGATACGCCGATGACTTTGACAGAAGCCGATTTAGCTGAAGTCAAAAGCCTCACCGACAAAATTGATCTCACCGAAGTTGAGATGATCTATCTGCCGCTGTCGCGTTTGCTTAATCTTTACGTGCAGGCCAGCCAGAAACTGTTCAACGCTTCAAATATGTTTTTGCACAGGCACGATTTGAAAGTGCCTTATGTGATTGGCGTTGCGGGCTCTGTGGCTTCTGGCAAGAGCACAACGGCGCGCATTTTGCGGCGCTTACTTTCGCGCTGGCCGTCCACGCCGAAGGTTGATCTTGTCACCACCGATGGTTTTCTATTGCCCAACGCAAAATTGGAAAGTGAAGGTTTGATGGCCCGCAAGGGTTTTCCAGAAGCTTATGATCTGCCCAATTTGCTGCGTTTCATGGCCGCCATCAAAGCCGGTGAACGTGATGTGGAAGCACCGCTTTATTCGCATCTCACTTACGATGTGCTCGAAAACAAAACGCAGGTGATTGATCAGCCTGATATCTTAATTGTAGAAGGCATAAACGTTTTACAAACGGGCCGCCCCCCACGCGATGGCAGAGGCATTCCCAATGTGTCCGACTTTTTCGATTTTTCGATTTTCATCGATGCCAGCGAAGAAGATTTACTGCAATGGTATGTGGAGCGTTTTCTGGCTTTGCGGATTGGCGCATTCACCGATCCTAAATCTTATTTTCATCGCTATGCGACGGTCTCAATTAAAGACGCCATCGCCACCGCAACAAGGCTGTGGAAAACGATCAATGAGGTGAACTTGCGTGAAAACATTTTGCCCACCAGACCGCGCGCTGATTTAGTTTTGCGCAAAGGCACAGACCACATGGTGCGCAGTGTTTTCTTACGGCGAATCTAATGAAGGAAAACGTGCTTTCACCCGCATGATAATGTCATCGCGCAAGGCGCGGTAAGCATCCAAAATCTGCGTCCGCCCGCCATGCACAGTTGAAGGATCAGGCAAAGCCCAATGCTCAAGCCCAGCGCCATTTTTGCGCGGCAGTTTTTGCGCCTCGACTTCTGCTTCGTCTGAAAGTGTTACCACCAGATCAAATTGCAATTCCTGCTCATCGCGCAGGCTGTGAGGGCGGTGGAACTTCAGATCAATGTCAATCTCATCCATCACCACGCTGACAAATGGATCTAGATCACCGGCTGAAATGCCAGCAGAGGCGACATAGACTTGTGATCCAAAATAATGATGTGTGATAGCTGCCGCCATCGGAGAGCGAATGGCATTCATCGTGCACACGAATAACACCGTGCGCGGAAGGGTTTGCTTGCGCGAGCCGGCCACAATGGCGCCTGCTATGGGCCAGATCGCACAGACCAAAGTGAACAGACGCCGTGCCGTTAGATTATCCATCTTGGCCTTGTCTTTAAGGCGTTCCATCAATAACTCAGCACCCTCATTGTGCAGCCCGCGCCTGGCCATGTCGATGGCCTCAACCGCCTGCGGGTTGGAAGAATTGATGGCGACAATATAACTATCGCGGATCGCTAAATAATCGCGAACGGTGCGCTGAAAAGGTTTCAGCGATAGCCCGAATGAATGCAAATGCTGGCCATTTTCGGCACTGAAATTCAACACCAACCGCTGGGCTTCTGCGGTTATACGCAAGCGGTACGGCCCCGGCTTGCCATTGCTTAAACTGAAGGTATTGCCTTCCAGCAAATCATGGATCGCCAAGGCGCGGTCTTGGGCAGACTCTTTGTTTGTGGCCGATGCAATTCCAGCATCAACCGTGATGGCGCAAAGGCGGCTGCTGGATTTGACCACAGCCTAAGCCAAGTGCTGTGGCGTGCTGGCGGCACTCCATACTCCACCCAAATCCGCCAATGTGCCATTAATGCAAGCAACGCGCAGGCGGATGGATGCCGCACCCGAAAAGGAAAGTATGATGTTGCCGCTCAGGCCATCAATCTTTTCAAAATGGATGGCCAAAAGTGAAAGCACGTTTTGCGCCTCAAGTCTGTCAAAGCCGAGAGACTTCACCGCTTCAACATCATCAAAATGTANNAAATGTAAACCGGCGCGGCGGCGTTGTTTGGCAGGTAACGCATCCCAAGCGAAACGATTAGCCACCAGACTAAAGCGGCGGCGCTTGGCATCAAAACCTATATCTTCGCGCCGCATCACAGCATCCTGCATTTGCGCAGAAATGATGGCGAGATCAGCCTCGTCAGCCGCCACTAAATGCAACATCGCTATGCCCCGGCAATGCGCGTGACATCAGCGCCCACAGCAGCAAGCTTGCCTTCGAGGTCTTCAAAGCCACGNNCATGCATAAAACGGTTTTCAAAAATGGTTTCGCGGATATGGCAACTGCCTTGCGCCATGGTCATTAAGCCCATGAACTGCGCTTGCAAGTCTGTCGGAAAGCCGGGGTAAGGATCAGTTGTAATATCAACGGGCTGAATGGCTGAGCCGTTGCGCTTGATGCGAATGCCCTCATTGTTGCTGGTTACATCAATGCCCGCACGGCGCATGGCAACCAGTGCGCTCTCTAATGTATCAACGCGCGCACCACGCAAGGTAACATCACCACCGGCCATTCCTGCTACCATGGCATAAGTGCCAGCCTCAATGCGGTCTGCCACCACGGTGTGTTCAGCACCTTGCAGTGATGTAACGCCAGTGATCTTCAAATTGCGCGTGCCGAATGCCTCGTCAAAATGGGTGCCAAGATTGAGGGCATCGGCACGCGCAATTTGAAGATCACTGGCGTTACATNNTTAAGGCCGTTCTTGGCCTTGGCGATCACATAGCCTTGGTCGATCACGCATTCCGCGCCAAGCTTTTCCATGGCGAGGAGATGCATATCAACCGGCCTCGTGCCGATGGCGCAGCCGCCGGGC
>PLXI01000221.1 GCA_003151375.1 Hyphomicrobiales bacterium
GTGCCGATGGCGCAGCCGCCGGGCAATGAAACTTTAGCTTCGCCCATGCGCGCAATCAGCGGACCTAAAACCCAGAAGGAAGCGCGCATCTTGGAAACCAGATCATAAGGAGCTGTTGTATCCACAATATGCTTGGCAGAAATTTTCAGGGTTTCGCCAGCATGTTCAATCTGGCCCACGCGCTTGCCAGCGGTTGTAATATCAACACCATGGTTCTGCAAAATGCGTTGCAGTCGCGACANNCACCGTTCAATTTATTGCCACCGCGTATGCGGATACGATCCATGAAAATCCCCAATTTGGTTTCAATTTCTAATGCGACTGCCTGAAGGTGAAATCAACCCTCATATAGCCACATGGTGACTGTGAAAACAGTCCGAATACGGCGGAATGAAGGTTTAAAGGCCAGTTTATTTTAAACTCAACACATATTCAGCGATGGCTCGCAATTCCGCTTCTGGTAATTTGGAAAGATTGTTTTGCACCTCGCCCATGCCGCCAGAACTGATATGGTCATAGCCCAAAACTTCCCCATTCTGAAAAGCCGACACCAGATCAGCCTGATCCTTGAAACGCCCGCGCGCCACCAGCCCACGCATGCTTGGCACTTTGCCGGTGCCATCTGGATGTGGCCCCCCGGCAAAAGCCTTCGCAGTATCAAGTGCCATGAACAGGTTGCGCGGTGTGTGGCATTCTTGGCAATGGCCAGGGCCGTTCACCAGATAAGCGCCTCGGTTCCAGCTCTCAGATTGTGCGGGGTCTGCCACCCAAGCGGTGGTATCAAGCCCAATCCATTTCCATAGCCCAAGGCCGCGCCGCACGAGGGGCAGAGCCAAGACTTCATCTTGAGGGACGGCATTTTTTACGGGCGGCAGGCTCGCCAGATAGGCCTTCACATCCAGCACATCTTCCACCTTCATCTTGGCAAAAGACGTATAGGGAAAGGCCGGAATGAGGTGCCCGCCACCGTGCTTCAGCCCGCGCTGCATGGCATTCACAAAATCCAAATCACTCCATCCACCTAAGCCAGTTTCAGTGTCAGGTGTCAGATTGGGTGGATAAAGCACTCCGATTGGGGTTTTTAGTGGCTTGCCCCCAGAAGGCACTTCAGCGTCAGCGGGTGAGGCATGGCAGGAAATACAACCGCCGACATTGAATATGAACTTGCCATTCTCAACATCAGCTGTGTACTGGGGAATTGAAGCAAGGCTCAGCGGGTGCTCAGCGCTCAAATATCGGAAAACGACAAGCCCTAACACTGCGATGAGTATCAGGGCCCGGAAATTCAATTTCATCGTTTAAATGTTTTATTGCAGTGGCGCGCGGAACTTTTCGTGGCAACCTTGGCAACCCTTACCAAGCGCCGGGAAGGCGGCCTTAAAGCTGGCCAGATCAGTTGCCTTACGCAAATTTTGGTCAGCTTGATACCAAGCCCCAGCGGCTGCATCAAAGCCTTTTGGATCTGTGCCAATTTCAGCTTTGGCGTGAGTTAATTCCTTATCTCCCTTAAGAAGATTGGGCGCCCACCACATTGACCAATCGGCGCAAAGTTTGTCTTCAGCATCAAAAGCCGCTTTTAGTGCTGCCGCATCAAAAGGCTTATCGCCCTTGAACATTGGAACTGCCGCGCCAAGCACGCCACCATGGCCCATTTTCATGCAGGCTCTGCGCGCGGTGATAGCTTCATCAGCGCTCAATGCCGCATAGGCCAGGCCAGCGCCCATAGAAACTGCGAGCACCCCTGTTACAACAGCAACTTTGAAATTGAATTTCATGACGTTCTCCCGGTGAAAATATCGGCACAACCAAGGTTACAATTAAATCAAGCGCGCTGGCAAGACTAACCCATAAACTATGACGGTAATGTGATTGCGCTTATAAAGCCCAATCAGCCAGGGCTGAGCGCAGCTGCTGAACATCGCTACCCGCAGCAAGCTGAGCCACTTGCACCGCGCCAAAGCTGGAAGCGATTTGTGTCAACCGACGCGAAATCTGTTTTTGCGATTCTAAATCTGCTGCTTCCTGCACAGCACTCAGTGCATTGATAAGATGGGCCATCTCAGCACCAGCAGCGGCGGAAACCCTGCGCCACGCACCACTTGGCAGGCTCGCTTTAAGAGCTGAAAGCAGGTCTTCCTTGCTGGGCCTTGCAGGCAGCAGCAACCGTTGATCATGCTCTGCCACGGCCTTGGTCATGGCATTCATCAATTCATTGGAATTTGCTGGCTTCGGCACCGCGCTATCAAAGGCATCGCGCCAAACTGAATGTTCAGTCGAATCTGCTAAGAAGGCCGATAATGCCAAAATCGGGGTTGCCGCACAGTGTGCAAGCTCTGAGCGGATGGAGCGTGCTGCCGTAACACCGTCCATCACTGGCATCTCAATATCAAGCAGGATGACATCATAGCTATCGCCGCGCGCGGCACTCAACGCCAATTCGCCATCTTCTACAGCATCAACTTCAAAGCCCATGCGCTCAAGCATAGCGGTGGTGACCACGCGCGATGTGAATTGGTCCTCGGCATAAAGCACACGACGCGGCGTGCCGTCAGCGCGGCGAAAAGCAGAGGCAAGAACAGTTGACATGGAAGGCACCTTAAGTCGCCAATCCTTGCCACAAGACTTAAAATCTAAACCAAATGCGCCTGATGATTAACGGAACGTTATTTTGTTCCAAACATTCGGTCACCGGCATCGCCCAAGCCCGGCACAATATAGCCATGCTCATTAAGCTTTTCGTCCACAGCAGCAGTGAAAATTGGCACATCAGGATGCGCATCATGAAAGCGGGTGACACCTTCAGGCGCTGAAAGCAGCGTGCAGAGGCGCAAATCGCGTGCACCCTTTTCCTTGAGGCGGCTGACCGCTGCAGCCACTGAATTGCCAGTTGCCAACATGGGGTCAACCACAATGGTTTGACGCTCAGCGATGTCTTCCGGCACTTTCATATAATATTGCACGGGTTGAAGGGTTTTGGGGTCGCGGTAAAGGCCAATATGGCCCACGCGGGCGGAAGGAAGCAGATCAAGCATGCCCTCCAACAGGCCGTTGCCGGCGCGCAGAACTGAGACGATGACCAGCTTCTTGCCCTTGATAAAAGGTGCATCCATGGCGGCCACTGGGGTTTCAATACGCTTCAGCGCGATGGGTAGGTCGCGGCACACTTCATAAGCCAAAAGCAGGCTGATCTCGCGCAGCAACTGCCGAAACACTGCCGTAGGCGTGGTTTTATCGCGCATCAGGCTGAGTTTGTGCAAAACCAGCGGATGATTGACGACGGTGAGATTGTGCGGGGCCTTGAATGGCATGGCGTTATCCTTTGGCAGCATTTAGCGATAAATTGTGCCACTTGCCCACTGCACTATTCTGCTATCCACTTATTTGCGTTTTTGCGTTTGCCTCTTGATTTTCGCAAATCGACTGTCTATTTAGTAACTTAGAAAGTTACAAATCATGACGAATGAATACATTATTCCAGCCGGCACTCATGTCGGCCACGTTCATCTGAAAGTTTCAGACATCAAGCGCGCGATGGATTTCTATTGCGGTGTTTTGGGTTTTGAGCTGCAGCAATTGTATGGCAGTGACGCAGCCTTCGTCTCGGCTGGCGGCTATCATCACCACATTGGCCTGAACACCTGGGAAAGCAAAGGCGGC
>PLXI01000157.1 GCA_003151375.1 Hyphomicrobiales bacterium
TTACTCCAACAAGTCCGATTGTCTCCAGCAAACCGTCAAGAATCTTGCGATTGTTGACGCCAATGCGAAACTGGCCCTTAAGCCCCAGCGCTTCCATCGTATCGGCTGCCATCATGCACACTTCGGCATCAGCGGCAGGCGAAGAACTGCCCACCGTATCAGCATCAAACTGCATGAACTGTCTAAACCTGCCCGGCCCGGGCTTTTCATTGCGGAACACCCAACCTTGGCGATAGCTGCGATAAGGCGATGGCAATTGCCCCTGATTATTCTCCGCCACATAACGCGCCAGTGGAGCGGTTAAATCATAGCGCAGTGAAAGCCACTGCTCATCCTCATCCTGAAATGAAAACACACCAGCATTCGGCCTGTCTTGATCCGGCAAAAATTTGCCCAGCGCATCGGTATATTCAATGAAAGGCTGCTCCACCGGCTCAAAGCCATAGGATTCATANNCCCTTGGCCACGCGGGCCTTGGGGCGGAAGGTTTTTTTACTGTCGCTCATCGCGGGGTAATAGCCGCTTCACTTGTCGCGCACAACCTTCTGCCGCTGCGTGCCCAGACCTTCGATACAAATCACCATTTTATCGCCCGGCTGCAAATACTGCGGCGGCTTCATGCCCATGCCAACNNGCGGCGTGCCGGTGGTGATGACATCACCGGGGTGCAATGTAAAAAACTTTGAGAGATAGGCCACAATATGGGCCACGCCGAACACCATGGTTTGGGTGGAACCATCTTGCATACGTTTGCCGTTGAGCTCCAGCCACATGCGTAAATTCTGCGGGTCTTTCACCTCGTCTCGGGTGACTAACCACGGGCCGATGGGGCCGAAAGTGTCGTAGCCTTTGCCTTTGGTCCATTGGCCAGTACCTTCGGTCTGAAACTCCCGCTCAGACAGATCATTCACCACGCAATAACCTGCCACATGCTTCATNNCTAACGCAGGAAACTTGTTTTGTAAAAACAACGGGTTCGACGGGAACCTTCAAACCGCTCTCAGCAGCATGATCTGCATAGTTAAGTCCAATGGCGATGAATTTCTGCGGATTGGCCACACAAGCGCCGATGCGTGGTTTGCCTTTGACCAGCGGCAACTTGTTGGGGTTAAGCTTACGCAGCTTGGCAAGGCCAGCGGGTGAGATCACCTCTCCATCAATATCTTTGACGTGTTTGGCCAGCGAACGAATTTTGCCGTGTTGATCCAGAATGCCGGGTTTTTCTTTGCCCTTGGGGCCATAGCGTAAAAGTTTCATGTTCCATCCCATTGCAGCGCAGAACTATGCCAGCGCGGTTTGTAGCCTTTGGCCAAAATGGCAATAATAGATGGCGGTGTCAAAACCTTATCTGCTTTGCGCAAAGGAATTGCATCCACATAGCCACCAAATGACCAACGCAAGAGGCGATTGCTTTTCATCGCATAGGCCTGGGTTTCAATCTCAACCATCACGCCATTGACCAATTCATTGACCAATTCGCCACGGTGGGATGGATTCAAGCGCTCCTCATGCAAACGCCGATCAAACGCGCCAGCCTTCTCACCGCCCAGAAAAACTTTGGCCTCTGCCCGCAGACATTCCCAGCATGGCCGATGGCCCGCCCTGAGAGCTGTGACCTCATCAAGAAAAAATAACTCGGTATAAGCTGGCCCCATCACCTCACGGTGGCGACCTCTGAAATGCAACTCACAACAGATCCATTGCCTGGAGGCCCAGCGCCGTTTTCCCAAGGTCTTGTCCTCGCGGTGAAACTTGCCGCCGCGATTGCCCATCATTGTGCCGCGCTCAGCAACAGCATGAAGCTGCCCCCAAGGATCAACGCGGTTTTGCAGCGCCATGGAGGAGAAGGTTGTGTCGGCCAATGCCAGAGATATTGCGCTCACCACACAGTCCCATTGTGGTTGAAAGTTCTTTTTGAATGATATCCAGCGCGTGGCTCACACCCGCTTCGCCGCCTGCACCGAGCCCATAAATATAAGCCCGCCCGATCATTGCGGCTTTAGCACCTAAAGCCAGTGCCTTCATCACATCCATCCCCGTGCGAATGCCAGAATCCATCCACACTTCGGTTTTCTTGCCAACTGCGTCCACCACCGGCCCTAACATGTCGATGGTTGGTGAACAGCCATCCAATTGCCGGCCGCCATGATTGGAAACAATGATCGCATCGGCGCCTTTTTTGGCGGCGATTTTGGCATCATCCACATCATTGATGCCCTTGAGAATAAGGGCACCGTCCCATTGCTTGCGGATGAAATCAACCGAACTCCAATCCAGCGATGGATCGAATTGGCGATGCGTCCAATTGGCCAAATCTGCCATGTCTTCCACATCTTTGGCGTGGCCATGAATGTTGCCAAATTTACGGTTTTTCGTGCCCAACATGCCCAATGCCCAAGCAGGCTTGGTAGCAATGTTGAGCATGTTCTTGAACGTCACTTTGGGCGGCGTTGAAAGCCCGTTCTTCACATCCTTGTGGCGCTGGGCCAATACTTGCAAATCCAAGGTTAGTACCAAGGCAGAGCATTTGGCAGCTTTGGCGCGCTTGATGAGATTGGCAACAAAGTCGCGTTCGCGCATCACATAAAGCTGAAACCAGAACGNNGCGGCAACTTCTTCAATAGAACACACACTCATGGTCGACAGTGTATAAGGCACGCCGAATTTTTGCGCGGCACGGCAGGCATGGATCTCGCCATCCGCATAGTTCATGCCGCCAGAACCAATCGGCGCCAGAGCCACAGGCATGGCAACTTTTTGGCCTAAGATAGTACTTGCAGTAGAACGGTTATCGATATTCACTGCCACGCGTTGGCGCAGATAGTGCTTTTTGAAAGCCTCGGTGTTTTCAACAAACGTCTGCGTGGTGTAACTGCCCGTCTCACAATAATCGTAAAACATCTTGGGCACGCGCTTTTTATAGAGCTCGCGCAGATCGTCAATGGCTGGGGCTTGGGAGGGTTTGAACATATTCACTCCTTAGCGTGAAATGGAGGCTCACGCCAAGAGGCTCAGAACGAGCCTATCATATTGACGAAGACGCCGTGGTTGTCATGGGCGATTTGGGCAAGATTGTCGCTAAATGAGCCAAAGTTATAGCCCAAACCCACTTTGAAATTCTCGCCCACCTGGCGGTAGATTGCAGCCACGAAGCCAATATCGGTTGAATTATCAGTTGGCGACCACAGCATGCGCGCCTCCGCCAAAACGTCCCATGCTTTAACCACATGATAATCAGCACGAACAATGCCGAGATAAGCAGCAGATGGCGTCCAAGTAGCACCTGGCACCGAGCGATCTAAGATTTCGCCAACGCGGAAACCAAGTTTGCCACCAAGGGCCAGCTTCTCTGTGACATTATAAGTGACATCGCCAGAGAAGATGTTTGAAATTTGCTCTGGGCTTGTGGTGGTGCCATCAAGTGTCACCTGCCCTGCCCCTGGTGCATCATAAACAAAGTTATATTTAATCAGTGCATTCATATGGTCATTGTCTGCTGGACGGTAGGCAAAACCAATTATTCCGTTGACCAGCGCAGAACTCAGTGTGTCATCGCTCGCATTAGACCACACCAGATCAAGATTGGCCAAAGCACGCCAATCCTTGTTCATTTTATAACCAAGCCCAAGTTGCAACAGATAGCTCATGATTTCAGATGAACCGTCATCGGCATAATCCCAGCGCACTTCGCCCTTGGCCTTGCCGTCCAATCCGGCCTTGTCGTGATAAACAGCAGATAAAGAAAGAGCGTCGCGGTATATGTCAGGGTTCTTTAGGCTTGTGCTCGGGTTAATCGTGTTGTCATAAACTTGGCCAACTTGTGCGGCGGCTTCAATCTTCCACTTGTCAGTGGGTGTATATGACACGCCATAAGCGTTGGCCAAGCTTTGTCTTTCACCAAAATAATCATAGCTGGTTTCAGCAAAGCCAGACCATTGTTCATTGAATTTGCGCTTGTCACCCAAAGTGACAGTGCCAAGATCAGAACCGCTCAGCAGATAAGGATAGCCTGGCGATGTGCTGCGATAGGGATCGCGGGCATAGCCAATGGTATAATGATCATCCGCAGTTCTGGCATAGTCCACTGAAGCATTCACACCTGGGCCCTGATCGCCGTAAGAAACCTCTCCTGCAGCTGTAATGTGGTCATTGATCTTGCCTTTATAACCAACGCCAGCGCGATTGTCGGAAAGCATCGTGTCAGTCAAAATAGCTGTACCTTGGCCAAAAACATAGGCTTGGTGGTCACGGTCAAAATCTCTGATGAGTTTTACACCCGCATCGCCGCGCGCGCCCGTCTGGGTGCTGACGAGAGCTGTGCCTTCTTGTTCGGTATATTTGGCATAAGGCTCAACCGTCCAACCCTTAGTGACTATAACATCGACTGCCGCCTTGCCGCTGCGCATCAGGCTTTGGCCAATGGCATTGTTTTCACTATATTCGCCCTTGGCAGACACATTGTCTTTTACTTTGACTTCGCCAGCCACGCCCCATTTATAGGTCTCAGCCGTGGTTTGGATCTGTGGCGATGAGAAGCCCGCATCATAATGTTCAAAGCGGCCTTGAACTTGACCCTGCGCTTTGCCTTTGGTGACTTCATCAAGATCAGCAGCACCCTCAACACGCCATGCATTTGCTGGAACACCAGTGATACCAGCACCAGCAGTCGTCTGCGTAGAAATGCCGCCGTTGACTGAATAGGTTGAGCCAAAGCCCGGTCCTTCAGAATGGGCCACTTCACCTTCTACAAATGTTTTTGGCGAGGATTGAATGTGAATATCAGCGCCGCCCATGGTCTGATCGGCGGTATCCTGTTTTTCACGTAAGCCCGTTGCCCCCACGCGGATGTGATCTGACAGCCAAGTCTCAGCGCGCCCACCAAACACATAGGCATTTGTATCGCTGGAAACGGGTTCATAAGTATAATGAGCGATCAGATAATTTTCGTTGCCGGAAATATCATTGGAAGGCAGTGGCGAATTTAAGATCAACACGCCATTGGTAGGATCAAAGGTATAATCAGTTGTAGGTGTCAGCTGGGTTGTGGAAATTACAAAGCCAGTGATTGGGTTACGAACCTCAACGCTCACCACATCACTGCCAGCGGTGATGTCACTATGCGCCATAAAATAAGCCGAACCACCCGTGCCGCGGAAAACATCTGTTTCCGGCACAGTCTTTGGCAAGGCCGCATAGGCATCAACTGAACGCTTGGCATTGCCGTCAGCGGCCACCGCATCAGAACGATAAACCCCGCCCGCGCCATAAAGGGCGCGGTTTTCGGCCATGAACTTTGTGCCGGTGATGTTGGTTTTGAAATTGCCCCACATGATCGAGCTTGGCCCACGTTCAAGGCGCACATAGATTTTGCCGCTGGTGGGCGCATCTTCAATCAACGTCGAGTCATCACCGTAAACCGGATAATAATCATTGGCATTGATCTTCTTGATCATATCACGCGGGTCTTTTCCGCCAATGCCTGTGAACATATCCGCCAGTGTGCCTTCACCGGTATCAGCCGAGGCAGTTAATATATACTGTCCTTTGATCTTGCCCTTGAGATAGAAGGCGGCGCGGCCAATGGCCCATGTGCCGGGGAATTCGTCAACGCCAGTGTGTTCAATAATACCACCGCCGAAATTATTGCCAACGGTGAGATCAGCAATGCCAACCCCGAACCATTCATTCTCTGGCACCACCACTTCGCGCGAGAAATGCAGACCTTTGCCATCTTGCAACACGCTGACATCAAGCATAGCAGCCCCAGGCGGCAATAGGCGTTGCACCACGAAGCTGTCATTGCCATCAACTGGAACAACTTCGCCCATCACTTTCACTTCGTGGTTCTTCGGCACTTTTTTGCCAATCACTGTGACGGCGCCACCAAAAACACTGATGTTGCGAATGGCCGTGCGGTCATCACCATAGCCCGGAGCCACAACGTCTTTAGCTGAATCCGGCAGTGGCAAATTAGTATCGCTGTGTTTTAAGGGCAAAGGTCGCGTTTCATCATAACGGCCATCTTTGTCATAGACCCGCAGCACATATTCCATCTCAGCAGGCGCATCACCCGGCATCACCCATTCGGCAGCACCGGTGCTTGCCACAGGGATAGTGACAAACGGCTGTGAGTTTTGGTCATAGCCTGCTGCATAGATGCGCACCTCAGCCTTGTTGATCCAAGCCGCGTAATTAAAGCTGGCCAAGAAGCGGATTTTGTCCGCCGAACGGAAGTTCACCTGCAATGGGAAGGTTGAAACATTCAGCGCGGGCCGCACGCCGAGTCCATCAAACTTCACCTGAACATCGACGCCATCTAGTTCTGCGGCTTCCATTTTCTCAACCCGCTTAATATCCGCACTCGAGTCGACTTTCTTGCCATCAAAAGAAATGCTGAAGGGCAGATCATTATCCGCAAGGGCGGGCAATGGCACTAACAAGAATGCTGAGAGCACAAATGTCGCGAGATACTTAAGTGTGGAGTGTATCATTTGTTCGGCTCCACACTGGCGTTAATATCCAACGCATAGCCGCCTTTGGCAGACGCGAAGGCTTCCTTCACCAAACCCGCAACCGCATCAACACGGGCTTGCGCCAACTCGCCGCTCTCGCTGCCTTGATGATAAACAATTTGCAGGTCAGACCGGCGCTTGCGCAAGATGTCGACCAATCGGTCAATGCCCAAACTCCACTTTTCGGTGAGATCAGCACTGCCATTATCAAACGCCCGGCCGGTGATATCGACTTTCACTTCATGAATTTTGGTGGCGCCGAAGTTGATCTCAGTCATCTTGCCGCGCGTTACGCGCACAACGCGTGGATTTTCGGTGGTGATTTTGTAGCCCTGTGGAAGGGTGCGCGGATCAATTTTCATAATGAAGTTGGAACCAATGGCACCATCAGGAATGGCGGCACATGGAATGTGGAACCGCCCTTCTGCATCGGTTATCACCAACGTGCCGTTGGCTGTGGCAAGGCGAACGCCGCCGAGGCCTTTGTATCCGTCGCGCATATAGCCATCGCCGCTAACATCATCAAACACGCGGCCGATAATATCGCTGCAATCAAATGTCGCCGCAGGGATCACCTCAACTGTGGCTTGGGCAACGGCCAAAACCGCATTGCTGGTCTGATCAATGAGGCGCGCATTGTTCACAAATTGGCCACCGCTCAACGAAGCCTGAGCAGTGAGGTTCAAGGTCAGGATTATTTTGCCATTGGTGGGTGTGAGATTGTTGAAAGTCAAAGTCATGCCATTCAACACTGGTACCTTCACTACACCATTCACTTGTGCCGATCCCGCTACGAACACAAAGCCGGGGGGCATAATGTCAGCCAATTGATAGGTGCCACCATTGAGGTTGCTGGCGGTGATTGTGAAAGGCACCACATCGCCGCGTTTCACTTGGCTGCGCGCTGCCACTTTGGTTAACACAGGCTTCGTAACATACAGCTGCGTTACAGTTGGCTGCGGTATTGGGGCTGCCAAGCTAGATTTGTCGCTAAGAACACCTAACGGAAGTTCGGTTGAAGTAAATTTGGCTTGATTGGAATAGGAATCGGCAATTGCATCAGCTGGCGTGACCAGATGAGTTGCTGTGAAAGTTATTGTGTCCGAGGCACCGACGGCCAAACTTGGCAACACTGGCACAATCGCCGGCAACACCGCACCAGTATCCGTAATAGTGATGTTGGTAAGATCAATATTGCCGGTGTTGGCCACAGTGAAAGTGTATTTGATAGTGTCGCCCGCATCAGCGATGCCGTTGCCATTGGTGTCAGCCACCGTAAAGTTCTTCACCACAGCCATTGCCGGGCTAACCGTGAGCGGCACAATCGTCACATTATGTGTTGCAGGATTGCTTGGGTCAGATAGATCGGTGACAACAAGGTTCTTCGCGATGTTGGTGCCGGTTGCGAGAATTTGATTATCAACATGGCCAGCCAACATTTCTGCATTGGTGATCTGGTGCTTCACTGCAAAATGAGTTGAGTCGGATGCGCCAGCAGCCAAAGTAAATGGCGTGGCACCGGAGACATTGCCAGTATAAATGCCGCTTTCAGCCACCGTCACAGTGTCAAACGGCACGTTGCCGGTGTTGGTAACGGTAATAGTATAAACCGCAAAGGCTCCTGTGGCAGGCGCTGGGATGGTTGCGCCGCTGGCATTTTCAAAATGGTTGAAAGTTTTCAGTGCCGTGATCTNNTTGGTCACCTGGAGGGCCTGCCCGTTGCCAGCCGATGCCGTCGCATCAGCGGCAATTGCCTTCGCCTGCGCCTTATAGATGCCCGATGCGATGTCATTGGCCGTCAAAACATGGGTTGCAATAAAGCTTGTGGTGTCTTCCTGATTGGGCAGCAGCGTCGAGTTCAGTGTCCCTGCGATGGTAATGCCAGTGACATAGTCTTGCACTGTGATGTTATTTAAAGGATCAAGCCCGGTATTCTTGATCTTGACTTGATAGGTCAAGGTATCGCCCACATCCATAATGCCATCACCATTGGTATCCGCATAGGTGGGGGCCACGAGAAGGATTGAGATAGAAGGCGTTGGATGAATGGTTGTGTCAGTGGTCGAATTGGTTGATGATGTTGGATCACCATTGAGTGAAGTAGCATTCACTTGTGCCGGGTTAATCGGCTGACTGGCCGCGATCGTAGCACGGTTCTTGACTACGCCGGCAGTTTCATCCGCTGTCGTCACAGTATAAGTTGCTGTGAAAATGTTGGCGTTCGTAACGCCCGGCGCCATCGTTGCGCCTGGCGCCAAGTTCTGCACTTGGGCAGATGCTAGTGCGTCTGTCAGTTGCAGATTGCTGAGCGTGACATTACCGGAATTCACTACGGTGAATGTGTAATGCAGTACATCGCCAGCGTTGAGAATGCCGTCATTATTTGTGTCAACCCATGACGCCAGTTTCTTGTAGAGCACAATTTGCGGCTGCTGCACCAAAGGCTCTATTGTTGGATTAGACTGAGTGGGCACAAGTGGATCTGAATCATGTGTAACAATGGTTCCATCCGGCGCGGTGCCTGTTGCAGTAGCAGTATTATTCACATGGCCCGCATCGACATCAGTTTGGGTGATTGGATAGCTTCCGGTGATCTGCGTACTGGTCTGACCGGGGGCCAGTGAAACAATGGGCCCACCAGTGATGGTCACATTTGCTCCACCGCCAACTTTGTCGGTGACGTTGATATTGTGCAGCGTGACATTGCCGAGATTGTAAACCGTGAATTGGTAATGGATTACATCGCCTGCGTCATTGATGCCGTTGAGATTGGTATCCACAAGTGTGGTCACCTGCTTCAGCAAGCCGATCGCTGGCGCTGGCACAATTGGCGTTACAGTTGGACGGTGTAACTTTGGATCAGCATTATCGGAAAGAACTGAGCTAGACCCGCCACCCTGCACGCTGGCTGTGACAGTCGCCTGATTTTGATACTTACCGGCGTCAATATCCGTTTGCGTAAGCGTATACTGCGCGGTGATAGTACTATTATCCGTCACACCAGGTGCAAGTGAGGCGATTGGGCCGCCCGAGACATTGATCAGCCCGTCAGTGATGCCAACATTCTTCAGAGTAACATTGCCTAAATTGGTGACTGCGAATTTGTAGACGATCACATCGCCAACTTGCGCAGAAACGCCGTTCGCTGGTGTAATAGTGCCTGTCTTCACCGCGCCAAAAAGTGGAGCTTGTTGGAGTGGAAGATCAGAACTTGCCGTTTTAATTAAGCTGGCACCACCACCGTCTTTGGCTGTGGCAGTGGCAAGATTGTGCACAGTGCCCGCATCAATATCGGCCTGCGTTAATGTGTAAGGTGCAGTGAATGTGTAGCTTAATCCAGCATTCAGCTGCGGATCACTTGCCGGGCTGATTGAGGCTGTGGCAATGTCATCATAAGTTTTGATGCCGGACAGTGGCAACACGTCAGTCACGGCTTGTAAGGCATCATGGCCTTGCTGGGTCGAACTGACATAACCGTTAGAAACAACCCGACCAGAGGCAATATCATCTGGCGTAAGTTCACGCGTGAAGATCATGCTGCTGGCATCGGTTTCGCCTCCACCGAGCAAACTGACATGGCCGCCGAAGGTCAGGCTGTCTGTCTGTGTAACAGAGATATCAGAAACACCCTCCTTGCCGGAGTTGGTGATGCTATAAAGGACACCGATCTTTTCACCGGCTTGCAGATCACCCGTGGCACCTGACATGCGCACCAATTGACGCGAGATCGAAAGTGTATCGGCCAAAGCCAACCCGCCTGCGTCTCGCAAATGGGCACGGCGATTGTCGGCGGCAACAATGCCACTGGTACTTCCGGCATGATCAAATGAGGCGGTCGCAAAATTGGCTGCATCAGGATTGCCCGCCAAATCCAATAGCGCCACCATTTGTTGCGTAGATGTTTCGGCGGAGGCCAACAGCGGGTCCGAAACCGAAACATTAAAGAGAGGCGTTGCGCCTGTATTGGTGACGACGAGTGTGTAATTCACTTTATCACCAGCCTTGGGCGGAACTGCTGGTCCATTGGCCGGCACACCAGACTTCGTAAAGGTCATAGCCGCATTCGTGTTCAATGTTGTCGTGGCGCTGCCATTGGCGGTAATATTGGCTGAACCAACAGGCGAAGGTGTGGCGGTTGCTGTGGCGGTATTGGTGTAGCTGCCCGCTGCAATGTCTGACGCGGTTAATGGATGTGACGCAGTGAAAGTTGTGGTGTCGCTGACGCCTGGTGCCAAAGTGACAATTGGGCCACCCGACACAGTTGCACCAGCATCCGAAAGTGTGATGTTGTGAAGGCTGACAGTGCCAGTGTTCTTGATTGTAAATTTATAGGTGATCGGAGTGCCAACCACTGCGCCTCCGCTCAAAGTATCGATCTTGGCGACAGTCATGCTGGCATTACCACCCAGTGGCGTGACTGTTGGTGCGTTGGCGCTTGGCCCTGCGGTGACAGGATCAGATACGTCAGAAACCGTGGTGCCCTTTGGCGATTTGCTGGTGACCGTTGCGGAATTACTCACTTGGCCAGCATCCATGTTGGCCTGTGTGATGACATAGTTGTTACCCGAACAAGTCACGCTCGCCCCAGGCGCAAGGTTGCCTGGTGGGCAAGTGATATTCGCAACGATACTGTCAGTGACAGTGATTGCATTCAGCGTCACACTGCCAAGGTTCGAAACCTTGAAGCTGTAAGCAATGGTGTCTCCGGCATCGAGCACACCATTGCTGTTGGCGTCGAAAGGTGCGGCAGCGGTTTTGACTAACCCGATTATTGCATTTTGATTGAGTGTAACCACCGTTGGCGAATTAGCCGATGGGCCAGATATGAGCGGATCCGAGAGATCGCTTACTGTGCCACCCGAAGGTTTTGATGCTGTGGCTGTTGCTTGGTTGGTTACTTTACCGGCATCGATATCCGACTGCTTCAGCACATAAGCTGGTGCCGTGCAGTTCATCACTTCGGCAGGCGCTAAAGTGGTCTTGGGGCAACTGATGGACGCAAGCATTGGATCAGCAAGTGCAACATTGCTCAAGCTCACATTGCCTAGATTAGAAACTGCAAATGAATAGGTGATGGTATCACCCACGTCGGTCACACCATTGCTATTGACATCCACAACTGGGCCTGCGGTTTTGACCAGGCCAATTATGGACTTTTGTGTGAGCGGCGTTACGGTTGGCGCGTTATTGGCCGCACCGGCAGTGGTAGGATCAGATAGATCGCTGATCACGCTGCCATCTGGCGCCTTGGAGGTAACTGTTGCTTGATTGGTGACTTTGCCAGCGTCCAAATCGGCTTGTGTGATAACATAAGGCGTGCCAGAGCACGTTGTAGCTTGGCTCTGCGCCAATGTTGTTGCAGCGCAAGTGATGCCGGACACTTTTGGATCAGTCACACTGACCGCAGTCAAAGTTTTACCACCCAGATTTTTAACTGTGAAAGTATAGCCCAGTGTTTCGCCAGCATCGGCTTGGCCATTGCTATTGGTGTCATTCAACGTGGCAACTGGTTTGATCAGGCCAATCGCAGCCGTACCAGGTAATGCAACAACAGTTGGCGTATCATGGCCAACACCGGGTGTAGTTGGATCAGATAGATCGGTAACCGTGCTGCCATCCGGCGCTTTCGCCGTTACTGTCGCTTGGTTAGAAACTGACCCCGCATCCACATCGGCTTGGCTCAGATGGTAAACTGGTCCTGTGCAAGTTGTGCTTTGACCAGGCGCGAGTGTGGTCAGTACACAGGCAACCGCTCCGATCTTATTATCGGTTGCAGCAACATTGGTGAGGGTGACGGAACCAAGGTTCTTAACTACAAATGTGTAAGTGATGGTATCATTAACGTCGGCGAAACCATTTCCGTTTACATCATTGAACGTTCCGGTTTTTACGATGCCTATTGCGGGCGTTGGTGAAGCCACCGGAACATTCACCGTAACTGGTGCAGAAGAAACAGGCAGGCCAAGGTAAGTGCCCTGGGCGGTCGCAGTGTTGATGATGTCCGCTTGCGCGGGCTCGGCCATAGCGAAAACACAACTCATTAAAAGCACAAAAGAACCCATCGTATTTGCGAGGGCCCTGAGCACCTTTCGGTGAATTATGTTTCGTTTCAAGCTGAGCATTTTTGTAGGACAGCCCACGCGGCCGAGGGAGCCGCGTGGGGTATCTAAACCTTAACCGTGATCAACTTCGGCTTGGGTAACAACGTGTGCCCAAGTGAATGTAACAGCGGCACCTGCGGCAAGTGAGCTCCAGATACCATTGTTAGCTGTTGCATCAGTTGATGCACCAGCACCAAGAGGACCATTGGTGGTGAGAGTTTCACCGCTAATGCCACCAGCACCCACCGGCACCGGGCTGCCTGCGTGTGTATCGGTAACTTGCACATTGGTCATCGAAACGTTGCCAGTATTGGAAATCACATAGGTGTAAGTAACCGTGTCACCCAACTCTGCTTTGCCAGCTACGACGTTGCCGCCTGCTTTGGCCAAAACATAGGACTTGACGATGGCCAATTGCGCATAAGCCGCAATAGTTGTTGTAGCAGTGGACTTGCTGCCATTTGGAATGGCGTATGCTGTCGGGCCACTGCCATAATTGCCCGAAGCACCGCCGGTGTTTGATACGCCGTTTGCCACGCCGGCCGAGTGAAGCACGTCAAGCTGCGTCAAGGTATAAACCGCCGTGAAAGTTTGTGTGGCTCCAGGTGCCAAGGTGGCAGTCACCGGGCTAAATGCACCCAGAGAGCCAGTGCCTGCGCTGCCGTTGAACGTTGGGCCAGGATCAGTNNGGATCAGTTGGCGCAACACCGTTCATAGTAACGTTGCCGGTATTCTTGACCACGTAAGTATACGTGACCGTATCACCAGAGTCAGTGTGTGTTGCATCAGTGCCAAGCGCGGTAGTTGGCGCGGCGGCCGTTTTGGTGATTGTCATGGCCGGCGCTGGCGGAGCAACCGGAACGTTATTGGTTGAGGTGCCGTAGCTACTGGTCAATCCGCCGTATGTACCAGTGCCCACCGCCGTGTTGTCAATCGTTGCGTAAGTTGGCACGACCTGCGCCAATACGAAGGTGCTTGCGAGCAGCGTGGTCATAACGGTTCGGATGCGCTGTACCTTGGCATACGCCGTAAATAGAGTTGAGTTTTGGTTGTTCATTTTTCCCTCGGGTTAGACTTAAGTTTTTGTTGCGTTAGTTGAGTAGAATTTTTGCCTGTTAAGTCGTGGTGCGGTGAACCCGCGCGCGGCCTTCGCCGTCGTTTTCGTTTTTGAAATTTGGGAATGGCAGTGATAAAAAAATCTACTGACCGGTTTGTGATCGGTTCCAAGCCAAACGCATTATCCAACAGCAAAGTGGGTGCGGCTCCGTTGCGGGAGCGCACTAGTGGGCGAGACGCCACGGCCAGCTGTCGCGGGTTCAGCAATTGCAACCTCAAAAGAATGTGGTGAGACGCTTACAAACCAAAACAAGGCGGCCAGATCAAAAAACACAACGGCCTGCCAACACGCTCAACTTAACCATTAGTTGAGTTGCTTTTTTTTACGGTGCTACGGTTAATGAGTGGTTAACGAATGGTGTTTCACTTTGAATTGTAACGGATAAATGGGGTTCTTTTGCCTCGTCAGGCCAACCAGCGACAACACGCTTCAATGCCCAATTGGGACAAATTTGAGGTGGCAAAAAATATGGAATTAGCAAAAGGTTATGTTATACAACCTGAAGTTCATTTATTTATAAAATATGAACCCAATCTCGAAAAGCTTGAACTCTCATTGACCAATGCTGCTAGGCGTCCCCAAAGTTGCCAGTAAGCCAAGCAGGCCCAATAAGGCCGAACCACGAAAAGGCCTGTTATCTCCGGACCAGTTTGAGCCGCTGCCAAAGATGGATTGCGTAAACTTTGGAAGCCACCTTGGTCCAAGCTGACCGATGCGTGATCGAAAAGATATCCATTCATGCTTTGCTTGGACTTGAATCGTTCCAACAACGTAATATTTGTTCGGTAACTACCGTAAACCAAGCGAAGCATCGCACTTAGAGGTCGTTAATTGGCTCTTAGAAATCAAGCCAAAAGAGAACGCACGCCAAAACCGCTCTAAAGTCATTGTTTTTAATAGATAAATGGTACCACCTCCCCGGCTCGAACGGGGGACCCCTAGATCCACAATCTAGTGCTCTAACCAACTGAGCTAAGGCGGCGCCTAAATGGGGCTGATAGCGGCAAGTTACCCCAAATTCAACCTGCAAAAATAGTGTTCTACTATGCCGCTCCAGTCAACATGGTTTCTGATAAGTTAACAAACACTAGACCTTTGCTCAGAATCTGGTTTAGTTGGGCTAGAATTTAAATTAAATCCCATGAGTTCGCGTGAGCAAAAACCTTCAAACACTTGAAGATCTTCGTCAATCCACTGAACCGGCATGGTTGTGGGATGTGGCGCGGGCGCGGCTTGTTTGGGCCAATGCCGCAGGTATTACGGCGTTTGGCGCAAATTCACTCTTCGATTTGATCGACAGCCCGTTTGACCCAGAAGAACCCGGGCTGGTGGATTTGGCAGCTGCCAAGCCGGGCATGACGCGTGGTGAGGCCTGCACACTTAGCTTGTCATTTCCTTCCATGGGCCATGCCGAGGCGTTAACTTGCGAATGTCGGCTGCATGCGATGGCCGATGGCCGTGACGGCGTTCTTGCCGTCTGGCGTAAACATGAAAAGCCCGCTGCGAGCGACTTGTTGAATGGCTTTGACGATTTGCCTGCAGCCAGTTTTGCACTTGCAGAAGATGGCCGCATTCTCTTCACCAATGAGTTGGCCCGTGCACTTTTTGAGCATGCTAAAATTAGTACCCTGCAACAGCTATTGTTGCCGCAAGAACAAGCCAGGGCATTGCTAGAGCGTTTACATCATTCACGTTTGGTCAGCGCCATCTGCGCTTATCAAAGCCCTTATGGTTCACGCGAAGCGCGCATCAATTTGCGCCGCAAAGCCGAGGCCAGTTCTATTTATGCTCTTGCCGTCATGGAAGACGTGACTGAGCGGCGCGAGTTGGAGCGCCAAATAGCCCAAGCACCAGCACCCAAACAGCGTGAAACGTTAGCACCTGCCGAACAACAGGTTTTTGAGACCTTGGGCAAGACCATTTCCAAAGCCGCTGGCCCTGCCCCAGCTCCACAACCAAAAGCGCCAGTCTTGTCACCCGCCGTCAGCCCGGTTCCACTCCTGAAGCCTGTTGCCTTGCCAGCGCCTTTGCTTATTGCTTTGCAAAAAACCACTTCGGCAGTGGCTATTGTGCACGAGGGCCAACCCCTTTTTGCCAATCAACGGCTCACTCAACTGCTTGGCCATAAAGATGCCACCAGCTTATTGAATGACGAGGCTTTCTGGTCGGCATTGCAGAATGCACCACAACGTTTGGGCCGCTTGAAATTACCTAATGCCACTGGCCAGCATTCTGAATATGTGGTCAGCCGGCACAACATGCCTTGGAAAAGCGGCGCCGCTGATCAATTCACTTTTGAACCTTTGCTGACAGACCATCATGCAGAAATGTCAGTACCGATTAAATCAGTGCCGATTAAAAGTGACCAAGTGGAAGCTGTGCACGCCGCACCACCGCTTGCGCCAACGTCCATACATCTTGCGCAAGCTTCCAATATTCGTGGCAGTGCTTCAAACGATGAACTGCGCGCCATTCTGGATATTTGTGCGGATGGAATAGTGACACTAGACGGTAGCGGCTCGATAAAAAATTTCTCGGCTGGCGCAGAAGCTATTTTCGGTTTTCGCAGCGCAGAGGTTATTGGCAAACCATTCTCATTGGTGCTGGACGCAAACAGCGCTTCGGTTTTCGACGGATATCTTAGCGGTCTTTCTGGTCGTGGTCTGGCCAGTGTATTTAACGATGGCCGTGAGGTGACGGGCGTTGTCAAACAAGGTGGCCACGTGCCCTTGTTCATGACCCTTGGTCGCATCAGCAACGAAGGCAAATCTCCGGCTTATTGTGCGGTGCTGCGCGACATCACTGCTTTTAAGCGCAGTGAAGCCGAATTACGCGCTGCAAAAGATGCGGCTGAATCGGCTAGTCGCCACAAAAGCGAATTTCTGGCTCGTGTCAGCCATGAACTGCGCACACCGCTCAACGCCATCATGGGTTTCTCGGATTTGATGCGCAGCGGTCGTTATGGCGAAATAGGCAACGAGCGTTATCGCGGCTATGTCAATGACATTCACAATTCCAGCACGCAATTGCTGTCCATGATCAACGATCTTCTTGATCTTTCTAAGATCGAGTCCGGTAAATTAGAATTAAATTTCACCGCCGTCAGCATTGCAGACTGTTTCAATGAGGCCCAGCGCTTGCTGCAAGATCAGGCCACCCGCGCGCGCGTTGTGATGCGCAAATCCTTCGCCTCAGATTTACCGCGCGTAGTGGCAGATCAACAGGCGCTAAAGCAAGTTCTGGTCAATCTGCTTTCCAATGCCATCAAATATACCGATGCGGGTGGACAAGTGGTCGCCTCTGCTCACCTCAATGGCCACGGAGCACTGGCATTAAGCCTGCAAGACACTGGCATTGGCATGGGCAAAACCGAACTGGATCGGGCACTAAAGCCTTTTATGCGTGTTGAAACTCCCGGCCGTGATAGACCGGGAACAGGTCTGGGATTACCCCTCACCAAAGCCTTGGTTGAGGCCAACCGCGCCAGTTTCAACATCACCAGCGAGCCTGGCAAAGGCACGCGTGTTGAAATCACTTTCCCAACGACGCGAGTTCTGGCTGAATAGGCCAAATGATTAAAGTTCAACACGAGGCATTTGATCTCGGCGCGGAATATGCAGCCTTCAAGGCAGGCCGCGCCGATGTGGGTGGCTATGCATTTTTTGTCGGATCAGTGCGTGATGTTTCAGATGGCTCTGCTGTGAACGCCATGACGCTGGAACATTATCCGGGCATGACNNGCCAAGCCCATCAGCGTTGGTCCCTGCAAGATGTTTTGATTATCCACCGTTATGGTAGAATGTTACCGGGCGAAGATATTGTTCTTGTTATCACAGCATCAGCGCACCGCGAAGCCGCATTTCAGGCTTGCCAATTCCTAATGGATTGGCTCAAAACTCATGCACCATTCTGGAAATTGGAAGAAGGCACCTCCGG
>PLXI01000150.1 GCA_003151375.1 Hyphomicrobiales bacterium
GTGGAAGCCGTCTAAACAAGCTCACTCAACTGCGAAAGATTGGTGATACTCGCCACCAATTTGCCGGGCAATCTGTCATCAGGAACGGAACTGCGTTTAATGCGCACCGCCTGAAAGCCAAATTGTGCAGCAGAATGTGCATCCCAGCCATTGCCCGATATAAAACAAACAGATGACGCATCTTGCAATCCGAACTTCTGCATGACCAGTCGGTAAACGCGGCGACTGGGTTTATAAATTCCCACTTCTTCCACCGAAAGAACATATTCAAAAGTTTTATCCCAACCCACACGGCGCAACATCGTATCCAACATGGATGGGCTCCCGTTGGAAAGAATAGCCAGGCGCTTGCCCCGCGCCCGCAGGGCTTGCACAGCTGCAGCTGAATCTGCGAACGGCTCGAGCGCCAACAAGCCAGTCATCAATTCTTCGGCCAATCCTGCCTCATTTATTTGCAAAGCTTCAAATGCATAATCCAGCGCATCGCGCGACACTTGCCAAAAATCCGCATGTGCCCCCACGAGGCTTCTGATCCAACTGTATTCCAGCTGTTTGGCGCGCCACAATGTTGAAAGCGCGACCGCCTTATCGCCTAAAACGCCCAAATGTTTCTGAATTGGTGAGGCCGTGTCAAACAACGTGCCATAGGCGTCGAAGACGACAACTTGCACACCTTCAAGTTTTTTGAACAACTCCGACATTAGCTAAAGTTAGCGCGGAAATTTAATCGGCAACAGGCACAGCGCTGTAGTTATCAACCGATGTTCTGCAAAGCAGGTACATGTTCCAATAGCCAGTATGAAATGCTCTGCATACCGCCTGTCAGAAATAGCAATCCTGCTGCCACAAGAATGCCACCCATCAGTTTTTCAACCATGCCCAGCTTCTGGCGGAAGCTGGCGAAGAACCCCAGAAAGTGATTAATCGCTGCAGCCGCAATCAAGAATGGAATGCCCAATCCCAGCGAGTAAACCGCCAAGAGTACTGCACCTTTGCTGACACTATCACTCACCGCAGCCAGAGATAAAATCGTTGCTAACACTGGCCCGATGCAGGGCGTCCAGCCAAAGGCGAAAGCCAACCCAATGGCATAAGCCCCAAACAGGCCCACTGGCTTTGCCTCTTGATGATAGCGCTTTTCTTGAGAGAGAAATCCCAACTTAAACACACCGAGAAAATTCAGCCCCATGAGAATGATGAACACGCCCGCAATCTTAGCCAGCAGTGGCAGTTCATCGCGCACCACTTGGCCAATGTATGAAGCCGATGCACCAAGCGCCACAAACACCGTAGTAAAGCCCAGCACGAATGCAATTGCCGCAGGAATGGCGGATTTGTTTGCACCCGCTTCCCCACGTTTCAAATGATCCAGTGACACACCGCTGATGAAAACCAGATAGAACGGTACGAGTGGCAAAACGCAAGGCGACAGAAAAGACAAAACCCCTGCCCCTACCGCTGCACCATATGAAACATCTAAGGCCATATTTATGCAGTTTTACGACGCGGCAAAACCCAGCCCGGCCGCGCAAAATGGCAGGTATAACCATGTGGAATGCGTTCCAGATAATCTTGATGCTCAGGCTCAGCCTGCCAGAAATCTGACACTGGCTGAACTTCGGTGACAACTTTGCCCGGCCACAGGCCAGAAGCATCGACATCGGCAATGGTATCGAGCGCTGTTTGCTTTTGGGCCTCATCCACATAATAAATCGCCGAGCGATATGAAACGCCCGTGTCATTGCCCTGCCGGTTCTTGGTGCTGGGATCATGGATCTGGAAGAAGAGCTCCAAAATTTTACGATAGCTCGTGATCGAAGGATCAAAGATAATCTCAATTGCTTCAGCGTGGTTGCCGTGGTTGCGGTAAGTGGCATTGGCCACTTCGCCGCCCGTATAACCCACACGTGTTGATATAATGCCTGGCAGCTTGCGGATTAAATCCTGCATGCCCCAGAAACATCCGCCNNCGCAAGGAACGGCTTGGGCAGCAATCGCGTCTTGAACCGTCATAATCCACGCACGGTAAGCATATTCGCCAATGGCATCTAATGTATCGCCTACTTTTAAATCGCGTTTTGCCAGTGCGCAAACTTCGGATGTGGGCCGCGGCCGTGGCACCATATCAGCCGCTCCGTAGAGAACCGCACGCGCACATGATAACGGCACTTCCAGCGAGGTGAGATGATAAGGCCTGAGAAAGCGGAAGTAAGGACCCTTACCCACTTTCAAATCCACCAGACGCTCATGAATGCGTTCATGCGGCGCTTTGGTGACAACGAAAACCCCCGGTGCCACACCCTTGCCGATGGAATAGTCCACCACGCCGCTTCGGCTCAACAATCCGCCCGCATCCTTGGGGCATAACACTTCAGCCAGTTCATGAGGCCCACACGCGGGGCCGTGCATGCCGGGCTTGTCTGGCACCAAACCAGTGGCGTTGGAAATCGCTGCCATTTCAACCATGGTTTTGGAACCATCAACAAATTCAACCAACATGCGCGGGTTCATATTGCGACTCTTGGCTTCGGCTTCATATTGATCCGGCGTCGCCTCAATATTGAGCGGGTTGTTCTTGCCCTTGCCCGCAGCGATGATGGTATAGCCTAGGCTTTGCACAAAGTTGATAAGTTCAATACAGGATGAAGGTTCGTCGCCTGCGCCCAATGTATAAACCACACCCTGCTTGGCGGCTTCCCTTGCCAAATATGCGCCTATCGTGACATCGGCTTCCACATTCATCATTACGAGATGCTTGCCATTCTGCATAGCGGCAATGCCAATCGCCGCACCAACACCGGGTTTACCTGTGGCATCAATCACCACATCAACATGTGGTGAGGCGCAAATCATTTGCGCATCAGCAGTAAGCGCCGTTTTGCCTGCATCCATCAAACCATCAAATGCGGTTTGTGACGTGGCTTCCCCATGGCTTCCCGCTGTGCGGCCCGCAATCACCAAAGCCTTATGAGCCGAAGAAAGCCTTGTATCGGCAATAGCCGCCACAGTAATACCGGGCATCTGGCCACATTGCGTGACAATGTCTGTTCCCATTTCACCGCAGCCGATAAGACCAATGCGAATAGGTTTACCCGTTGCCACCGCCCGGCTTGCCAAATCAACTTGCAACTTGCCTGTGCGTTCAAATTTAACGGCCCGGTCTTTGGCAATGCTCACAGATATTTCCTTTTTCAACAATGTATTGGTTTTGCTTGCAGAGAAGCGGTGCGTCAAGCACCCTGACATGATATTGATCACTTCATTTCTTTTGGGAGAACTGCGTGTCTAAACCACATATACTTATGCCTGGTGGCTATGCCCCAGCAGAAATGGAAATCCTAGAGCGCGATTATACGCTCCACAAACTATGGGAACAGCCTGATCAAACTGCTTATTTGCGGCAGCATGGGGCTAAAATACGTGCCATTGCCACCCGCGGTGACCTAGGGGCCAGCAAAGCACTGATCGATCAGTTGCCCAATCTGGAAATCATTGCGTGTTTTGGCGTGGGTGTGGATGCCATTGACCTGGCCGCCTGCAAGGCGCGTGGCATTCAAGTAACCAACACACCTGGTGTGTTGAATGAGGATGTGGCGGATTTGGCTCTGGCCCTCATGCTGGGCATTGCACGCCATATTCCGCAAGCTGATGCTTACACGCGAGCCGGCGAATGGCCCTCTGGCCCTTATAAATTACTGGCACGCATGAACACGAAGCGTTTGGGTTTGATTGGCATGGGCCGCATCGGCCAAGCCATCGCCAAACGGGCCGAAGGTTTTTCCATGCCTATCGCCTATCATTCGCGCCACGCGCGCAGCGATGTGGCCTACACTTATTTCCCTTCGGCGGCTGAACTTGCCCGCAATTGTGATTTCCTCGTTGCCATTTTGCCCGGCGGCCATGACACAGAAAAGCTGGTGAATGCCGAAGTGCTTTCTGCCCTTGGCCCAAAAGGCTATTTCATTAATGTGGCGCGTGGCAGCGTGGTGGATGAAGAAACCTTGCTCACCGCCCTTGAAAAGAAAACCATCGCCGGCGCAGCTTTGGATGTGTTCTGGAATGAACCAAACATCAATCCGCGTTTTCTCAAACTGGAGAATTTGGTGCTGCACCCGCATGGCGGCAGTGGCACGGTTGAAACCCGCGCGGCCATGGGAAAATTGGTGCGCGACAATTTGGCGGCCCACTTTGCAAGCAGACCCCTACTAACGCCATTGTCCTAACAAGCTTGATTATGAGCCATCAAGCCAGCGCCAAATCCGCGACGCTGGCAAGTTGCTCCGCAGGTGCAAGTCTGCGATCTTGCCATAATTTGAAGGCATCAATGTTCATCATGCCAGCCAATTCAAAGTGCATGGCAGGCAGGTCTATTTGCGGCAACGGACGTCCAAAGTAAAAACCCTGCAATTCTTGGCACCCGGCAAGCAACGCAAACTGCAGTTGTGCATTTGATTCTACTCCTTCAGCCAGTACCGGCACTTTGAGTGCCGAGCCTAAACCCACAACGGCCTTAAAGATCGCACCAGCGCGATCGTTGTTACCAACTTGCTGGATGAAGGAACCATCAATTTTGATCCGGTCAAACGGAAATGAGCTCAGCATCGAAAGAGATGAATAACCAATGCCGAAATCATCCATTGCAACCGTAATGCCCAGTGCCTTGATCTGACGCAGATTGTGCAATGCGCGGTTCAAATCATGAATCAAAGCTGTTTCCGTAATTTCGATTTCAAGCCGCTTCGGCGACACACCGTTCTCCACCATCGCGGATTTAATATCCGCCACAAGGTCTGAAAGGCAAATGGCTTTGGCCGAAACATTCACTGCAAGACGCGGCAACCAAGGGTAAAGCTTCAATAGTTTGCAAGCACGGTTTATCACCCAGCGATCAATTTCAATGATCAGGCCATTTTCCTCAGCGACTGAAATGAACTCAGTGGGTGAAACGCTACCGCGCTTTGGCGAATACCAACGCAGCAATGCCTCAAAGCCTGCAAGCAAGCCTGTGCCGGTTTCAAACTGCGGCTGTAAAGCCAGTGACAGTTCATCATCCTGAATCGCGCGGCGCAGCTCTAATGCTAAGGCGCGGCGATCACGAACAAATTGATCCATGCCCGCGTCAAAAACACAAATGGAACGATTGATCTCGGATTTCCCGCGATACATTGCAAGGTCTGCATTGGCGAGAAGTTCTTTGCGACTGCCCCCATGCAAGGGGAACAGCGCCACACCCACCGTAATACTCGCGTCGATAGTTTTCTCTTCCCATTTAAGCGACATGCACAAGGTTTCAACCACGCGCGAAGCCAATTCATGTGCGCTGTCAGGATCACTATTCTTTTGGATCAAAACGAATTCGTCGCCGCCTAGGCGAGCACAAAATTCGTCGTTTGAAAGTGTGACGCGCATCGCTTCNNACTTCTTTGAAACGATTGAAATCAAACAATAAAACAGCAACATTGCTGCCATCAACCCGCGCTGCAATCAAGCTCCGATCGAGATATGAATTAAACGCCATCCGGTTGGGCAAGCCAGTCAAAGCGTCCTGCATGGCAATTGTGCGAATGCGCTCCTCTGCCAGAGCCTTTTCACGATAATCTCTCACACGATCAGTCACATCATGAATCGTCAACAGTGTTCCGTTGTCCGGCAAATTCGTGATATGGGATTCAAAAACCACATCTCCGATCACTAGATCTTTCACTTGGGATTTGAGCGCAGTTTGGATCAGCCTTTGCTTGGCATCAATTCCATTGCCATATGCCAGCCTTGCAAAAGTTTCCAGTTGAGAATTGAACAGCGATTCACGACCATCCGTATTAATTACCGCAATGCCGGAGCGTGTGTTTTTAAGAATGCTTTGCAAAAGTTTTTGCCTTGTGGAATGCGCCAAAGCATAGCGCACCGAACGATTAAGAGCATCTGGAGTTATCGCCGTTTTTGAGATGAAGTCAGACGAACCGGCTTCCAGCGCCGCATCATCAACATGCTGGTCGGACATTCCGGTCAACAAGATGATAGGAGTATCAATTCCTGCGCCACGAATATTCTTGATGAAATCAACGCCAGTCAACGCACCCATGCGGTAATCGCAAAAAATAATATCAAAATCATCTTTGGCCAAACTCTCCATCGCCCGCTGAGGCGAGGATGTGGCCATAATCTCATAGTGCATCGTTTCAACACCACGAAGCGCGTCTTGGATAAGGAACAAATCGTCCTCATCGTCATCCACGATTAATGTTTTGATTGTCGCCCCAGTGATCACCGCCCCACCCCTTGTTTCGTTTTCAACTTAAGCTCAAGCAGACAGCAGTTGGTCTTCACTGGCTGAATCCAGTTTGACATGCTTAGCCAAAAGCAATCGCCGAATATCGCTTAGTTCCCGCAACCCCGAAATCTCCGGCATGGTGAAGCGCACATGGAAAACACTTTCCACCGCAAACAAAATTTCGATGTGGCGCAGTGAATCCCATCTTGGCGTGTTATGCGCCGAAGAATCTTCAGTTAGTGTGCTTGGATCGACGCCCAGAACTTTGCCAACCAGGTTATAAAGTTGCATCTGCATTCCCTTTTAAAATATCTTGTTGCGAACGGCTTCTGGCCAACGCATTGGATCAAAGCCATGCTGCGTAAAGGCAGCAAACACCCAACGTTCAATACCGAGACCCACGCAACCGCTGTGTGCCGGCTCGCCATTAGCGGCGCTGAAGACAAAGCGCTTGCCGAAAAAATTGCCATGCAGATTGATGGAACCACACGCCAGTTGCTTCATCTGTCCATCGTTTCCAAGAACTGGAATGTTAATTTCGCTTTTGACTTCTTGTGAAGCCTGCCAAAACTTCTTCGCCGCCGAAATCGTGGCAAAGAACGGATCAGTTGCCGTTTGCACTTGGCAGTCAATGTCAAAAAACTGAGCGAGTTCTTCCACAACGGTGAGTGCGTTAGTTCGCACAGATCGCACAAAATTCTCATCGCCCACAAACATCAATTCGCGCACGTTGAATTCATACAGACGTTCAAGGCCATCGATGTTGCGCGATTCGTATCGAAACACGCGGCCCTGCCAAGTGAAGCATTGACCCGTGCTGAAATCCATACCGGTCAAAGTTGGATAGCATGGAAAGCAAGCGGCCGGATTGAGGCACATTCCATCCATGTGAACGTGTTCACGTTGCGGAAGCAAAGCATCTTCTGAGCAGGAATTGGCGCGACGAAATTCTTCGATGGCGTCAAAATCTTCAACCACATTGCCAATGAAGCTTACGGAATTTGGATGACTGTCGAAATAGCCACATTTGCGCAAGGTATCCGCATCCACCATGGCGGGAAAATGCGCTTCGTTCACATTGAAGGCGGATTTATATAATTCACCGACTTTATCATTGATCAACCTGGCAAGCTTTAACACCGGGCCGGAATAAGCCACCTGGCCCTTGCCATAGTCATACATCCAGCCACGCTTGATCAACTCATCATTCACACCATAATGATAAGGCCCGCTATCGCGGCGCTTGCAAGCCATGGACACTTTGATTTCAAAGCCACCCACTTGGCGCACCATCGCCTCAAGAAAGCGCTTAGCCTTGGCTTCAACTTCAACCAGATCGGCACCGTCGCGGGTGATTATGCGAACAGCTTTGCCATCTGGCTCCACATAAATCCGCTCGATGGATTGCGACACGAAAACCGATTGCTTCTCGATATCGCCCGCAACTTCTGGATCCACTCCACGTGACAATGCCACGATGATTTCTTTGAACTTGTGATTGTGCTGGTTCATCCCTCCAGTTCTCTCATGGCCAACGCCATACGGAAGGTCGCGCAGACACAAGCCGTGCTCTGTGCTTGGTGCACCACCATCAACGTCAGTACTCACACACAACACTCACTCCACAACCCAACTAGACCTGAACTAGCATCGCGGTGCTAAACAATGGTAAATTGAAGCAAATTCAACCGAATTGGTGTGGATTTTCCTGAAATTCATTAACCATGACTCAATTCCTCGTGAAATAAGCGGTTGAAACAACCTGCGCAGGAGATGATTCTAACGCCCTGTGAAAGCGTCTTGACGCACACGGCTGCATCTCCGTCGAACCAATTGCAGATTTGATCGCCAATGTGCAAACTTGTTAATGATTTAGAAACGCAACCGCACACAACCGATGCGCTTTTCATGCTTCATTCATTGCTTTGGCATAGCCCTCCCTAAAAGAAGACTTAAATTATCTGCAAGTTTTGGGGACTGAAATTGCAAACCGAGCACCGCATTAAAACAATTCTCAATTCACGTGGAGTTGGTGTTTTCTCGGCTTTGCCACGACATGATCAATCTGAAATGGCCGATCTTTTCGCAGGTGCGGGTGTAGGCCTTGCTCTATTCGACGCAAATTTGGTCCTTTTGGCCTGCAATGATCTTTACCGTAGCCTTTGCGGTTATCTCGGCACCGACCTGCCAGATGAAACCGATTTGCAAGCGCTCATCCGTCTCACCTTTAAACGCTTGAACACGCCAAACGCCGAGATCGATGACAAAATCGCAAAGATTTTAGACAGGTTACAGCCTGGCACGGCTTATACCTTCCGTTATACAACACCTTCGGGCAACCCGGTTGAAGTGCGCCGCCGCCGCCTTCCAAATGGTAGCGCCGTAGAAACCGTTCGCCAGGTTGACGGCCGTGCGGCTGGCATGGATTTCAACACACAATATGAGATGATTGCAGAACAATCGCGTTCGCGCCTCACTCATGCCCTTGATGTTATGGCCGATGGCTTTGCCCTTTATGACGCGAATGACAACATCGTTCTCTATAACAGGAAATACGTAGACCATA
>PLXI01000172.1 GCA_003151375.1 Hyphomicrobiales bacterium
TCTGCCGAAGATGCCCGCGGCGATGATGGTGACGGCGCGGTTTCTGCAACTGACGGCACAAAACAACAAGCGCCGACAGCACTTGATTCCGGCTGGAAGAATATGCGCACATCAGGCGCTGTATCGCTTGATGAAGAAGGCAATGATATTGCAGCACGCGTCAGCCGCGAAGAAACCTTGGCTGAGCATTTAACCAATCAACTCAACATGCATTTTCGCAGGCCCCAGGATTTGCTGATTGGCCAAAACATTATTGGTGCGGTTAACGAGCAGGGCTATCTCACCGCAGCGCCAGCCATGATCGCAGATAGCTTGGGCACGACCACGCTTGAAGTTGAACGTATTTTGAAAGTGCTCAAGACCTTTGATCCCATCGGGGTTTTTGCTGCTGACCTCAAAGAATGTTTGGCCCTGCAACTGTTAGACCGTGACCGTTTTGATCCGGCCATGGCAGCACTCATCGAAAATCTGCCACTGGTGGCCAAGCGCGATTTTGTGGCGCTCAAAAAACTATGCGGCGTTACGCTTGATGATCTGCATGACATGATTGCAGAACTGCGCGCCCTAAACCCCAAGCCCGGCCACGCTTTTAGTACCGAGCCCGTTATGCCGGTGTTGCCGGATGTGACGGTGCGTGCCATGCCTGATGGATCTTGGCTGGTGGAACTGAACACTGAAACGCTGCCGCGGGTGTTGGTCAACAACACTTACTTGGCGCGGGTGACAGCGGGCGCTTCTAAAAGTGCCGACAAAGAATTTCTCAGCGCTGCACATGCGCAAGCTTCATGGCTGGTGAAGAGCTTAGACCAGCGCGCCAAGACAATTTTGAAAGTGGCCCAAGAAATCGTGCGCCAACAAGATGCATTTTTGATTTTGGGTGTTGCGCATCTCAGGCCGATCACTTTGCGCATGGTGGCCGATGCCATTGAGATGCATGAAAGCACAGTGAGCCGGGTTACTTCCAATAAATACATTTCAACGCCGCGCGGTGTGTTTGAAATGAAATACTTCTTCACCAATGCCATTGCCTCAGCAGCACCAGAAGGCATGCAACATTCCTCAGAATCGGTGCGCCACCGCATCAAAGAATTGATCTCGGGTGAAACTGCCGAGCAAGTTTTGTCGGATGATGACCTGGTGGATAAATTACGCGGCGAAGGCGTTGAAATCGCGCGTAGAACCGTGGCAAAATACCGTGAGTCTCTGCATATTCTCTCATCGGTGCAACGTCGCCGCGAAGCCCGGGCTGCCAGATAAACTGGGGTTGACTTGCCAGGCCCTTGCGCTTATGGCTCCGCCCGCTTTTTGGCGGAATATGTAACTGTCTCAATTCCTTTATTGGCGACAAAAATATTTTTTGGCTGTTGACGGCGCAGCTCCAGAAGCCCATTTTTAAACCATGTGAATGTTAGCGAGGATCACGGCCTATGCAGATCAAAATCTCTGGCAAGCACATCGAACTGGGTGATGCTTTGCGCCAGCATATTGAGGAGCGGTTGCAATCATTCCGAGAACGTTTCTTTGAAGGCTCAGTGCATGGTAATGTGACTCTCGAAAAACAACGCGGCCGTTTCCTTTCAGATTGTTCATTGCATTTGGCCACTGGATTACATTTGCAAGCCCATGCCGAAAATACTGATCCTCAGGCCTGTGTAGACGGCGCACTTTTGCATCTTGAAAAACAATTGAAGAAATACAAGCAGCGCCTGAAAGATCATCATCGCCAACCGCGCGACAGCAACCCGGCGCGTGAAGCTATGGCCTATGTTATTCAGCAAGAAGAACATATGGATGAGGAGCCAACGGGCCTTAATGCGCCGGTGATTGCAGAGAGCAATGCCACAATTCCACAGCTGTCTGTTGGTGAGGCGGTGATGCAACTTGATATTTCGACAACGCAGTTTGTTTTATTCCACAACAGCAAAGAAGGACGGCTGAATGTGGTTTACAGACGTCCTGATGGCAACATTGGCTGGCTTGATCCCAAGCCCCATGTTGAAGCCAAAACCAAAACTCCAGTGCGTGTTTAGGGAAACGATCTTCCATGAAGATTTCTGACATCTTAGACGCGCGTGCGGTTCTGCCACAACTCAGCGCCACCAATAAAAAGCAAGCATTGCAAGGTATCGCACAACATTTCGCCATGCTTGTGGCCATTGACCAGCGCATTATTTTTGAGACCTTGCTGACGCGTGAAAAGCTTGGCTCAACCGGGCTTGGCCAAGGCTTTGCAATCCCTCATGGCCGGATCAGCGGCCTGAAGCAGGTAACGGGCCTGTTTGCTAAACTGGCACAGCCGATTGATTATGATGCAGTTGATGGCAAGCCGGTTGATCTGGTGTTTGCGCTATTATCGCCAGACCATGCTGGTGCTGACCATCTTACCGCTTTGGCCAAGATCAGCCGCGTGATGCGTTCACCTGCGGCTGTCTCAAAGCTTCGCGCCNNCCCAATAGGCAAATGCCCCGTCGCTCCACTTAACCACCGAGAATCCTGCTACGGATTGGTCAACGGGTTCGCTCACACCTCTACCGTGGCGCGGTTCAGCAACCAATGAAATCAGATGTTCATGGTGACGGTAAACCAGCGTTGGGATGGGCTTATCTGAAACCACCTCAACCCTTCCGCCAGCAAGTGAGAAACCCTGTGCAGCCAAATCGGGAGCAGGTGGGGAGACGCCCAGTTTAGCATCCAACCAGGGCTTTACCGTGTGGCGATCAGACGATGCCACGTCAAAAGGGCTGGCCGCCAATAGACTGCGGCGATGATCATCGGCAATCGCCATCGTAAAACTATCAGAGCTAGAGTTTAAATTCAGCAGCCGCGTGGCCCCACTGGCAAGCACGGCTGTCACCACGATTGATGCAGCAAGTGCACGCCAGTCATAGGAGCGTGAAGCAAGACGTGCGCGGAAAGGCAATAGAGTTGCGGTGTTGGCAGGTCGAACTGGCGATCCTATCGCGGCAATCTTCATCCGCAAAGCACTGCTGATTTCTGGCTGCGGCACACGCCTGATCGCCGCTTTCAACGCAAGAAGTGAATCACGCTGTGCGGCCAAGGCCGGATCGGCGGCAATAAGGCTTTCAATTCTGTTCTCGGTTGTGGGATCAAGTTCACCATCCACCAAA
>PLXI01000252.1 GCA_003151375.1 Hyphomicrobiales bacterium
CCAACCCTTGAGGCGGTGATCGCCCATTATCTCGAAAAGCGCGGCATCACCGAATTGGCTGCGGCAGCTGTAGATGTGGCCGCCCCAGTTGACCGCCAAGTGATCCGCCTGACCAATAGAGATTGGAGCTTTTCCAAAGAAAGCTTGCGCGCCGCTGCCCGCGCCAAACGCTTTCTTTTGCTGAATGATTTTGAGGCCTTGGCTTGGAGCCTACCGCACATCGCGAAAGCTGATCTGGTGCAAATCGGCGGCGATGCCAAAGATACCCCTTTGGTGAAAGTGGTTTTGGGCCCAGGTACTGGCCTTGGCATGGCGACCTTGGCGCCTTTGCCGGGCGGTGGCTGGATGCCCATTGCAGGCGAGGGCGGGCATGTGACTTTGCCGGTCAAGACGGCGGAAGAATTCGCCCTCAAAGACAAGATCGTGGGCAAGGACCAATTCTGCGAAGTGGAAGATATTCTAACCGGCCCCGGCCTATTGGTGCTCTATAACGCCATCTCAGCAACGCGGGATTTACAAACCCCAGAGCAGGTGATGAAGGCAGGGCTAGCTGGCACTGATTTGGCGGCCGTGAAAGCACTTGATCATTTCATGACATTTCTCATGCGCTTGGCGGGCGACATGGCCATGGCTATTCAAGCCCGTGGCGGGCTTTATCTCGCAGGCGGCATTGTGCCTTCGCTGGTGGAAAAATTGAAGTTGCCAAAATACCGTCAAGTATTCGAAGAAAAAGGCAGGCTTTCTCAGCACATGAAAACCATTCCGGTTTTTGTGATCACTGATCCATTTCCGGCCCTCAAAGGCTGTGCCGCCGCACTCAACGCCACGTGAAAAATTCGGTGCTGTTGATCATTGATGTGCAGAATGATTTCTGCCCCGGTGGTTCGCTGGCGGTGACAGGCGGTGACGACATCATACCGCTCATCAATAAATTGGCGCATGAGCATGAGCATGTGGTGCTGACGCAAGATTGGCATCCAGCGGATCATTCTTCATTCGCGTCACAGCACAAGGGTGCTTCACCCTTCACGCAAATCGAAATGCCTTATGGCCCGCAAACTCTGTGGCCGGATCATTGCGTTATCGGCACGCCAGGTGCGGAATTTCATAACGCACTTGATGTTCCAAACGCAGAACTCATCATCCGCAAGGGATTTCGCCGTGAGGTCGATTCCTATTCGGCCTTTTTTGAAAACGATCACAAAACCCCAACTGGCCTCGGCGGCTATCTGAAAGAACGCGGTTTCCACCACATCACTTGCGTCGGCTTGGCCTTTGATTATTGCGTCAGATATTCCGCTGAAGATGCCAAAACGCTGGGCTTTGAGGTGGAAGTGATTGAAGCCGCAACCCGCGCCATTGATTTAGATGGCACTGTGGCTGCAACAAAACACAGTTTTGCCGGGCGCGGCATCAGCCTTCGTTAAGCACTCACATAAGCGGTTTTTACTATCGTGTAGAATTCTACCGCATAGCGCCCTTGTTCGCGCGCACCGAAACTGGAGCCTTTGCGCCCGCCAAATGGCACATGATAGTCAACGCCAGCCGTGGGCAAGTTCACCATCACCATGCCTGCTTGCGATTTGCGGCGGAAGTCATTGGCCGCTTTGAGGGACTGCGTATAAATGCCAGCCGACAGACCCATCGGTGTGTCATTGGCCACGGCCAATGCCTCATCATAGCTATCAACTTTAATCACTGAAGCAACCGGCCCGAAAATCTCTTCTTGGTTGATGCGCATGGCGTTTTTGGTTTTAACAAACAACGCAGGCGAAAGATAAAAGCCTTTGGTGTCGCGGTTCAAGCGCTCGCCACCCCAAGCCAGTTCAGCGCCTTCTTCGCGGCCAATGCGGATGTAATCCTCATCCTGCTTCATCTGGGTTTCATCCACCACTGGGCCAATTTGCGTTCCCTCTTTCAAGGCATGATCGACTTTCAAACCTTTCAGCATCGTAAGCGTTTTTTCCACAAAGGCATCATGCACTTTTGCGTGCACGATCAACCGTGATGAGGCCGTGCAGCGTTGGCCAGCTTGGAAAAATGCACCGTCAACAGCGCCTGCAACAGCGGCATCCAAATTCGCGTCATCCATAATGACCAATGGATTTTTGCCACCCATTTCCAACTGGAATTTACGGTTATGCGCGATGCAAGCTTGCGCCACCTTTGCACCGGTGGCCACCGAACCCGTGAAGGAAAGCGCATTCACATCTTTTGAATCGAGCATGGCTTGGCCAACCACTGAGCCACGCCCCATAACGAGATTAAACACACCCTTGGGCAGGCCCGAGCGCGAGATGATTTCGCTTAACGCCCAAGCGGTGGCCGGAACCAGATCAGCAGGTTTAAACACCACGCAATTGCCATAAGCCAAGGCGGGCGCGATTTTCCAAGCCGGAATAGCGATTGGGAAATTCCATGGGCAGATGAGGCCCACAACGCCAACAGGCTCACGCGTAATGGTCACATCGACATTGGGCCGCACCGATGGCAGCTGTGTTCCCTCCACACGCAAAGCTTCTTGCGCGAAGAATTTGAATATCTGTGCGGCGCGAATGGTTTCGCCTACACCATTGCTCAAAGGCTTGCCATTTTCGCGCGAAAGAATGCGGCCGATCTCGTCCTTGCGGGCGAGTAATTCCGTACCGATCATTTCCAACGCATCGCAGCGTTGTTGCGGTGTTGAAAGGCCCCAAGCAAAGCTGGCGGCCTTGGCAGCAGCAANNAAGCAATGGCCTCATCGGTTTGCGCTTTTGACGCCTGGGTAAATTCACCCACAACATCCGAAATATCTGAGGGGTTGATATCTTGCCTAATGCCAGTGCCATCTACCCAAGCGCCTGCGACGAAATTTTGCTTTGCAGCCATCAATATTCTCCATAAGTATTTGTATGATAATATAGCTCAGCTATGCGTGTAATGCTATAGCCCCGGCCACCACGCAGACCACCCCAACCAAGCGGTGCCAGCTCATTTTTTCTTTCAGTAATTTAGCTGAAAACACCAAGGCAAAAAGTATGCTGGTTTCACGCAACGCCGCAACGGCGGCAATTGGCGCTTGTGACATTGCCCAAATTACAATCCAGTAGGCCCCACCCGCCATGAGTGCGCCAAGTGCACCACCCTTCCACGATTTCGCCATATCAACGAAAATAGTGCGACCGCGCAAAATTGGTGCGGCAATCAACATGCCCGCTGCGTCAAATAGATAAAGCAAACCGGTATAGCTTGATGCATCTCCCGCGGCACGGCCACCCAGCCCATCAACAATTGTATAGCATCCGATGAACACCGAAGTGATCAAAGCGAACATGAATGTAGCGCGGTGAACACGAAAAACATTTCCTGAGAGTGCGATCAGCCAAATGCCGATGACTAAAGTTATGACCCCGATCAGCGCTAGTGGTGACAGAGCATCATGGGTAAAAACCTGTGTACCCAGCAAAGTGAGCAATGGTGCCGTACCGCGCGCCACAGGATAGACCAATCCGAAATCGCCAAATTTATAAGAGCGCGCTAGAAAAAAATTATAGCCCGTATGCAAAACGCCAGAGGCAATGGCAAAAGGCCAAGCAACGCGGGCTGGCATACCAAAACCCATAAGGATAAAAAGGCCCATCACGCCCATCATGGTCTGGATCAAAGCCAGCGACACAACTTTGTCGGTTGAAATTTTAACAACCAGATTCCACGATGCATGAAGCACTGCTGCAAACAGCACCAGCAGCAAGAGACCAAGTGTCATGCGTTTGGATCGCGACTAAACATCCAAATTCACGACATTCAAAGCATTGTTAACGATGAATTCGCGGCGTGGTTCAACCACATCACCCATAAGCTTGGTGAAAATGTCATCGGCATCATCCATCTCCGCCACGCGCACACGCAACAGTGTGCGGGCATTTGGATCAAGCGTAGTTTCCCACAACTGAATGGGGTTCATTTCGCCAAGGCCCTTATAGCGCTGCATCGAAACACCTTTGCGCCCAGCGGCGAAAACCGCATCGAGCAAAGTCAGTGGTCCATGCACAACGGTTTCGGAATCCTTGCGCTTGAGCTTAGATGAACGCGTGTAGATTTCTTGCAAATGAGTGGTCTTGCGATCTAGGCGCAAAGCTTCTTGTGATGAAATCAGTTTGCCATCCACATGCCAGCTTTCTTTCACGCCCCTTAAAGTGCGCTCGAAAATCAAGCCGCCATCCGATGCGGTTTGGCCTTCCCAGCCACGTTCCGTGTCATCAGCAATGGCGTTGAGACGCCGCGCCACATAAGCGGCAGCGCCTGCGGCGTTCTCTGGTGTTGAGATCACCTCAGGGTTTAATGCGCCAGCAATGGCGGCCTGTTCGATGATTGAAATCGGATAGCGCGAATGCAGGCCTTCAATCATTGAGCGAATGGCAACAGCCTCATCGATAATAGCACGCAAATCCACCCCGCCACGTTCACTGCCATCGGCAAAAGCCAAGGTTGTGCCTTCAAGGCCAACATCAATCAGATTGGATTCGAGTGCGCCATTGTCTTTCAAATATTGTTCTGATTGACCGCGCTTGATTTTATAAAGCGGAGGCTGAGCGATATACAGATGACCGCGCTCCACCAACTCGCGCATCTGGCGGTAAAAGAAGGTCAACAACAGCGTGCGGATGTGTGCGCCGTCCACGTCAGCATCCGTCATAATNNGATGATCTTGTGATAGCGCAGTTTATCGGCGTTAAATTCTTCGCGGCCAATGCCTGTGCCTAGTGCCGTGATCAATGTGCCAATTTCGGCTGAACCCAACATTTTATCAAAACGCGCGCGCTCAACATTTAGAATTTTGCCGCGCAATGGTAAAACCGCTTGGTTCTCGCGGTTGCGCGCTTGCTTGGCCGAGCCGCCAGCGGAATCGCCTTCCACGATGAACAGTTCACACAAAGCTGCATCACGTTCTTGGCAATCCGCCAATTTGCCTGGCAGAGATGAAATATCCAGCGCCCCTTTGCGGCGTGTGAGTTCACGCGCTTTCTTTGCGGCTTCACGCGCCGCCGCGGCCTCGGCCACTTTGCCCACAATGGCTCTGGCTTCCGAAGGATGTTCTTCAAACCAAGCACCCAACTGTTCATTGACAATGCCTTCCACGACGGGGCGCACCTCGGATGAAACCAGTTTGTCTTTGGTTTGCGATGAGAATTTAGGATCAGGCACTTTCACTGAAAGCACACAGCACAGGCCCTCACGCGCGTCATCACCAGTGATGGTAACCTTCTCGCGCTTAGCAATGCCAGAATCCTCGGCATAATTATTGATGATGCGGGTGAGGGCACCACGAAAGCCCGCTAAATGTGNNGAATGTTGTTGGTGAAGCAGAACACACTTTCATGATAGCTGTCATTCCACCACAGCGAACATTCCACCGTCAGCCCATCACGTTCTCCGGTGATATAGATCGGTTCCTTGATCAGGCCCTGCTTGGCACGGTCAAGATAACGCACAAAGGCCACGATGCCGCCTTCATAGAACAACTCCAAAACATGCGGCTCAACCCCACGCTTATCGGTGAGAATGATGCGCACACCTGAGTTTAAGAAGGCCAGTTC
>PLXI01000279.1 GCA_003151375.1 Hyphomicrobiales bacterium
CGGACAAAGGCGGCCCGGGTTTCACTGAAGAACAGGTGAAGGCTTTGGCGGCCTCGTTCCAAATCCACGATTTGAATGACAATGGCGATGCCATTGACCGCGTCGGCCTTGCCTCAGATTATTTCCCTTCACCATTTGCGACACCTGCAGCGGCCACGGCAGCACTTGGTGCAGCACCGCCCGATCTATCGCTGATTACCAAAGCGCGTGAGGGCTGGCATGGCACTTTCAATCAGTTGGTGAACGGCGTTGGTGGGCCGCAATATGTTTATTCCNNCATCCTCACTGGCTATGAAAAAGCACCTGATGATGTGGCCAAGGGCGCGCCGGCCGGCAAGTTCTACAACCCATATTTTGAGAATGGTGTGTGGATTTCGATGCCGCCCAATGGAAATCTGACTGATGGGTTGGTGAAATTTGATGATGGTGCACCCAACAAGATTGATGACATGGCCAAGGATGTGTCCGCTTTCCTCGCTTGGACGGCTGAACCAAAGATGGAAGAGCGCAAACAGACAGGCTTTGAAGTGCTGATTTATCTGCTGATCTTGGCGGGCCTCATGTATGCTCTCAAGCGCAAGGTTTGGTCCGATATCCATTAAAATTTGCGATTGAATGCGCTTTCGCTAAAATTTTAGCGTTAACCTTTGCAGAGCGGCAATCGCAGTCCTTTACCATTGTTGGCATGAAACTAGTTGTCAAAACGTGGAAATCGGCCAGCCTTATCAGTGTGTTGATCACTGCATTGGCAACTGCAGTGCCTCTCATTGTGGTGGGGGTGGCATTGTGGAGCATTCCGATGTCCCAAAAGTGGGGCGCACTTGTGGTTTCTGGTGCAATTCCGATACTTATCACTTTTCCGATTTCAATTTTTGCAATGTATGTCCTGAAGACACTTCATGAAGCCTTGGACAGGCTCGATAAGATGGTGAAATTTGACTCTCTGACGGGGCTAATGCTGCGCGCGCCATTCTTGGATGAGGCCAGAATCCATCGCAAACAGTTGGGATTTTTAGCGTTGTTGGATGCGGATCATTTTAAGAAAATCAATGACACTCACGGCCATGAGGCTGGCGATCGTGCCCTCAGGCACATTGCCGCTATATTGACCGATGTGATCGGCCGTAATGGCTTTGTGGCCCGTTTTGGTGGAGAAGAATTTGCAGTGCGCTTGCCGCGTCTTGGCCGTGGCCAGGTTGAATTGCTCTTCTCCAATCTCAGCACCAGATTGCGTTTGGAAGGTTTTGAATACAAGGGCCATAGTTTGAAACCCACGCTGAGCATTGGCGTGGTGGCTGTGGATGGCGTTAGTCCAACCAGTGAATTGCTGCGCCGTGCCGATGCATGCCTGTATCAGGCCAAAACCGAAGGCCGTGATAAATATGTATTTGAAACGCTTGACGAACGGCAGGCACTTACGGCTTGATAAGCCGCATGACGAAAACAGTTCTTGGCATTATTGGTGGTTCTGGCGTCTATGACATAGCACTTGATGGCGCGCGCTGGCGGCGTGTGACGAGCCCTTGGGGCGATGCGTCAGACGAGGTGCGCGAGGGGGAGTTAGACGGGCTGCCTGTGGTGTTTTTGCCTCGCCATGGGCGCGGTCATGTATATTCACCATCCACCATCAACTACCGCGCCAATATTGATGTGTTGAAGCGCTGTGGTGTGACAGACTTATTTTCGCTTTCAGCGGTGGGTTCTTTGAAGGCCAATCTTGCGCCCGGCACATTTGTTTTGCCAGATCAGTTCATCGATAAGACCTACGCCCGCGAAAGTTCATTCTTCGGCACTGGCTGTGTGGCGCATGTGCCGTTTGGCGAACCGACATCGCCTATACTCATCAAGCTGGCCGTTAAGGCATTGAAGGCTGAGAAAATCAAACACAAAGTGGGTGGCACATTGGTGGTGATGGAAGGCCCGCAATTTTCAACGCGCGCTGAATCAGAGTTACATCGCAAATGGGGCGCTTCACTCATTGGCATGACAGCTATGCCTGAAGCGAAGCTCGCACGCGAAGCAGAATTGCCGTTCTGCGCAATTTCCATGGTGACGGATTTTGACAGCTGGCACCCATACCATGAAGCGGTAGATGTGGCCAAAGTTATCGTCGTGATGAAAGACAATGTGGAAAAGGCCAAGCGCTTGGTGTTGCGGCTTGCTTCGTTGATGCCGCGTGAGCATCAAGTTTGTGCGGCTGATACAGCATTAGATGGAGCGATTATGACAGTACCAGAAAAGCGTGACGCCGCATTGATTTCGAAACTTGATGCTGTTGCGGGCCGTATTATGGGCAAGATATGAGCGTGCCAATAAACCAACGCCAGACTGGCAAAGTAAAGTTCTTCAACGTCGAGAAGGGCTTTGGCTTTATTGCGGTTGAGGGCGGCGGGCGCGACGTGTTCGTGCATATTTCAGTGGTGCAACGCGCCGGTGTGCCGCAACTTAATGAAGGCATGCGCCTGTCATTTACTGTGGAAGAAGACACGCGCGGCCGTGGCTTGCAAGCAGATGCGTTGCAATTGTTATGAAGCGCGCACTTATCATTCAACACTTGGATCATGATCATCCTGGCCGGTTTCTTGATTGGTTTGCCGAAGATGGAATTGTGCCAGACTATTGCCGCGTGTTTGAAGGCCAGCAAATTCCATCGCTGGCGAATTATGATTTGATGTTTGTGTTGGGTGGTTCGCAAGATACTTGGCAAGAAGCAGAGTTCCCGTACCTCACAATGGAAAAGGGGGCGATCCGCGAATGGGTTTGGGATCGGGCCAAGCCATATTTTGGCGTTTGCTTAGGTCACCAGCTTCTCGCAACCGCTCTCGGCGGAGAAGTGGCTCCGGCCGCACAAGGCGAGGTTGGTTTGTTTGATGTTGAAGTTTCTGAGCATCAGTTTTTTGCTGGGCTTTCTGCATCGCAAAAAGTGATGCAGTGGCACCATGCTGAGGTAAAGCGCGTTCCACAAAGCGGGCAGATTCTTGCATCTTCGAAACTATGTGCGGTGCAGGCGCTTGCAATTGAGGGGCACGCGTTGTCCACCCAATTCCATTGTGAGTTCTCACCTCAAACTGTGGCGGGCTGGGCTTCAATCCCATCATACTTGGCATCACTTGATGAAGAGAACGGGCCTCGCGCCTATGAGCGTTTGCGTGATGCTTGCTGGCCCGTGATGCCTGAGATGAACCGCAACACGCGGATCATTTGGGAAAACTTTAAAAGGTCGAGTGGGCTAGCCTGAAGAATTACAGCTCACCACATATTGATGGGGCTCACCACTATCGGCCGTAAACACAAAAGCTAATAGAGTGTCTTCTTGTAGTCTTCTTCGAGACCGTCATCCAATTTGCGCATCTCATCGTCATCGCTTGGAGCGCCAGTTGACTGATCCAGAATGATTTTCATAAGTGACGGCATCTCACCGCGATCTTGAAAATGATCTGGGTTCCACAAATGCGAGCGCCGAAATGCCTTGGCGCAATGGATAAAGACCTCACTCACCCGGACCACAATTGCGAGTTTGGGAATACGACCATCGACACCCATATATTTTAGAATTTCAGGGTCATTCACCAGACTGGCTTGTCCATTCACGCGCAATGTATCGTCAAAACCCGGAATGATGAATAGTAATCCGACGCAGGGGTTGGCGAGAATATTAACTTGAGTGTCCAGACGATTGTTGCCGGGCCGGTCCGGTATCGCCAAAGTGTGTTGATCAAGAATTTGGACAAAACCAACAGGATCACCGCGCGGGCTNNTTTCCATCCAAATTCTGCGTGCCGATACATAAGAACGGCGAACGCCTGATAAAGGCCTGGGCATGCTTGTCGTGTGACGTCATACACTTCTGAAGGGCCAGAGTATGTGTGGCATCAAATAAACTTCGAAGAGATTGTTCATCAGTTATCGTGAATTCTGGATTGATCTTGAACTCCTTCATGACATCGCCTCCCGAAACTGTCTTTGGGTTGATTAGTCCCAACTGGATCGTCCGGTTTGAGTGTTTATGGGATTTAATTTGAGAGTCAAATTAAATAGTGGAGGCCGATTTTTTTATGAGAGTTGCGGCTGCTTTCGCAGGCATGACGGCGGTAGGATATAGCGCCCTCAAAACTTCAAAAAGAAAACTTCCCCTTCTGCCTCTTCGGCATCAAGCCACATGAAGTTGAGGTCTGGGAATTCGGCTTCTAAAATCTCACCGCCGGTTCCCACTTCGCAAAGCAAGCTGCCGCCCTTGTTCAAATGCTTCGGGGCTTCGTTCAAAATGCGGCGCACCAGATCAAAACCATCGGCCCCGCCCAAATGTGCCATCTGGGGCTCGGCGGCATATTCAGGCGGGAAGGCATCAACCTCGGCCTTGGCCACATAAGGCGGATTGGCGATGATGAAATCAAATTNNTTTCAGCTGATGGAAATTGGGCGGCGGCCAAAATGGCCAAACAGCCAGAGCCAGTGCAGAGATCAAGAACTTTGCCAACCTTGCTCACATCGATATCCAAATCCGCCAGCAGGCCTTTGGCCATCATCTCGCCGATGTATGAGCGTGGTATAATCACGCGCTCATCCACATAAAATGGAACACCCTGCATGTATGCTTTGTTGACGAGATAGGCGGCAGGCTTGCGGGTTTTGATGCGCTTGTCGATCAAGGCCAATAGGGCTTGGCGCTCCACCTCGGTCAATGCGGCATCGGCCCAAGGGTTGATATCATCCACCGGAAGCTTCAGCGTCTCAAGAATAAGAAACGCCGCCTCATCGATCGGCGATGTTGTGCCATGGCCATGGGCGAGGCCGGCCTTGTTGAAGGATGTGACGGCAAATCTTAAGATATCACGGATGGTGCGCAAATTATTCATACCCCCTGATAGCGGAAGCGGGTTTGACGGCGCAAGCGCCACAGACTATTTGAGGTGAATGACAAAGCTTTCAATTCGCATCATTCCCGTCACTCCGTTTCAACAAAACTGCTCAATCGTCTGGGACGAAGATACCAAACAGGCAGCAGTCGTCGATCCGGGAGGCGATTTGGCACTGATTGAGGCGGCCATTGCTGAGGCAGGTGTTAGGGTGGAGAAGATCCTCCTCACCCATGGCCATGTCGATCACGCTGGCGGTGCAGCCGAATTAGCCGCGAAATTAAAAGTGCCCGTGATTGGGCCGCATATCGCTGATAAGCCGGTGCTTGACAACATTCCAAACCGTGGGCCGATGTTTGGCATGCCAGAGGCAAAATCAGTCAACCCCGATCAATGGTTGAAAGACGGTGATGAAGTTAATGTGGGCGGGGTATCATTCAAGGTGATTGAAGCGCCGGGGCATTCGCCTGGCTCAGTGGTTTTGTTCAGCGCGGAAAACAAATTCGCTTTAATGGGCGATGTGCTGTTCAAAAACTCAATCGGGCGAACCGATATTCCGATGGGCAGCCATGAAACTCTCATGCGTTCCATCCACGAAAAGGTTCTGCCTTTGGGTGATGATGTAGAATTCTTGCCTGGTCATGGCAGCCCCAGCCAAATTGGCCAAGAGCGCAAGAGCAATCCATTTTTACAACGCTAGATTCTTAAATCTTCGATGCGGGTATTGGCGGCAAAATAGGCATTGCCCGTGGATTTGAAACTGCCGCATTCCATGGCTTGGGTGACACTATAGGTTTCGCAATACTGGCTGCCATTCACCGTCCATTTGCCGATTGAGGTGCCCGTCTTGTCGTCTTTAACCTTCAATGTGCCATCAGCATTGTAAACCACAAAGCCCGATGCGCCTTTGCGGGTATATTGGAAAGTCTTGCCGATCAACACAGCGGTGATTTCTGCTCCAGCCAAATCGCGGATCGGTTGAGCCGTTGTGTCGGGTGCTGCTGGTGCAGCCGGTGTGCTATTGTTGATGATGCGAACCCCCCGCGGATCGGTTGAACACGCAACAAGGCAGAGTGTTGCAAAAATAGTGAGTGGCAGGGCAGGGCTTTTCATTACCCGCGATCTGCCACAAGCTGACGCCAAGGGCAAGTTAAGGGTGGGAAAGTATTTTCAATTTGGTCCATCTTCTACTTTGCAAGAAGAAAAACTTGCTCGTTTGATATTCTATGATGCCAGTTGGAATGTAGCGGGCCCAACCATGTAATTGCCATTGGCGCTGGTAAATGCTTGGCATGTCATAGGAACACCTTGCGGCAAGAAGGCAGCAGGCGCGAAGCTTTCACACAACTGGCCGTCACGCGCTTCCCAGTGGCCTTGGGTTGTGCCCTTGCCGGTTACTTCCACAAGCGATGTGCCGTCTGAGGCATAGAGGGTCACACCAGCGTATTTTGGGCTGCTCCAACGCCAGCTTTTGCCGGTGAGCAGTGTTTTGATTTGAGCAGCGCTAAATACACCAGAGGCACCCGGAGCAGCCATGCCAGGCGCGGGAAGTGGTTCTTGTGACACAGCTGGGGCTTGCTCGGGTGTTGAGTCCTTAAACAGGTTCATGCTGGCGCAGCCATCAAGTAAAATGACGCTGGCCAAGATTGCTGCCGATTTGCTCATAAGTTTCATTAAATAGTTTCCCCAAAGTTATATATGCCAGATACATCCCAAAGTCGTGGCAGGATTATGGTAGCAGTTTTTGGGTGTTTTGCGAATGGCCCGACTTGTGAAGTTGTGAGCAAGCGTTGTCTAGACAATCCTGCATGCCACTCAGCAATTGCTTTTGAGGCACTTTGTTCGACGAAGCCAGCTGATAGATTCCGGTCATCTCACCGCCGAAATATGGGCTGGAGACGGCGGACGCTTGGCTTTGGTTGGCAAATAGGGCCAAGGCAAGAGCCAGTATAGAATGCTGAATTGTTAATCCGTTCATGGGGTGCAAAATGAAGCGAAATGCTTACTGGCCAGTTAATCAGCCGGTTTGACCTTATTGAAATTGAAGGATATTGCGCCGTTATGAATTATCGACACGCCTATCACGCCGGAAATCATGCAGACGTTTTGAAGCATGCCGTATTGGCCAAAGTGATTGAGCGGCTGGCGGCAAAAGACAAGCCCTTTGGCGTGCTTGATGCCCATGCGGGGGCAGGGGCCTATGACTTGCAAAGCGAGGCGGCCAGTAAAACCGGAGAATGGTTGGGTGGGATCGGGCTTATGCAAGAGGCGTTTTCAAGCCAAGTAGAAGCTGTGCTTGCACCATATCGCCGGGTTATTGCTGGTCTGAATCCGGCGGGGGGTAACAGATTTTATCCGGGCTCTCCTGATATTGCCTTGCAGCTTCTGCGCAGCATTGACCGCCTCGTCGCCAATGAACTTCACCCCGAGGAGGCTGACACCTTGCGGATGAACTATCACGGCGAAAAGCGACTGTTCATCACCCAACTTGACGCTCTGGCTGCGGTGAAGCAGCAACTGCCCTTCAAAGAGCGGCGCGGGTTGGTGCTGATTGATCCGCCTTATGAGGTCAAAGACGAGGCCGCCAAGGTATGCCGCTTGCTGGCTGAAGCTGTGCGGCGGTTTGAAACCGGTGTGGTGATGATTTGGTATCCCATCACAACGGAAGACTTTGTTGATGGGCTGGTGACAGGCATAGCGGGGCTTGGAATTGGCAACCTGCTCTGCGCTGAACTGCGGGTAAAAAACACTCACGAACAATCGGGGCTTTCAGGTTCGGGCCTTATCATTCGTAATCCACCTTTTGGGCTGGAAGAAGATTTACAGATTTTATTGCCGGCCCTGGCTCAGCGTCTTGGCATTGAAGGATTGGGCCGCGCCAAACAAGAATGGCTCACGCCTAAGAAGGGGTGAGCCATGTAAGTGTGTTGAGTGAGTGGCTTACAGTGTTGCGCCGTCAATCACTTTCGAGAGGTCTTTGAATTCCGCGCAATCGGTGCCGCAGATTTTTTGGATTTCGGCGAGCTGCACTTTAGCCAAATCAACTTTTCCAGCCGCGACATAACCTTCACCCAGATATTCACGTGCCAGCACAAAATCTGGCTTTAGGGCTAAGGCTTCAGCGTAGTAAGAAATACCCAATTCAATGCGGCCAGCTTTGCGGTTGGAATAACCCAGCATATTGAGAACATCCGGATTGTCATGGTTCTCGACAGAAGAAAGAACTGCGATGGCTTGCTCATAATCGCCAGCCTTTGCGAGCTTATAGCCTTTGGCATAGAGTTCTTGATCGTGTGTGAGTTCAGCTTTCACCTTCACACATTTGTGTTTGCCGTTAGCGAGCGTCTTAAGTTCAAAGCCTTCGTGACACTTTGTCATCATCGGGGCTTTCAGCGCCTGCGGTGCGGCGGCTGGCGGAGCGGATGGTGTGGTTGCGCTGCCTGCTGCGAAAACCGTGCCCGTTGTTAGGGTGGTGGCAAGAAGAAATGACGAGAGATATTTCATTGTGTTCTCCGGGTTCGGTTGAGGGTTGACTGAGGCTGGATTTAGTCGTTTTTCAGTATGGCGATTGTGTGGCTATCACGAGCCCTCCTAATCACTATATTGTGAATAGCGTTATGGCCCGCGGTAAATCCAGCCCATACGCTCAATCAACCAAGCCTGAGAGCGCATGCGCAGCATGGTATCGCGGGCAAAGCCTTTGAAGCCGGAATAATGATAAATTTTACCCGTTGCCACGGTTTGCTCATGCAGCCTGACGCAGCGTGCGGCGCGCATATTGGTGAAGGTGACGGGATCAGTTGTATCCATTAAGGCGGCGGCATCTTCCAATGACATGGCCGCACCTTGGGCTAGCCAAGGCACTGTGCCGTGTGCGGCGTCGCCGATGAGCAAGATGTTGTCTTTATGCCATTGCTTCATGGGGGGCAGCATGGCGGCTGTCCAGCGGGTGAAGCCGGGGATTTTATCGAGCACGGCGCGGGGCAGGGCATGGACGTTCTTAAGCGCCGCTTCAGGCCCGGGCTCCGGCGCCACTGCCACGATGTTCAATTTATTGCGCTTGGTGACCGGATAGTGGATGAAATGTGCGTGTTTATACATCCAGAAGTTCACGCAGCTCATGTCGATGCCCGCAATCTCCGGCACATCAATCATGGCACGAAAAATGGTGACGGGAAGTTTTTCCGGCACATGGCCGGGGAACAGTGTTTCACGGGTTTTTGACCACATGCCATCAGCAGCGATGACTTGGCCTTTGAGGGTGAGCGGGTTTACATCCTGGCCCATTTTCAGGGTGATGGCTTCTTTGCTGCTGATCACACCCAGCAAAGCCTCGTGCAGATCGGCACGGTGGGCAATGCGGTGGGGCTGGCCGAAGCGGGTGACATATTCTTTGCCCAGCGGCACTTCATTGAGCAGGCGGCCAGTTACGGCGCTGCGGAAATGATGGGCGCGCGGCGATGACGAGATGGGCTCCACCGCCTCCCAAATGCCAATCTTTTGCAGAGCGCGCACCGCATTGGGGCCAAGCTGGATGCCAGCGCCAATGGGATCAAAGACTTTGGTCTTTTCCAGAATAGTGACTTGATGGCCGGTTTTTTCGAGGGCGATGGCCGCCGAAAGGCCTGCAATGCCCCCTCCCAGAACGGTGATAGGTTTGCGCTTCATGGGTTTTAACATGCCAGACCTGCGTGAGAATTGCACTTGTCAGATTGCCGCTTGCGAGGCTGGCATTCAGGGGATAGACAGCGGCCGAAAGGAACTATCCATGGGTTTTATTTCTGACGCATTGAACCGCATTCAACCGTCCGCCACCATTGCCATTTCGGGTAGAGCGTTGGCCATGCAGGCTGAGGGCAAGAACGTGATTGGGCTTGCTGCTGGCGAGCCAGATTTTGAAACGCCGCGCAACATTAAAGATGCAGCGATCAAAGCCATCAATGACGGCAAAACCCGTTACACCGCAGTGGACGGCATCCCGCAGTTGAAGCAAGCCATTGTGGATAAATTCAAGCGCGAGAATGGCCTGACCTATAAGACCAGCCAAGTGTCTGTTGGTACGGGTGGCAAGCAGATTTTGTTCAATGCCCTTCTGGCCACGGTGAACCCCGGTGATGAAGTGATTATTCCAGCACCTTATTGGGTGAGCTATCCTGACATTGTTTTGCTGGCGGGCGGGAAGCCTGTCATTGTGCAGGGTGATCCTGCCAAAGGCTTTAAGCTGCAAGCCGCTGCCCTCGAAAAGGCCATCACGCCAAAGACCAAGTGGCTCATTATGAATTCACCTTCTAACCCCACGGGTGCTGCCTATTCGCATGCTGAAATGAAGGCGTTGACTGATGTTCTCGTGAAGCATGAACATGTTCATGTGCTCACCGATGATATGTATGAACACTTAACCTATGACGATTTTAAATTTGTCACCCCAGCGCAAGTTGAGCCTAAGCTTTATGATCGCACATTGACCATGAATGGCGTATCAAAAGCCTATTGCATGACGGGCTGGCGCATTGGTTATGCGGCAGGGCCAGAAAACTTGATTAAGGCAATGGGCAAGCTGCAGTCGCAATCCACGTCTAACCCATCGAGTATTTCTCAATGGGCGGCGGTTGAAGCGCTGAATGGACCACAAGACTTCATCCCAGATAACAACAAAGTGTTCAAAGAGCGCCGCGATCTTGTTGTATCAATGCTCAATCAGGCTAAGGGTTTGACCTGTCAAACGCCGGAGGGTGCTTTTTATGTCTATCCGTCATGCCACGGCCTGATCGGCAAGACAGCACCATCCGGCAAAGTGATTGCGAATGACGAAGACTTTGTCAGCGAATTGCTGGCTGCTGAAGGTGTGGCAGCGGTGCATGGCGCAGCCTTCGGCACGTCACCGTATTTTCGCATTTCTTATGCAACTGCTACGACAATTCTCGAAGACGCATGTCAGCGCATTCAGCGCTTTTGCGGTAATTTGAAATAACAAAGGAAGAAACAAATGTACGCACAATCAGTTCCATTTCTGTTGAAGAACCTTAGCTCCATCACCAAAATTTTGAAGAAGGCCGAAGCCTTCTGCGATGCGCGTAAGCTCGATAAATCTGTGGTTCTGGCTTTACGCACTTATCCCGACATGTTGCCGTTGACCGCACAAATTTTAATCCTGTGCGATCAAGCCAAGGGCTGTGCGGCACGTTTGTCTGAAACTGAAATTCCGAAATATGCCGATGATGAAAAGACATTTGAAGAACTCTATGCGCGCATCACCAAAACTGCCGACTTCATCAAGAGCATTGATGCCAAGAAATTCGACGGTGCAGCAACGCGCACCATTACACTCAAGGTGAGCGGCAAAGACGTGGAGATGAGTGGCAGTGATTATATCAATGGCGCGGTTTGGCCGAACCATTATTTCCACATGGCAACGGCACACAACCTGATGCGTAGCATTGGTGTGGAAATCGGTAAGGGCGACTTTTTAGGTCGCAATTAATCGGTTGCATGGTCAGTCTTTATATTTGCAGAATGTCCGATGTAAAGCTGACCACATGACCACATCGCTTTTTCTTGCACTTATCACCTTCGCCTTTATCTCGGCCTATACGCCGGGGCGGAACAATGCCGTGTTGTTGGCAACAGGTGTGAATTTTGGATTCCGCGCTGCCATCCCAATGATCTTTGGTGTTGGCTTTGGCTTTCCATTTTTAATTCTATGTGTGGGCCTAGGGCTGGGTCGCATTTTTGACGTCTATCCCTTCTTGCTCACCGTGATCAAAGTTATCGGTTCAATTTACATGTTGTGGCTGGCGTGGAAAATCGCCACCGCTCGGCCTTCAGAGAATGATTCCGTTGTCGCTTCTAAGCCATTGAATTTTATACAAGGTTGTGGGTTTCAATGGGTCAATCCCAAGGCTTGGATCATGGGCGTCTATTCGCTCTCGGCATTCACTTTGCCAACACAATTTAAGACGGGGCTTATCAGTGTGGTGGGCGTGTATTTATTTATGGGTCTGAGCTCAGCCGTCACCTGGGCTGCGTTTGGTGTGGCTCTTAAAAACCTGATGAATGACCCCAAGTGGTTCCGCATCATCAACACCAGTTTGGCCGCAGCTTTAGTGGCTTCGATTGGATTGATGTTGATGGATTGACCCGAATTATGATGACGAAATCTTCCAATACCAACGTTCACTCAACATTCTTAGAGATTGCGAAGTCATTTGCAGGCGATGACAAGGTTACCTTCGGAGAAGGCAAAGGATTTGGTGCCAACGCACTCAAAGTTGAGGGCAAGATTTTTGCGATGATCTCATCAAAAAACCAGTTGGTCGTTAAACTGCCAAATTCGCGCGTCAATCAATTGGTGAAAGAACAGCGTGGTGATTATTTTGATCCCGGCCACGGACGAAAAATGAAACAGTGGTTGGAGTATCGTGGTGCAAGTGAAACATGGTTTGACATTGTTCACGAAGCACGAAACTTTGTTGGAAAACCTTAGAAGCTCCACTCCCTCGCCTTGTTCACGATGAAATCGCGAAACGCGGTGACACGTTTGGTGTCTTTCATTTCTTCAGGATAGACAAAGTAACATTCAAACTGTGCGGCTTCCAACGGCAGATCGATGATAACCAGATTTGAATCTGACGGCACATTATAATCAGCCAAAATCGCCAAGCCAGCGCCAGCATGAACCGCGCGGCGCAGGCCATAGGCACTGTTCACCCGCAAAGCGGCACGGCGCGGATTGCCCAACTCTCTGCCCACGGTTGCCAACCAATTGAGATCAGTCAGGAAGTCTTCGGTTTCACCAAAGATCATAATTTTGTGCTTGTCCAAATCATCCACCGATTTTGGCACGCCATATTTCTTCAAATAGTCTGGCGAAGCATAAACGTGATGATGCACGGTGAAAAGTTTGCGTTGAATAAGATCGGGCTGCAATGGCCTGCGCAAGCGGATCGCCACATCGGCCTCACGCATGGAGAGATCAAGCTCACGATTTTCCAATAGCAATACAACATTTATATCGGGATAAAGCTCCATGAATTCTTTGATGCGCGGTGTGAGCCAAACAGAACCCAGGCCCACTGTTGTGGTGATACGCAAATCACCCGATGGCTTTTCTTTTGAATCCATCAAACGGGTTTTTACCTCAGCCAGTCGGCCGAGCACGTCATTGGCCGTGCGGTAAAGCACTTCACCTTGTTCGGTTAGAATTAATCCGCGCGCATGGCGGTGAAACAGCGGTACTTTAAGATCAGCTTCCAGCGCTGAGACTTGGCGAGAAACTGCAGATTGCGAGAGCAATAGTTCATGGCCCGCATGCGTGAATGAGCCAGCCTCAGCCACCGCATGAAAAATGCGCAGTTTATCCCAATCCATATTTCACTCCGCCGCTTGTTGCGCTGTGCTCTTTTCGGCCACATGCACGTGTAGATATTTTTCTGCTTCGAGGGCGGCCATACAGCCCATGCCCGCAGCCGTTACCGCTTGGCGGTAAATGTCATCGCTCACGTCGCCGGCAGCGAAAACACCGGGAATGGATGTTTTGGTGCTCCAGCTGTCAGTGACGAGATAGCCGCCATTTTTAAACGCCAGTTGGCCTTCAAATAATTCGGTTGCAGGCTTATGGCCGATGGCCACAAAAACGCCGTCCACCAGCATATCGGTTGTGGCGTTGGTTTTCAGATTGCGCAAACGGGCCGTATGAACGCCTTTCGGCTCATGCGTGCCCAGCACATCAATCAACTCGCTGTCCCAGACCACTTTGATTTTGGGGTGATTGTGCAAGCGGTGTTGCAAAATCTTTTCGGCTTTGAATTCGTTGCGGCGGTGAACCACCGTCACTTCGCTGGCGAAATTTGTTAGGAATAGAGCTTCTTCAACCGCGGTGTTGCCGCCGCCGACGACCAAAACTTTTTTGCCACGATAGAAAAAGCCATCGCAGGTGGCACAGGCCGAAACACCAAAGCCTTGGAAGTGCTTTTCTGATGGAAGACCCAACCACTTGGCTTGTGCGCCTGTGGCGATCACCAATGCGTCGCACGTATAAGTGACACCACTGTCGCCGACCAGTTTTATGGGCCGTGATTTCAAGGTGACAGATGTGATCGTGTCACTAATGACTTCGCTGCCCATGTGTTCGGCTTGGGCCCTCATCTCATCCATCAGGAAGGGGCCTTGGATGGTTTTGGCAAAACCCGGATAGTTTTCCACATCAGTGGTGATGGTAAGTTGCCCGCCTGGCTGGGTGCCACAAATCACCAATGGCTTCAGCATGGCGCGGGCGGCATAAATTGCTGCTGTATAACCAGCAGGGCCAGAACCGAGAATGATGATGCGGGCGTGACGGGTGGGCATGGGAGACTCCAATAGAGCTATGACGAATTAACATAGCTGCCAAATTGCAGATAACAAGGGTGTCAGTGCTTATAAACCGCGCATGTCACGGTTTATTGTTTGGTTTTTGTGCAGTTAGGCGCGCCGAACGGCCTCATCGGCTGAAATGCCGATACCTTGCAGTGCGGTGGCCACGATGCCTTTGCGGTCCAACCCCGCCTTGGCATACATAACCTCAGGCTTGGCTTGTTCGGTAAATTCATCGGGCAGTGTCAGGGTGCGGATTTTGAGGCCACGGTCAAGCAAGCCTAATTTGGCCAAGGCGTGCAGTACCTGAGCGCCAAAACCGCCAGTGGCGCCTTCCTCCAGTGTGATCAACATTTCATGGCTGCTGGCCAGTTGTTTGATCAGGTCCATATCCAGTGGCTTGGCAAAGCGGGCATCAGCCACCGTGGTGGAAAAGCCCTTGGCGTCTAATTCGTCAGCAGCACCTAGGGCCTCTTGCAACCTGGTGCCAAATGAAAGGAGCGCAATGCGGCTGCCTTGCTTGACCACACGACCCTTGCCGATTTCGAGGAATTGCCCACGCTCTGGCATCTCAACGCCAACGCCGTCACCACGTGGATAGCGAAACGAAATTGGGCCTTCATCATAATCAGCGGCGGTGCGCACCATGTGCTTAAGTTCGGCCTCATCGCTCGCGGCCATCACCACAAAGCCTGGGAGGTTGGCCAGATAACCCACATCAAATGCGCCACAATGGGTGGGGCCATCAGCACCCACAAATCCGGCGCGGTCTATGGGGAAACGCACGGGCAATTTTTGAATGGCCACATCATGCACCACCTGATCATAGGCGCGCTGCAGGAAGGTGGAATAAATCGCAGCAAAGGGCTTCATGCCTTGCGTGGCAAGGCCCGCCGCAAAGGTTACGGCATGTTGTTCGGCAATGCCGACATCGAAGATACGCTTAGGGAAAGTCTCAGCGAACAGATCAAGCCCGGTGCCTGATGGCATGGCGGCAGTGATGGCCACGATGCGCTCATCCAGCCCGGCTTCTTGAACCAATGCTTGGCCGAAAACCTTGGTGTAAGCTGGCGCGTTGGATGTGGGTTTTGATTGTTCCCCAGTGATGACGTTGAACTTGTTGACGCCGTGATATTTGTCGTTGGCGGCCTCAGCGGGCGGATAGCCTTTGCCCTTCCGTGTAACTGCATGGATCAACACTGGCCCGGTGGCATTGTCACGTACGTTGCGTAACACCGCAAGCAGTGTTGCAAGATCGTGGCCATCAATCGGGCCAATGTGATAAAAGCCAAGTTCTTCAAACATGGTGCCGCCCGTTACAAACCCGCGGGCATGACCGACAGCGCTCTTGATTGCAGCTTCAGCTTTGCGGCCTAAAGAGGCCGCGAGTTTTTTGCCCAGGCTTCTTGCGCTATAATAGGTTTTGCCAGTGGCCAGCTTGGCGAGATAAGTGCTCATCGCACCAGATGGCGGCGCAATCGACATATCATTATCATTCAGGATTACGATCATACGTGAGCCTAAGGCACCCGCATTGTTCAGCGCCTCAAAGGCCATGCCGGCAGACATCGCACCATCGCCGATCACGGTAATGACATTGTGTTTTTCCCCTTTCAAATCGCGCGCCACGGCCATGCCAAGGCCAGCCGAAATAGAAGTGGATGAGTGAGCCGCACCAAAGGCATCGTATTCACTTTCGGCACGTCGCGTGAAACCTGAAAGGCCGCCTTCTTGGCGCAAAGTGCCAAAACGTTCACGCCTGCCAGTCAACAATTTGTGCGGATAGGCTTGGTGGCCCACATCCCAAATCAGCCGATCATCTGGTGTGTTGAAAACTTTATGGATGGCAATGGTCAATTCCACCACGCCCAAGCCTGCGCCCAAGTGGCCACCGGTTTTGGAAACTTGGTCAATCATGTCAGCGCGCAATTCAGCCGCCAACTGGGGCAAATCCGCATCGGGAATTTGGCGCAGATCAGCAGGCGAATGAATGAGATCGAGCAGGGGGGTGGTTGACAAAATTGAACTCCAGCTTTCCCCTAGCACGGAAAAACCCATACATGAAAGCCTGTTGCGCTAAGATGGCTCTTTCATGACGCAATAAAATTGCGTATGCACGGCTATGGACCGCAGTGGCAAACCCGATACAATCGATTGGAAAATTCTCAAGGAATTACAGCGCGAAGGCCGTATTTCCAATGTTGAACTGGCGGGCCGCGTTGGTCTTTCTCCGCCGCCCACTTTGAGGCGTGTACAGGCCCTCGAAGAAGCGGGCTTTATCAGTGGTTACCGCGCCAGATTGGCGGGTGAAAAGCTGGGATATGGCACCGAGGTTATTGCTCTCGTCGGCCTTAAGAGCCAAGCCGAAGACCAGATGCGGGATTTTGAACGCCGCGTGGCGGGTTGGCCCATTGTACGCGAATGTTATGGTGTGTCTGGCAATGCCGACTACATTCTCAAATGCGTCGGGCGTGATTTGCAATCCATCCAAAGTTTCGTGCTGGGCGCTTTGGCCAAAGCGCCCAATGTGGAAAGTGTAAAAACCTCTATCGTTTTGCGTGTCGCAAAAGATGAGCCAGGAGTGCCGTTGCTATGATGAAGGATGAACATTGGCCGACGCTCATCTCATCGGCTTTGGCCGCTGTTGTGGTGGGCTTTGCTTCAACAATTTTAGTTGTGATGCAGGCCGCAGAAGCAGTTGGGGCTAATGAGGCGCAGAAGATTTCTTGGGCAGCGATGTTGTGCTTTGCGATGGGTGGTCTGACGCTCTGGCTATCATGGCGGCACAAAATGCCGATGATTATTGCCTGGTCAACGCCGGGGGCTGCCTTGCTGGCCACCAGTGCGCATGGTGTGGCTTATACATCAGCCTTGGGGGCCTTTGCTGTGGCAGGGCTGTTGGCTGCGCTCACCGGATTGATTGCGCCTCTGGCCCGCGGCATTGAACGCATCCCGTCATCGGTGGCTTCGGCGATGCTCGCTGGCGTGTTGATGTCTTATGTTTTGATAGTGCCTGCTGCGTCTCTTGCAATGCCTTGGCAGGTGGTGCCGCTGGTGATTGGATTCTTTGTCTTGCGGCTGTGGAAGCCGATGTGGACTGTGCCGATCGTGGTTGTGTTGGGGCTTGGGCTTGCGGCCTTCAGTGGGCTGATGAATTTCAATACCAGCGATTTCGCAGTGGCGCGGCCGACCTATGATTGGCCTGCGTTTTCATTCGCCGCCATCATCAGTTTGGGCTTGCCGTTATATCTCGTCACTATGGCTTCACAGAATTTACCCGGCTTTGCGGTGTTGCGCGCCTCAGGTTATCAACCGCCTGTCGCTTCGGCTTTAATCACAACAGGTTTGGCTTCAACCTTGCTCTCACCGTTCATGGGGCCACAGGTGAATATGGCCGCCATCACAGCATCCTTGACCACTGGGCCAGATACACATCCTGATCCAAGCCAGCGTTGGAAAGTGGCTTTACCCTATGGCGCGCTTTACGCATGGGTGGGTCTAGCTGCCGGCTTATTTGTGAAAGTGCTGGGTGCTTTGCCAAATGATCTGGTGCATGCCATAGCTGGGTTAGCACTGTTCTCGCCATTGATGGGCGCGGTTCAGGCGATGATGAAAGAGCCCAATGAAATTGAAGCTGCATTGGTCACATTCCTGATCACCGCCTCGAGCATTGTGATTGTGGGAATAGGCGCCCCATTCTGGGGCTTGGTGATTGGGCTGGTGATCTGGGGTTTGAAAAAGCAATTGGTGAAAACATGAAATCTTCCGAGACAAGCATATTGGTGATTGCGGGTTATGCTGGCGCTGCGGCCAATGGCGAGCCGCATTGGCAACAACGCATGGTATCAAAATTGTCGACGGCGAAAATCGTGGAGCAAGAAGATTGGTTCTATGGCTCGCTCAGCAAAGCCGTTGGTGCGTTAGTTGCCGCCGTGACCGCCACAGATAAGCCCGTGGTGTTTGTGGCGCATTCGGCGGGGTGCATTTTAGTGGCCCACGCCGTTGGTGCACTGCGCGAGGCTGGTGTGATTGCACAAGTGAAGGGCGCGTTTCTGGTGGCCCCACCTTGCCAACAGGAACTCGAGAAATTGGAACCAAAGATCGATGCCGAAATGGTTAAAGTGCCGCGCAATCCTTTGCCATTTGTTTCCGTTGTTATTGCCAGCAGCAATGATGAGTTCTCAACGCTCGGACAATCCGCCGATATCGCAAGCGCTTGGGGATCTGATTTCGTCAATGCCGGAGCGCAGGGTCATATCAACACGGCCAGTGGCCATGGGCCTTGGCCAGAAGGCATGATGAAATTTGCAGGCTGGTTGTCGAAGTTGTAATTGAAAATCCATTGTTTGAGTTTCGGGAAAGGTTAAGCGCAATGACAAGCAAAGCAAACAACATGAAGATTACGGTTGCCAAAAATGGCCCCTATCTTGTCGAGGGTGACATGCCCCTTGCTGATCAGCACATAGAGACGAATGACAAGGGCGAATCCGTGGAGTGGAAAGAAGGAAAAGCGTTTCCACATCCTCAGAAATTTAAGCTTTGCCGATGCGGGATGTCGGCAACCAAACCATTTTGCGATGGCGCACACACCAAGATAAATTTTGATGGAACCGAGACGGCAACTCTTGACCCTTACGAAAAACAGGCAAATCGCATTAAAGGACAAACGCAGGTGCTTGAGGATGCCGAAAGCCTCTGTGCATTTGCGCGTTTTTGCGATCCGCATGGACAGGTGTGGAATTTGGTACAAAAAAGCGATCAACCGAAGGCTGCGAAATTGGTTGAGCTCGAGGCTGGTCATTGTCCGGGCGGACGGTTGGTCGTTAAAGACCGCGTATCCGGAAAAGCAATCGAGCCGCAGTTTGAGCCGTCACTCGGCTTGGTTCAGGATACAGCTGAAGGGGTTAGTGGTCCGCTTTGGGTGCGTGGTGGCATTCCGGTTGTGGGTGCAAGCGGTGCTACTTACGAAGTGCGCAACCGGGTTGCTCTGTGCCGATGTGGCGCTTCAAAAAACAAACCGTTCTGTGATGGCACTCATGCCTCAGTCCGCTTCAATGATCGGACATGAGGCACAAGCGTATTCAGTTTTAAGCAGGTAGCGGCAACTTGCCGGTTACCAGCGATTTCTCCAGCCGCCGCCGCCACGCACCAAGCGGATGACAAAAAGCAAGATCAGTGCGCCAATCGTTGCGTTTATGATTGCCGCGACAAAACCCGTGCCAAGATGAATGCCGATTTGGGGAATAAGCCAGCTCCCGATGAACGCGCCGAGGATGCCGATAACAAGATCGCCGAGAACGCCGAATCCTGTCCCTTTGACTATTTGTCCGGCCAGCCAACCAGCAATAAGACCGACAACTAAAATAACGAGAAGACTATCATTTGACATCGTGTGAACTCCCATTGGGGCGACAGCAGTTTATCACCCGGCTGCGGGCGTAACACGGCCTGTCGCTATTGTACAATCGCGGGGAGGAATGGATGGAGGGCGGCGGCTTTGTCTCAATGGCCCATCTTTCGCTTCGCAAGTCTGCAACTTGCTCGCACGATGGGATTACTTCCAAGCCACCTTCTTAATCTCATAAGACCTGCTGCCGCCGGGTGTGTGGACTTCCACTTCATCGCCCTGCTTTTTGCCGATTAGAGCGCGAGCAATAGGCGAAGACAGCGAGATGCGGCCCTTCTTCACATCGGCTTCAAAGTCGCCGACGATTTGATATCGCACCACAGCATCGGTTTCGCCATCAATGAGTTCAAGCTTGGCGCCGAATTTGACCGTGCTGCCTGAGAGCGAGGCAGGATCAATCACCTCAGCGCGCGACATTTTATCTTCTAATTCCTGAATCTTGGTTTCGTTCCAGCCCTGGGCTTCCTTGGCAGCATGATATTCAGCATTTTCAGAAAGATCGCCATGGGCGCGCGCTTCTTCGATCGCATGGATGATGCGCGGGCGCTCTGATTGTTTCAGATGCTGCACCTCAGTCTGCATGGTGGCATAGCCTTCAGCCGTCATCGGCACCTTATCGACCATCTTACTATTCCTCTGGGGCAATGCTTCGCTTCGGGCTGATGAAACCCAGAGCGACTGCCGCTTGAACTGAAAAATCAACCCGGCTGAAGAATAGTCTCCGCCGGGTATGGTTCAATGTGGACTAGATTGCGAGAAATTGCAAGAGTTGGCTATGGCGTTTAGCTTTCGGTTTCAGGCTCTTTGGCCATAACCACACCGGAGATTTTCCAACTGCCGTCAGCTTGGCGTTCCATGAAATAGATCGCGATGTAACGCGCGCCGTCCATCCCAAGAATTTCGACTTTCTGGTAAGGCCGGCCCATTTCATCAGTTCCAGCGTCGCCAAAGTTATATTGTTTGTTGCGGTAAACTTGCGGATAGCCAGTTTGCACCATGTTCATAAATATGTCTGGCGAGGGAAAGATTTGCTGCACATTGGGTGCGGCTTCAGCATAGGCCGACGCGCCATCATCGCGCGCAATGGCTTGAAGTTGCTCAGTAATTACGGATTTAAAGGTTTCGTTGGCCGCCGCTCCGTCTTCGGCCAAAGCTGGATGTGCAAAAATGGTGAGTGAAAGCAATAGGAAGATGCGTTTCATGTGAGCCTCCTGCAAACGATACGCAGGCTAGATCAATTTGGTTCATCACTTCACAAATAATTCTCAAAACAGCTAACGGAAATAATCCTGCAACGGCCTAACCTCAATGGCGTTGGCCTTGCGCGCGGCGATGGCCTTGGTGGCCGAAAGAATGCCAGCCAAGGTGGTGTAATAAGGTACACGCTGCATCACTGCAGTTTGGCGGATGGGTTTGCTATCTGATTCCGAAGAACGGGTTTCCGTGGTGTTGAGCACCAGTGCAATATCGCCGTTCTTTATGGCATCGCCGATATGGGGCCTGCCTTCGAGAATCTTGTTGATGCGGGTTGACGGCACGCCGTGCTTTTCAAAATAGGCATGGTTGCCACCAGTGGCTATGATGGAGAAACCAAGCTCAGCCAGTTGCTTCACCGAAGCGAGCACCTTTGGCTTATCACTTTCTTTGACCGAGACAAAAACATTGCCGGAAAGCGGTATGCGCATGCCAGCGCCCAGCTGAGATTTGGCAAAGGCCATATCAAAAGTGGTATCAAGGCCCATGACTTCGCCAGTTGAGCGCATTTCTGGGCCTAGCAAAGCATCCACACCGGGGAAGCGATTAAACGGGAAAACCGCTTNNCCATCACGCGTGCGGCAATTTTGGCCACCGGTTCACCGATCACTTTGGCCACGAATGGTACAGTGCGCGAGGCGCGAGGGTTGACTTCTAGGATGTAAACTTTGCCGTCTTTGATGGCAAATTGCACATTCATGAGACCAACAACATTCAGCGCCAAAGCCAGTTTTTTCGATTGGGCCTCGAGTTCAGCGATGATCGGCGCTTTGAGCGTATAAGGCGGCAGTGAACAGGCTGAGTCACCAGAGTGAATGCCTGCCTCTTCGATATGTTCCATCACGCCAGCGATGAAAGTGTCTGTGCCATCGCAGATCACATCCACATCAACTTCAATGGCGTTGGAGAGATAGCTATCAACCAGCACAGGACTATCACCTGAGACGACGACGGCTTCGGTGATGTAACGCTGCAACTGGGCATCATCCTTGACGATTTCCATGGCGCGGCCACCCAACACATAAGATGGGCGGATGACCACAGGAAAGCCAATGCGCTTGGCGATCTTCTTGGCTTCGGCGCCAGAATGAGCGATGCCATTTTCAGGCTGGGCCAGCTTCAGTTTGCGCACCAATTTGGCAAACTGTTCACGGTCTTCGGCCAGATCGATGGCTTTAGGAGAAGTTCCTAAGATTGGTACACCAGCGGCTTCCAATGCTGCGGCCAATTTGAGCGGTGTTTGGCCACCGAATTGCACGATGACGCCTTTTAGCTTACCGTTGCTTTGTTCAACGCGGATGATTTCAAGAACATCTTCAGCGGTGAGCGATTCAAAATACAAACGGTCTGACGTGTCATAGTCGGTTGAAACAGTTTCAGGATTGCAATTGACCATGATCGATTCATAGCCCGCATCATGCAATGCAAAGCAGGCATGGCAGCAACAATAATCAAACTCAATACCTTGGCCGATGCGGTTCGGTCCGCCGCCGAGGATGATGATTTTTTCTTTGTTCGAAGGCTTGGCTTCATTGCCTGCATCACCCGCCAAGCCCACTTCATAAGTGGAATACATATAGGCGGTGGGTGAGGCGAATTCGGCGGCGCAAGTATCGATGCGTTTATAGACTGGATGCACCTTCAGCTTTTTGCGGTGGGCGGTAACTTTTGCTTCTTTGGTTCCGGCCAATTTAGCCAGACGCGCATCCGAAAAGCCCATGGCTTTGAGTTTGCGTAAGTTCTCAGCATCATTCGGCAAACCATTGTTCTGGATTCGCTTTTCAGTCTGCACAATTTCTTCGATCTGGCGCAAGAACCACGGCTCATATTTGCAGGCAGCAAAAATTTGCTCGACTGTCGTGCCATGGCGCATGGCTTGGGCGATTTTCAACAAGCGATCAGGCGTTGCTTGGGCGAGGGCTGCCTTGATGGCGTTGCGATCATCGCCTTCGCCCATATGTTCAATCACCACTTCATCAAATCCAGACAGTCCGGTTTCAAGCCCGCGCAAAGCTTTTTGCATCGACTCTTGGAAGGTGCGGCCAATGGCCATGACTTCACCGACAGACTTCATCGCGGTGGTCAGCAGTGGCGCTGAGCCGGGGAACTTCTCAAACGCAAAGCGTGGAATTTTAGTAACGACATAATCAATCGAGGGCTCAAACGAAGCAGGCGTTGCGCCGCCGGTGATTTCGTTGGCCAATTCATCCAGTGTGTAGCCCACTGCCAGTTTTGCCGCGACCCGGGCAATCGGAAAGCCCGTGGCCTTAGAGGCAAGTGCTGATGAGCGCGACACGCGCGGGTTCATCTCNNTGCGCATGATTTGATATTCTTTGTCGGTCAGCGTGAGGGCAGGGGCCACGGTAATTGAGTCACCTGTGTGCACGCCCATCGGATCAATGTTTTCGATGGAGCAGATGATGATGCAATTATCAGCGGTGTCGCGCACCACTTCCATCTCATATTCTTTCCAACCGAGAACTGACTCTTCGATCAGTACTTCAGCGGTGGGGGAGGCATCGAGGCCCTTTTCAACAATGTNNCGCGGTTATAAGCAATGCCGCCGCCGGTTCCACCAAGTGTGAATGACGGGCGGATGATGCAGGGCAAACCCACATCCAACATCGCCTGATAGGCTTCCACCATGGCCCGGCTGCGATAGTTCTTCTGACGATCGGCTTCGCCTTCGGCCCAGAGCGTTTCGAAAGCTTGTCTGTCAACGGCCGCTTCTAAACGCAAAGCATAAGCCTCTTTGTCAGCGTCTTTGGCATCAGAGGCATTTGCAAGGCGTGACTTGGGTGTTTCCAAGCCAATTTTTTTCATGGCTTCGCGGAATAATTCACGGTCTTCGGCTTTGTCGATGGCC